>JAIKWW010000067.1 GCA_024684465.1 Clostridia bacterium | reverse complement strand
TGCAACCTTCTCACCAAAGCCGAGTCTGGTGTTGAGAACAGTTGTGATCGCAGCAGTCAGTGTAGTCTTGCCGTGGTCAACGTGACCGATTGTACCGATGTTAACATGTGGTTTTGTTCTTTCGAATTTCTGCTTAGCCATCTGTAAATTCCTTCCCGGGATACCATCCCAAAATTCATTGATTGTTTGTTAGTTTAAAATTTGTCTTATAATAATCTGGCAAATATTATTGTAAGTTTGGAGCTACCTAGCAGATTTGAACTGCCGACCTCTTCATTACCAATGAAGTGCTCTACCTACTGAGCTAAGGCAGCACGAACTTAAATATCATTTTACCTATTTTAGTGTTTTGTGTCAACAGAATATTGTATCCACAGTGCAAAGACTGCATTTCCCTTGCAGTGACAGGCTCCGGGACTTTGTTTCCGGCCGTTGTTTACGCCCTTGCGACCAGCCGCAGCCGGCCCTCAGACCTCCACCCACTCCGCAAGTTTCTTTTTTGCCCTGTGGATCGCATTGTCAACAGTTTTATTGGTTTTGTCCAGCCTGGAAGCGATCTCGCTGTAGGAACATCCCTGCATGTACATTTCCCAGACTTCCCTTTCCAGCTTGGAAAGGATATCGCAGCAGCCCTTTTCGATCTGATCGATGCTCTCATGCATTATCATCAGTGACTCCGGATCGTTGACCCGCTCGTCGGAGATCGTCTCTCCCAGAGTGCTCCCACCGTCATTGTCACTGTCCACCGGTTTGCTCAGAGACATGGATTCGTTCAGGACCATGTGCTTCTGTCTGGACGATCCCCTGACAGCGCTTATTATCTGGCGCTTGACACAGAGCTCCGCAAAGGTGGAGAAGGACGCATCCTTTTCGGGTTCATAGCACCGGATCGCTTTGAACACGCCGATCATCCCCTCCTGGATTATATCATCTCTGTCTCCGCCCTGCATGAAATATGCAGATGCCTTGCTCCGGGCCAGCTGCTTGTACTTCTCGAGGAGCAGGCTCGTGGCCTCCTCGTCTCCGGATCGGGACAGCTGTACCAGCTCCTCGTCAGTCCTTTCATAGTATTCCAATTTGACACCTCACCGGATCATATGATCCTCCGGTAAAATCATATTTCTATCTGATACGTCTGCGGACAACCTCATACATGAGTATTGCGGCAGCATTTGACGCATTGAGGGAATTAACCTTTCCCATCATCGGAATGGATACGCAGATGTCGCACTTTTCCATTACTATGCGGCTGATCCCCTTACCCTCATTTCCAATGACCAGCGCGATAGGGCCATCCAGGGGAGCATCATACAGGCTGTCTCCGTCCATGTCGGCCGCTGCCACCCATACGCCAGCATCCTTCAGCTGCTCCACAGCAGAGGCGATGTTGGTAACTCTTGCCACCGGAACATACTCAGCTGCTCCGGCGGAGGACTTCTCCACGGTGGCAGTCACAGGCACGGCTCTGTGCTTTGAAATGATGATGCCGTGTGCTCCGGACACGTCCACGCTCCTCATGATCGCACCGAAGTTGTGCGGATCTTCAAGACCGTCAAGTACTATGATGAATGGATCTTCGCCCTTGTCCTTCGCAATCTTCAGTATGTCCTCCACCTGGCAGTACTCAAAGTCCGTAACATACGCCACCACGCCCTGGTGATGGACTCCCGGGCCCGCAGCTCTGTCAAGCGCCTTGCGGTCCGTATACTGGATCACCACGCCCAGATCCCTGGCCTTTGCTGCGATCTTGAGAGCAGAGCCTTCTGCATCTTTAGTCATGAGGATCTTGTTTATGCCCCTTCCGCTCTTCAGCGCCTCCATGACAGGATTTCTTCCTGCCAGGACATTTTCCCCGTTTCCTTCAAAAGAAGCAGGAATATAGGAATCCCTCCGGGGAGCACGCTTTTCTTCTCTGAACCTGTCCGAAGATATATTATCCCTTTTCGCGGGTTTTGTATCAAAATAATTTTCTTCCTGCCTGAAATTGTTCTTCCGGTTCCAGTCAGCGTGATGGTTCTTTCCGGATCTCTTTACAGCAGGACCTTTGCCAAATGCTCCCGCCGCACGTCCGCCGTTTCCGCTGCGGCGGCTGTCATTTCTCTTTTTTATTGCCATATTCAATTCTTCCTTATTAATATGCTCCGGCATGTACCCCCGCGGGGGTCCGGAGTTACCTTTTTTTAAGCCTGTTTCCGCCTGTATTCGGCAAACGTGAACCCGCATCCGTTCTCTTCCATGCGCTCGCTGCGGGAGATCAGTTCCCAGTCGTCCAGCTCCGCCAGTACCGGCATGTAGGTGTCCGCCTCGAACTCCCCTTCGATTTCAGTAATGGTCGCACTGCCGCAGTACGGCAGCAGACGGCTGTAGATCTGACCGCCGCCTATCACGTACACGTCGTCTCCGTTATCCGCTCCCAGGAGTTCCAGAAGTTCTTCCACAGACCTCACCACCTCGTAGGAATCCGATTCCGGCAGTGTGGTGGAAAGAACTATATTTCTGCGCTTTGGCAGCGGCCTGCCCCCCGGAAATGATTCCAGGGTCGCTCTGCCCATCACCACCGTGCGGCCAGTGGTTTCTTCCCTGAAGTGTTTCATATCTGTGGGAAGAGACGCCAGCAGTCCCCCCTTGTTTCCAATAGCTCCGTTCTTAGCCTGTGCTGCAATGATCCGCATATTCCGCCTTTCCGTCCTCCGGGAGCATCTGCCTCCGGATCTCCTATATCGCCACCGGTATCACGTGGTTGAAATCGTTGTATCTGTAATCCTCCAGCTTGAAGCTGTCAGGTGTAAAATCGTAGAAATCCTTTACACTGCCGTCGATCAGGAAACGGGGAGCATCGAATTCCTCGTTGTTCAGCATTTCCTTTGCCAGCTCGATGTGCCGGTCGTAGATGTGGCAGTTTCCTATGACATGAACCAGTTCTCCCGGTTCGAAGCCGTATGCCGATGCCATGGCGTAGACCACCAGGGCATACTGGACCACGTTCCAGTTGTTCGCCGTGATCATGTCCTGGGATCTCTGATTCAGTATGGCATTCAGCTTGTTGCCCACCACCATGAAAGTCATGCTGTATGCGCAGGGCGCAAGGGCCATTTCATTCAATTCTCCGATATTGTAGAGGTTTGTCAGTATGCGCCGGGATCCATGGTCGTTCACCAGCTGGTAGATGACTCTGTCCGTCTGGTCCAGCATGTAGATTCCGTCCTCCGTTTTGTCCGCCAGCCTGCTTTCGGCGTTGCGGCCGAAGGCCTTCATTATTCCTGCCTCCGTCACATCCCTGTACTTCGCCTTCTCTCCCATCTGGAAACCGTACGCCTTTCCTATGGTGCCGTTTTCATCCGCCCATGCGTCCCAGACGCTGGTCTTGAGTTCGCTTACACGGTTGGATTTTTTCTGCCATATCCAGGAGATCTCGTCCCAGGCAGATTTCCAGTAGGTGCGGCGAAGGGTCATGATGGGAAATTCCTTCTTCAGGTCGTACCTGTTCACCACACCGAAGACTGCAACGGTGTGAGCCGGGGTGCCATCTTCCCAGCGGGGTCTGACATCCAGATCGTTGTCGTAAACGCCGTTCTCAAGTATGTTTTTTACGGTCTCCTTGAAGACCCTGTCTGCATAACTCATTATTTTGCTTCCTCCGGTCTGTGCCGCTTCACGTCCACGTGAGTACTCTCGATGATCCTCACGGATTCTTCCATTATATATCTGAGTCTTTCCTTTTCGCCGGCCAACTCCAGCCAGCCGATGAGAGCTTCAAATCCCGTGGCCTTCTTGTATATCTTCAGGTCAGCGTTCCGGGGCATGGATGTCACCTTGTGATTCCGGCCCCTGCGCGCCACCGCAGCCTCCTCTTCCGTAAGCTGCTCCTGCAGGGCATCCAGTGCCGCCGCCTGGGCTTCCGCCCTTACATAACGCACCGTTCTCCCGTTCACGGCGTCCGGCCTGAGGCTGCCCTTCTGTATCACGTGCTCCCGTATGTGCACCTCGTAGACCGCATCCCCCACGAAGGCCAGCACCGCGGAGCTCATTGCCGCAAGATCAGTTCTGTCCATGTTTCGGTCCTGTCATTTCCTCCGGTCTCACGTACCGGTCGAATTCTTCCTCTGTGAGGAGCCCCAGTTTCAGGGCAGCCTCCTTCAGCGTGATGTCCTCCGCATATGCCTTCTTGGATATCTTTGCCGCATTCTCGTAGCCGATATGTGGATTCAGCGCCGTCACCAGCATCAGCGAATTTCTCATATTCTCCTCCAGCTTTTCCTCCACAGGAGTGATCCCCACGGCGCAGTTGTCGTTGAAGGAGGACATCACGTCAGCCAGCAGCCCGGCGGACTGGAGAAAGTTGTATATGATCACCGGCATGAAGACATTCAGCTCAAAGTTGCCCTGTGATGCTGCAAATCCCACTGCCGCATCATTTCCCATCACCTGTACCGCAACCATTGTCACGGCCTCGCACTGGGTAGGGTTCACCTTGCCCGGCATGATGGAGCTGCCCGGTTCGTTTTCCGGAATGCGGATCTCTCCCAGGCCGCAGCGAGGGCCGGAAGCCATCCAGCGCACATCGTTGGCTATCTTCATCAGATCCGCCGCCAGAGCCTTGAGTGCTCCGTGGGCGAAGACGATCTGGTCCTTTGACGTGAGAGCGTGGAACTTGTTCGGTGCTGTCACGAATGACTCTCCTGTGAGTTCTGAGATCTTCTTTGCAACCGTTCCCGCAAAATCCTCGTGTGCGTTCAATCCCGTTCCCACTGCAGTTCCCCCCAGAGCCAGCTCACTGAGTCCCTTCAAAGCCTGCTCCAGCATGCCGCGGTCGTGCTCCAGCATGGATGCCCAGCCGCTGATCTCCTGACCCAGAGTTACAGGAGTAGCATCCTGCAGGTGGGTCCTTCCGGTCTTGATGATACCCATATATCGCTGAGACAACTCATCAAAAGTTCCCTTGAGTACGTCAAGGCTCGGGAACACCTTCTCATGGATGATCTTCACCGCAGCTATGTGCATGGCCGTAGGGAAAGTATCATTGCTGCTCTGGGAGCAGTTTACGTGGTTGTTCGGATGCAGCTCCGGCTCCCGCCCGGTGAGCTCATTGGCCCTGGCTGCCACAACCTCGTTCACGTTCATGTTGGACTGAGTACCGCTTCCCGTCTGCCACACTGCCAGCGGGAAGTTTCCTTCAAGTTTCCCCTCAAGGATCTCGTCACAGACCCGGGCTATGACCTCGCCCCGGGGCTCGTCCAGCATGCCCAGCTCCACGTTAGTCAGCGCCGCCGCCTTCTTGAGATATGCAAACGCTTCTATTATCTCCCGGGGCATTTTTTCGGTGCCGATCCTGAAATTCTCGAAGCTCCGCTGTGTCTGCGCACCCCAGTAACGGTCCGCCGGCACCTTCACTTCTCCCATTGTATCGTGTTCGATCCTGAATCCTTTTTCAGTCATTATTGTCAGCCTCCGTTAATCCGCCGGCTCAGATCCTGCTGATGCCGCACTTCACAGCCGCGTCCGCCGCAGCCTTGGCGATGGATTTAACAACCTCAGGGTTGAAAGCATCCGGAAGGATGTTGTCCGGATTCAGCTCATCATCGCTGATAACAGCTGCCAGAGCGTAAGCCGCAGCCACTTTCATCTCGTCGTTGATCTCAGTCGCTCTCACATCAAGTGCTCCTCTGAAGAGACCCGGGAAGCAGAGCGCATTGTTAACCTGATTAGGGAAGTCGCTTCTGCCCGTTCCCACAACTGCTGCACCTGCAGCCTTTGCCTCGTCCGGGTAGATCTCAGGAGTCGGATTTGCACATGCAAAGATGATCGGATCCTTCGCCATAGTCCTCACCATATCCTGTGTGAGAACTCCCGGCGCAGAAACTCCGATAAACACGTCCGCATCCTTCACCGCATCAGCCAGAGTTCCCTGGATGTTGTCAGGATTTGTTATCTTTGCGATCTCAGCCTTCGCCGCGTTGTTGCGCGGATTTCCATCCCAGATGGTTCCCTTGCTGTCGCACATCGTAACCGTTCCAAATCCCATCTTCAGTATCAGTTTGCAGATTGACATTCCCGCAGCACCTGCTCCGTTGATGACGATCTTCAGATCACCCATCTCTCTGCCTGTCACCTTCACTGCGTTCAGCAGTCCAGCGCAGGAGATCACAGCCGTGCCGTGCTGGTCATCGTGGAATACGGGGATATCGCACTCAGCCTTCAGTCTGTCCTCGATCTCGAAGCAGCGTGGAGCGGAGATATCCTCCAGATTGATGCCGCCGAAGCTCTTGGAGATGTTCTTCACTGTTGTCACGAACTCATCCACGTCCTTGGTATCCACGCAGATCGGAATCGCATCGATGTCAGCGAAGCGCTTGAACAGTGCGCACTTGCCCTCCATTACCGGCATGGAAGCTGCAGGGCCGATGTCTCCCAGTCCCAGTACCGCCGTTCCGTCCGTGATCACTGCCACCATGTTGCCCTTGCGGGTGTACTCGTATGCCAGGTTCTCGTCCTTTTCGATCTCGAGGCATGGAGCCGCAACTCCCGGAGTGTATGCCACTGCCAGCTCTTCATTATTGTTGATAGGCGCTCTGGAGATGACCTCCAGCTTGCCCTTCCATTCCTTGTGCTTTAAAATTGCCTGTTCTGCTTTATCCATGCCTCTTCCACGCCAGCGGCGCGCCCCTTTCTTTGCATCAGTAGTTTTGATTTCAATTGCTCGTTATTATACCATAAACCGCGTGATATTTTGCGCGGGAGATAAAAAAAGACCCGAAAACCTGTCTGCATGCTCCGCAAACGTCTTCGAGTCCTTTTGTTTCAGATCATAATATTAATAATGTGCGATGGATCCCCATTCGAAAGCCCTATTCCAGTTCCTCCTCGGTGGCCATGTAAATGATCATGTCCTCCACACAGTGGTCGAGCCCCCGGAGCGACGTGGTCAGACTGACCTCAACTCCTATGCTCATGCAGAGGTGCCCTATGATGCTATACACTTCGGTACTCCTTACGTATATCGCAGGGGGCCGTCCCTCCTCTTCGATGTAATTGATCAGAGAAGACAGCACCGCATCCTTTGGGTCCACCGGCCCTTTCAGATAGTACCGGTCAACCGCCCGTTCCTTCATGCCGTCAGCCAGCATGAGGATCCTGGGATATCTGGCCCTCTCTCTGCCGTTCTTTCCGCCGATGGGAATCGGTATGTATGGCAGATCCAGCTCCAGCACCGCAGTATTTCTCTTCATTCTCTTGAGTCTGCGGATCAGCAGTTCGTCGGTTATTATACATCCCTCAGTCACCGCTTCTATCTTCTGCACCGGTGAGAGGAGCTCAGCGCTCCATTCTCCGGACACCTCATCCTTCTGCCAGAGGATCCTTCCGCCTTCTTCCATATCTATGAGCTTTCGTGCGGCCATTAGCTCCCTGTAAGCCTCAGCCAGTCCCTCCAGCACTTCCGCCATGGTGACGACTTCCTCATCCGTCAGATACCAGCGCTCAAAGCCGGTCCTGAGTTCCCTGAACAGCGGCCAGACATCTCTGCCTCTGTATTTGCGGTTGATGGACTTTATCACATCCATATCCCGCTTCTTCAGTTCCTCCCTGGGACCCCAGATGAGATCCAGGCTGTTCTTCCGGCTCTCCGTCACATATTTGGGAACGGAATCCACCAGATTTATATAGTTGGAGAAACTCACCAGCCCCTTCTGTCCCTTATAGACCGATATGCCGGGGTCTTCCTCGAACATTCCGGTCATGGACACGTAGCAGGGCTCATCCTCGCCCTCCAGATGAATCTCCGCCAGATCTGTTACCGCAAACAGATTCCAGGGCTTCAGGCTGAAGATTTCGTCAGCCGCGTCATATAACCTTATCCAGTTTTCTGTCATTTGGCTTCATCTCCTCCTGCCGTCCCTGTCTCAGTCTTCATTTTCCGGAACAGTCTCTTCACCGTCTCCGGCATCGCGTTCCTCATCCCCGGCGTCTGCTTCAGTCCCGGCCTCCGCCGACACGAACATCTCAGCCAGAGGCTCCCCGTTGGGATCAACCATTACTCCCGGCTTGAAGTAGTCCATACTGTCGCCGCCCAGGCCCTTGCTCTCAAGCTTTCTGTTGACCACCCTGCTGACGAAGAAATAGATAGTCGCCATAACAGGCACACCCAGCACCATTCCGATGAATCCGAACAATCCTCCGAAGAGAAGGATCGAAAACAGTACCCAGATGCTCGGCAGTCCCGTAGAATCTCCCAGGATCTTAGGTCCCAGGATATTGCCGTCAATGGTCTGGATGATGATTATGTAAATAATAAAATACAAGCTCTTGATCGGGGAAACCGTAAGAATGATCACAAAGCTCGGCACCGCGCCGATAAACGGGCCGAAGAACGGGATCACGTTGGTTATTCCTACTATGACGCTTATCATGGTTGCGTAAGGCATCTTTACCAGTGTCAGCACCACGAAGGTGATCGCGCCGATTATCAGCGAATCTATGATCTTTCCGGAGATGAATCCGCTGAAGATCTTGTGGATCTCATGTACATCCTCCACCACCACGTTGGCATGCTCGGGCTTCATCATGCTGTAGATCAGCTTCTTCCCCTGTGCGCTGAAAGTCTCCTTGATATTGAGGAGATAAACGCAGACGATCACGCCGATTATCAGGTTGAACAGCATCTTCACGAATCCGATGACGCTCTGGGTTATATTTGTTACGATGGACTGCAGTGAAGGAGTCACATAGGTGGTGACCATGTCATTCATGTTGGATTCCACACTGTTGATACCGAGGATCAGCTGATCCGAAAACTCCGGGTGGTCACGGAGCATGTCGTTCAGGAACTCCTCCAGCCTGTTCACAGTAGCCGGCATGGATGCCACCAGCGATGTTATGCTGTCTATTACCTGCGGCACAGCCATCACCATCATCACAGTGACCACCGACAGCAGAGTCAGCACGCTGAGCACAGTACTGATCAATTTTCCCAGTCTCCTGGCAGCCAGAGGTTCCATGCTCTTCTCAAGCCTCGGGATCAGCCGCCTGCATATGCCGTTGTAAAGAGGAAGCAGCAGATACGCCATAGCTCCGCCCATTACCGCAGGCATCACAGCCGACACGATCTTTCCGGCAACCTCCTGCATCGCAGGCAGATTGATCAGAAAGAGACTGAACAGAATACAGCATATCGAAGTGAGGAATGCCGTGGCACCCCACGTGATCTGCAGACTTGTAAGATGAAACTTTTTCTTCTTGTCTCCCATGCTATCCCTGATTTCATTTTATACCGGGCCCGCCCCTCCGGTTTGCCGGAGAGGTCTCAGGCCTGTCATATCAATAATTTTTGCCTCCGCAGATCAAAGCTTTACGATCTTCGGACCCTGAGGAGTATCCTCAACTGCGTAACCCTTTTCCTTCAGGATATCTCTGATCTCATCTGCCCTTGCGAAGTTTCTTGCCTTCCTTGCGGTCTGGCGTTCGTCAACCAGAGCCTGGATCTCAGCGTCCACGCCCTCATCCTCTCCAGCAAGAGTGAGACCCAGCACGCCGGACAGTTCCTCCAGCATATCCAGAGCCCCTCTGGCATATTCCCCGGAGGAACCGCTGCGGATCTGTGTATTCACATCTCTGATCAGTTCAAATACGGCAGTTACTGCATCGGCCGTGTTCAGGTCGTCCTCCATGGACTCCTCGAACTTCTCCCTGTATTTTTCTAGGCCCTCCAGGGACTTGCTTTCCTCCGGAGTCAGTTCCCCTCCGCCGTTTTCGATCAGATGCTTCAGATTTTCAACTGCGTTGTGAATCCTCGCCAGTGAATTTCTCGTCTGGAGCATCAGCTCATCGCTGAAGTTCACCGGACTTCTGTAATGACCGCTGAGCAGGAACAGGCGAACCTCCTCACCTGTATACTTGTCCAGGATATCTCTCACAGTGAAGAAATTGCCCTTTGATTTGGACATCTTCTCCTGATCCTTGCCGATGGTGATGTATGCGTTGTGCATCCAGTAGTTGGAGAAAGGCTTGCCCGTAAATGCCTCGGACTGGGCGATCTCATTCTCGTGATGGGGGAATTTCAGATCCTGGCCGCCTGCGTGAATGTCGATGGTCTTGCCCAGGTACTTGTTGGCCATTGCAGAACACTCGATGTGCCAGCCCGGCCTGCCCATGCCCCACGGGCTCTCCCATGCAGGTTCGCCTTCCACTTTTCTGGCCTTCCAGAGTGCGAAGTCCAGGGGATCTGATTTTCTCTCGTCAACGCTGATGCGCGCACCGGACTCAAGGTCGTCGATATTCTGACCTGAAAGCTTTCCGTAATCCGTGAACTTTCTGGTCCTGTAATACACATCGCCGTCCACTTCGTAGGCAAAGCCCTTGTCTATCAGTCCCTGTACCAGCTCTATGATCTCCGGGATGTTTTCCGTAACCTTCGGATAAACTGTGGCGCGTTTGAGATTCAGCGCATCCGAGTCCCGGAAGTACTCTTCGATGTACTTTTCGCTGACCTCTGAAGCGGGGATGCCTTCCTTCAGCGACTGGTTGATTATCTTGTCATCCACGTCGGTGAAGTTCTGTACATATTCCACTTCATTTCCTTTATATTCAAGATAGCGGCGCAGTGTGTCAAATACCACAAACGGTCTGGCGTTCCCGATGTGTATGAAATTGTAGACCGTAGGTCCGCAGACATACATCTTTATGTGGCCCGCCTGCATTGGCACGAAAGGCTCTTTCTTGTTTGTCATTGAGTTATAGATCTTCATTTCAAATTACTTCCGTCAAACAGATTAGTCGTCAACGACCTCTACTCTGATGCTCTTCATGTGAATCGGTTCCTTCGGCTTGTCATTCATATCTGTTTCTACAGCTACGATTGCATCAGCGACCTCAATGCCCTCGGTTACCTTGCCGAATGCAGCATATTCGCCGTCAAGGTGCGGAGCATCCGCAACCATGATGAAGAACTGGGAGCTTGCGGAGTCAGGTCTCATGGAACGAGCCATGGAGAGTACTCCCTTTGTGTGCTTCAGGTCGTTTCTGAAACCGTTGCTGGTAAATTCGCCGCGGATCTGAGTGCCGGAACCGCCCATGCCTGTTCCCTCAGGATCTCCGCCCTGGATCATGAATCCCGGAATGACTCTGTGGAAGATCAGTCCGTCATAGAAGCCCTTGTTTGCAAGTTCTTCAAAGTTAGCGCAGGTGATAGGTGCGATTTCCGGATAGAGTTCACCCTTCATCACTCCACCCTTTGGCAGTGCCTTGCTCTCTTCCATTTCGATCGTAAATACTTTTCTCATGATGTTTCTCCTTATGTTTGTCACATTCAAGAATCCGGGCCTAGTGGCTCAGTCCTTCACTGATGAAAGCCGCAGCCTTCGCAACGGCCTCACCCACAGGCAGTTCCACACTCTGATCGTCGGTGCGGAGTCTGTATTCTACAATTCCCTCTGCGGCCTTCTTGCCGACGGTGATCCTGACAGGGATACCCAGCAGATCCGCATCCTTGAACTTCACGCCCGGACGCTCGTCTCTGTCATCCACCATGACCTCGACGCCTTTGGCACTCAGTTCCTTTTCCAGTCTGTCAGCCAGATCCATAGCTTCTTCGTCCTTCTGCTTGACCACAGTTACGATGACGTGGTAAGGAGCCACGGAAACAGGCCAGATGATGCCGTTGTCATCATGATGCTGTTCCACGATAGCCGAAAGAGTTCTGGTAACGCCGATGCCGTAGCATCCCATTACTATCTCGTGCTCCTTCATATTCTCGTCTTTGTAAACAGCACCCATGGCCTTGCTGTACTTGGTTCCCAGCTTGAAAACCTGTCCTACTTCCATTCCTCTCTTGAACTTCAGCGGAGCGCCGCACTCAGGGCACACATCGCCTTCGCCCACCAGCTTGAAGTTTACGATCATATCTGCTTCGTAATCTCTGCCGTAGTTCATATTAATGTAATGACAGTCCGCCTCGTTGGCGCCTGCGCACAGATTTCTGAGGCCCGGAAGTTCGCTGTCCACGATGATCTTGCAGTCGTGAAGGCCCTTAGGACCTGTAAAGCCGCCTACGCAGCCCGTAACTGCAGCCATCTTTTCTTCATTTGCAAATGCCAGCTGATACTCATTGATCCCAAGCGCGTTTATGAGCTTGGTCTCGTTTGCCTGACGGTCACCTCTGATGAAGGCTGCTACATAACCTGTAACACTGCCCTCCTCGTCATATGTTTCATATAATAATGCCTTGATCGTCCGGCTCTGGGGAAGATCCAGATAATTGGCAACTGCTTCTATAGTCTTCGTTCCCGGAGTGGATTTCTTCTCCAGCGGGAGCATCTCTTCATTGGATGCCGGAGCGTCCACACAGACTGCAGACTCATCTGTGGCAGCATAATCGCACTTTTCGCAGAATGCGATGGTACTCTCACCGTTTTCAGTCAGTGCCTGGAACTCGTGGGATGCGCTTCCGCCGATGGCACCGGTATCAGCCTCTACAGGTCTGAATTCCAGTCCGCATCTGTTGAAGATCCTGGTGTATGTATCATACATGTTCTGATAGCTCTCGTTCAGGGATTCTTCATCTCTGTCGAAGGAGTATGCGTCCTTCATGACGAATTCTCTGGAACGCATGAGTCCGAAACGAGGTCTCGCTTCGTCTCTGTATTTGTGCTGGATCTGATAGAGATTTACAGGCAGCTGTCTGTAGGAACTCACTTCATTTCTGATGATATCTGTGAAGATCTCCTCGTGTGTAGGTCCCAGGCAGAACTCTCTGCCGTTGCGGTCCTTGATACGCCACATTTCCGGGCCGTAGTCTCCCCAGCGGCCGGATTCCTGCCAGAGCTCTGCAGGCTGAAGCGCGGACATGAGGATCTCCTGGCCGCCTGCGGCGTCCATTTCCTCACGGACGATGTTCTCCACCTTCCGGAGCACCCTGTATCCCAGGGGCATAAATCCGTAGATACCTGACACGATCTTTCTGATCATGCCAGCCCGGAGCATGAGGATATGACTCGGCACCACAGCCTCTGCAGGTGCCTCCCTCAGCGTCCGTATATACATCTTTGACATTTTCATGTCTGCTATTCCTCCATTCTCATCAGAGATCCCGCCGTCAAAAAGCGCGCGGGACCCCAACGCCGCAAGGCGTCCTGTTATTTATTCTCACGATAAAGGGATACGGCAGCGTATGAAGCTATACCTTCCTTTCTGCCCGTGAACCCCAGTTTTTCCGTCGTGGTTCCTTTAATATTAATTGCATCTATATTGATTTTCAATACTGCGGCAATATTTTTGCGAATTTTCATCACGTAAGGGGCGATCTTCGGAGCCTGAGCCACCACCGTCCCGTCAATGTTCACCGGAACGAAGCCCGCTTCCCGAACCAGCCGGTCTGTCTCCTCCAGGAGCTTCAGGCTGCTGATCCCCCGGTAGCGCTCATCCGTATCCGGAAAGTGTTTGCCGATATCTCCCAGGCAGGCTGCGCCTAGCATCGCATCCATGATGGCGTGAAGCAGCACATCCGCATCGGAGTGCCCCAGAAGTCCCAGTTCATACGGGATCTCCTCGCCGCCCAGCACCAGTTTTCGTCCTTCCGCAAAAGCATGGACGTCGTAGCCGAAGCCGCTTCTGAATTCGTACGGCGGGGCCGGAGTCCGACCCTCCTGATTCTCCGCGATCCGCTCCGCTCTGTCTATGTCAGATATCGTAGTCACTTTGATATTGTCCTCTTCTCCTTCAACCACCGCAACCGGCAAGCCCAGAGCCTCCACCAGTGAAGCGTCGTCGGTAATCCCACTCATGCCTGAAGGACTTTCCGCCGCCCGGGCATACGCCCGCTTCAGAAGCCCGGTCTCAAAGCCCTGAGGCGTCTGCACCGCCCGCAGTTTCTGCCTGTCAGCGGTCACCTTCACCAGCGGCAGAGCGCCGGGATCCTCTCCGGGCATTATTTCCTTGATGGTATCCTTCACGGGGATCCCGGGAACCGCAGCCCCCGTCAGAGCCGAAGCCTCAAGCACGGCCCCGGTGAGAGCCTCCGTGCCGAAGGGCCTCGCCCCGTCCTGTACAAGTACCAGCCCGGAATCCTCCGAAAGGGCATCCAGAGCAGCCATCACGGAATCGTACCGCTCAGCGCCGCCGGGAACCACCGCCGCAAGCTTGCCGCAGCCGCAGCGCCCCTCCGTGAGCTCCCTGACATGCTCCTGATCCCCGTCCCTGCAGACCAGAACGATCTCGTCCACCCGGGGATCCTGCTGAAAGCGCCGGAAAGTCCTGGTGAGCACCGGAACCCCGAGCACCTCCAGTGCCATCTTGTCCATTCCGCCCATGCGCCTTCCGGAACCGGCGGCAGCGATGATCACACTGACTTTTTTCCCATTGTACATAATGTTCTCTTCCTATCTTCTGCGCTTCGGTTTTGCAAAGATCATGCGTCCCGCAGATGTCTGCAGCACACTGGACACCAGTACCGGAATATCCTCTCCGATGAATTCTCTTCCGTCCTCCACCACGATCATGGTTCCGTCGTCCAGGTAAGCCACAGCCTGTCCCGGTTCCTTGCCTTCTTTGACAGGAGTCAGGCGCATTTCCTCGCCCGGAAGCACCACCGGTTTCAGCGTATTTGCCAGGTCATTGATGTTCAGCACCGGCACGCCCTTGATGGAAGCCACCTTGTTCAGGTTGTAGTCATTGGTGACTACAGCCCCGTGCATGATGGATGCCAGCTCCAGCAGCTTTACGTCCACCTCGGGAATTTCCTGTATGGACTTTTCCGCAGCAGTGTCGTAGATCTCGATGCCGAACTGGTCCTGCATCCTGTTCAGGATGTCCAGACCCCTTCTGCCTCTGTTCCGCTTCAGCACATCCGAAGAGTCGGCGATATGCCGCAGTTCCACGAGAACGAATTCCGGGATCACAATCTTTCCTTCGATGAATCCCGTCTTCACGATATCCGCGATCCTGCCGTCGATGATGACGCTGGTATCGAGCACCTTGGGCATAGCAGGATTCTGAACCGTCTTCTTCTTTGAAGGCCTGGAAGAAGCCTGCCTGCCACTGAGAGCAGAACGGAAACCGGCTGCCAGGTCGCCTGCTCTCTTCGCTCCCAGATGCAGACCCAGATAGCCGAAAAACAGATAGCAGAGGATCGACAGCACCGTTCCCAGCACCGGGATCTCCAGATTCGTCCAAAGCTGGCTGATCAGAAAGCCCAGAAAAATGCCGAGCACAAGCCCGATGGTGCCGAAGATGAATTCCTGAGATGACATCTTCTGCACAGCGTTGTCCACTTCATGCGCAACCCGCTCGATGCTCTTCCGGATCATTGGCGAGATAAGATAAAAAATGAGTGCGGTGATTATGATGCAGGTCACCAGAATGGCGATTTCCAGAGGAAATGAGAGTTGCTTCTCACCCACGACAATATCCAGAACATTCCGGATAATAAAGAATATGCCAACACCGCAGAGAGCTCCGATGATAGTGAACGCACTTCTGTATGCTTTTTTTGCCATTTTACGTACCTCCTTTCCCTAAATATTTTGAAAACAAAATATTTTGTTCCAACATATAATATATCACATTTTCTGTCAAAAGAACAAATTAAAGTTACTTAATCTTACCAACGCCAAAAAGAACCGGGTCGCGAGTCCGTCCCTTCACATCACATTTCGGGTCAGCTCGCTTACCGGCTCTTTTTCCTTCTTATTATTATTAATATTAATGATCAGAGCTCCCGTCCCTCCGGGAGTTTTCCCGCCTGCAGCCGGCTGATCAGTCCTCCAGTTCCTTCAGCAGCTGCGGAAATATTCCCAGACACCGCTTCAGTATGCCCTGCATGTACGCAATACAGATGCCGTAGTTGGTAAAAGGCACATCCTGGTCGCCTGCACACTTCATCCTGTAGGTCATCTCCCGCTCAGTCAGCATGCATCCCCCGCAGTGAATGACCAGAGCGTACTCCGACACGTCCTCAGGGAACTCTCTTCCCGACGTGGTCTCTATCTGTACCGGAAATCCCAGATAGCTGTTCAGCCAGCGGGGGATCTTCACCGTGCCTATATCGTCACACTGCCTGTGATGGGTGCAGCCCTCGGAGATCAGGACCTTGTCCTCAGGCTTCAGTTTTTCTATGGCTGCAACTCCGTGAACCGCCGCGTCCAGAAAGCCCTTGTATCTGGACATCAGGATTGAAAACGAAGTCAGCGGAACATCCTCCGGCGTTTCCTCCGAAACCCTCTTGAAAACCTGGCTGTCAGTGATCACCATCGCAGGCTTTTCCTTGAGCTTGTCAAAGGTCTCCTTCAGTTCCGTCTCCTTTACAACCATGACGCAGGCATCTGCCTCCAGCAGATCACGTATGGTCTGCTGCTGCGGAAGGATCAGTCTTCCCTTCGGGGCAGCAGAATCGATCGGCACCACCAGGATCACCACGTCCCCCGGCTTCACCAGGTCTCCCACGATGCGGCGTTCCTCCCCTCCGGTTCCCACCAGATGAGCGATGGTCTCCTTCAGTTCGAACACGCCTTCTCCCGTCACAGCGCTGACAGGACAGACCTTCGCCCCCTCAGGCAGCTCAGCAGACTCCGCTGCCGGATCCGCCCCGGGCAGGTCGATCTTGTTCCTCACGACCACATATGGCAGCTTCTTCTCCTCAAAGAGCCGGAGCAGCTGACGGTCGCTGTCCTCCAGAGGCTGTGTGACATCTGTGATCAGCACTGCCACGTCCACGCGGTTGAGAATCTGCTTCGTCTTCCTCACCCGCTTTTCACCGAGCATTCCCTCATCGTCGATGCCCGGAGTGTCTATTATCATAACCGGCCCCATGGGCAGCAGTTCCATAGCCTTCATCACAGGGTCCGTCGTGGTTCCCTTGATGTCGGACACCACAGCCAGTTCCTGCCCCGTGACTGCGTTGACTACGCTGGACTTACCCGCGTTTCTGCGTCCGAAAAAGCCTATATGGATTCTTTCCCCGGAGGGGGTGTCATTCATTCCCATAACATTCACCTTCCTTTTTACTGCATCCGGCGGTCAGAAAACCCGCAGACCCGCTTTTCTTCCGCGGTTCGCATCGTTTCTGCCGCAGCCGGAAGCCCGTCCTTATTTTGCCAACATCATTTTACTGCGTTTTTTTGCCGAGGGGGAGTGTAATGATGATAAAAATGGGAATAAAAAGTTATCGCAGGATAAAAACAATCCGGCTTTTTTCACGTAAGGGATAATGATGCAGCTGTTTTTATCGATATAAGTGTTGGAAATAATCGGAGTTCGCCGGATTCCGGCGTCTTTTGGAGGAATTGAGTATGGACGAAAAGAATAAGATTCTAACCAGAGATTTTGCCTTTATTTTCATAACAAATCTCATACTGTTCTTCGGTTTTGAGATGATCTCCACCATCGCGCCCATGTACGTAGTGGAGATCGGAGGCGACAGCGCCGCAGCAGGCACGGCCACCATGATCTTCACACTGGCAGCCTTGGTCACCAGAGCCCTTTCAGGATCAGCTCTCGACCGGCTGGGCAGGCGCTGGGTCTTCGTGGCAGGGCTCGTGGGAATGTTCGTCTTCACCTACCTCTACGGGGTGGTGGGGACTGTCATCGCCGTGATGGCGGTGCGGCTCATGCACGGACTGGCCTGGGGCATCACCAGCACTTCAGCAAACACAGTTGCCTCCGATACCATTCCAAAGGAAAGGTTCGGCGAGGGCATGGGATTCTATTCCCTTTCCAACAGCTTTGCCATGGCTCTCGGACCCGCGGTGGGTCTCATGATCCTGGATGCCAGCAGTTACAAAGGACTGTTCACGTTTTCCACCGGCACCATCCTCATCGCCCTCATGTTCTTCCTGGGCATGAAAAATGTGAAGACCGCGGCAACGCTGAAGACGGAGCGCAGCAGCGCCGGAGTGAAGGAAAACCGGAGTCTGATAGAAAAGTCCGCAGCTATGCCCGCGATCACCATCCTCATGGTCTGCATGACCTACGGAGCACTGGTCACTTTCCTGGCACTCTACGGCAAAGAGATGGGATACAGTAACCCGGGCATATTCTTCATAGCCTACGCTCTGTCCCTTCTGGCCAGCAGACCGGCAGCGGGCAGACTGACAGACAAAAGGGGTTTCAACGTCGTTGTGATACCGGGACTCATCCTGATGATAGCAGGCCTGCTGGTACTGGGTCTGGGGCACGGCATCGGTCTGTTCCTGCTGAGCGCCGTGCTGTACGGCGTGGGCAACGGAGCAGCCCAGGCAGGTCTCATGACCATGGCGGTCCTCAGTGCTCCCCCGGGCCGGGTGGGCGCCGCAAATGCCACCTTCATGATGGGTTTTGACGCAGGCATCGGCGCAGGTTCACTGGTGTCGGGTTTCATCGCCGGCGCCCTGGGATACGGGAGCATGTTTGCAGTCTCCTCCCTGTTCGTGGCGGCAGCCCTGGTCTTCTACCTGATCTTCGGAAGAAACCGCAAGAGATAGCCGGGCCGCCCATCCCGGTTTCAAGCCTGACAAAATCAAAAGCTACCGAGGCAACCCGGATGATCCCGGGGCACCGCCGGCAGCGATCTTAAGATCAGTATAAACAAACGCCGGCAGGTGACACGAGCATAAGCCCGGGCCATCGCCGGCGTCTTCTTTTTTTATGAGAATTATAAACAGCTGCCGGCGTGTGACAGGCGGTGTATCCGCAGGCGCAGCCGGCCCGGCCCTACAGCTTCGTAAACTTCCTGGTGACAGAAGCCAGCTGGTCCGAAACCTCGTTGTTCTTTTCCACCGCATCCCTGATCTCGTGGATCTCACCCACCAGAGACATGGAATTCTGCGCAGACAGATTGACCGCCTGGGAGCTCTCCTGAACGGAAGTCGCGATCCTGCCCATGGATTCAGCGATATCCATCACACTCAGATTGAGCGCCGAAGTCTTCTCCCTCAGGTTATCCAGCAGATCGGTTATGATGGAAGCAGTATTTTCATACTTGTCACCGGTTTCCACATAGGCATCATAATCCGCCAGCACCGTAGTATTGATGAAGTTCATTACCTCCATGGCATTATCCGACAGAGTCTTTACAGCCCTTGTCACTTCATCGGAGATCTTCTGGATTCCTCCCGCCGTCTGCTGGGAATTGTCCGCCAGAGCCCGGATCTCGTCAGCCACAACAGCAAAGCCCTTGCCCGCCTCTCCTGCTCTGGCAGCCTCGATGGACGCATTCAGCGCCAGCAGATTGGTCTGGGACGCGATGCTGAGGATGACATCCGTCAGATCGTTTATCTGGGACACCTTTTCACTGTCCTTAACAGACTCAGTGATCACTCCGTTCAGTTCCGCCATCTTTTCACCCACGAAGACCTTTCTTTCCATAGCATCCCGTTTGATGCCCTCAGCCTCTTCCTGGATCCTGCCGGCAGTCTCGTCGCCTTCTCTCGCGCCCTGCTCGATTCCCTCAGTGGCACTTCTCACTTCCTCGATCTTGGAGTCCACAGACTTCGTCATCTGGTTCACACTTTCCATACCTGCAGAAAGCTGCTCCAGAGCCGCCGACGTGTTGGTGACATCGTCGCTGGCCATGTTAGTCTGGCTACTCATCACAGAGGACGAATCCCTCAGGATTCCGACTCCGTCCCTCACATCCCTCATGTTGAACTGAAGCGTTATGATCAGCGTATTGATTATATTGATGGCATTTGCCAGCTCGGAAGATGCCTTCGTGCGAACCCTCGCAGTCAGATCACCCTTGTTCTTGCCGATGTTGTTGATGATCCCCTGCAGTTCCTTCGTGATCCCCGCGATCTTCCTGGTAATATTCTTCCAGCAGAGGAAGAAATTCAGGATTATGAGAAGGATCATCACAGCTCCGCATATCAGGCCGATCATCCTGGCCTTGCTGACATACTTTCCGACTTCCCCCTCTATGCCCGCGGCACCCTTTGAGAGCGTCTCCTTATACTCAGCAAACGCCACATTCAGCTTTTCCTGAGATTCCTTGTAATCTCCGTTGGCAAGCCCGATCGCCGCCGGCATATCTCCCGCCATGACCGCAGCCTTCAGCTGACCGCACTTGTCTGTGTAATCCGCAAACGCTTCCTGAACCCGGACGTTGGCCTCGGGAGCATTCGGAACACCCATCTCCTCAAGTCTGTCATGCTGTTCCTTGAGACTTGCTTCATTGTCAGCGATCAGACTGTCCACCTCTGCCCCGTAGCTCCCGTCGGGATCCGTTGTTGCCATTACCAGCGTGAGACGGCTGTCGATCCTGATCAGTGCGTTTTCCGACTGATCAGCCCGCCCGATCTGTTCGATCATGTCCGCAGTCATCGTGTAGGACTGTTCCGCTATGCCGGACATCTGCCCCAGCAGAAAAAACATGCTGATCACAAAAGCCACAAACATCGCCAGGTTCAGGGCACCGATCTGAACCAGCATAGACTGATGAGGCTTAGGCTTCGGGAGCATCACTTCCTTTATGGCAGCTATGTACTCCTTCATGTGAAGTTTTGAATCATTGATTTCCCCATTTCCCATGGTAGGTTTCCTCCTGCGTTATGTTATAGAATATGATCTTATGGCAATCAATTGAGAACTGCCAGCTTTTCCAATTGTATTATCGACAATATGTATAGAAATAATTAGGGCTGTCACTAAAAAACTATTATCGATTTTAAGCTCTTTTCCTCAAGTTTCTATTTATTTTTTCTAATTCCGCCATATATTTATTATCTATCCTCATTGCACATTTCGGCAGGTGTAGTATAATTTCAGAACGAACCTTCAAACATCTCAGATATGTTACCGTTATTATATTAATGCCGGCAGCTCCCGCCTCCGGCATTTTCACCAAGCAGGGAGGAAAAATAATGTACGGTCTTGTTTCAAAATTGATCATCTACAGAAATATAGAGAGCGACAGCATCCTGATGAAACTGTCCGACATCTTCAACCGCTTCAGCCTGGGAAAATTCAGACGCGACGAACTCACAGACGAGATCTACGCCCAGATCCACGCCCTGCTGGACGTTGCCACCAGGTACGGCTTCAACAACAACCTGTGGCACAACTATCTGGCGTACATCCTCGCCACCACGGAGAATCCCTTCACCCTGGTCTCCGAGAAAGTGGGCGCCTCGGAGGGATCAGTGAGCAGGTTTGTAAAGAGTGACCTGGCGGTGTTCAAGCAGCTCTTCGACTTCGACTTCAGCGAGATCGAGACGGAACTGGGAATCAACTGTTTCTCCGTCATCACAGACTACAGAGCCGTGGTGAAAAAGGAGCAGATCTTCAATAAAAGCGTCAGCGAAAAGGTTCGTGAGCTCAGTGATTCCATCGAAAAAGCCGCCGATGAAGACGAACTCTTCGACGTTGTCACAGATTTCTACCGCCGCTACGGAGTAGGCAGCTTCGGTCTGAACAAGGCTTTCCGCCTGGCTGAGGACGGAAGGGGCAACGACGGTCTTCTGATACCCATCACCAACACCAGCGACGTGAAGCTGGAGGACCTGGTGGGCTACGATCTCCAGAAAAAGCAGCTGATCGAGAACACCGAAGCCTTTGTCAGGGGAAGATCCTGCAACAACGTGCTCCTCTACGGAGATGCAGGCACCGGAAAATCCACCAGCATCAAGGCGATCCTGAACAGATACTATCCCGATGGCCTCAGAATGATCGAGATCTACAAGCACCAGTTCAAGGATCTGTCCCGGATCATCTCACAGATAAAAAACAGGAATTATCGCTTCATAATATATATGGACGATCTGTCCTTCGAGGAGTTCGAAACTGATTACAAATATCTCAAGGCTGTTATCGAAGGCGGTCTGGAACCGAGCCCGGACAACGTGCTGATCTATGCCACATCCAACAGAAGACATCTGATCAGGGAGACCTGGAGCGACAAGAAGGACCACGACTCCGACGACATCCACCGCAATGACACAGTGCAGGAAAAGCTCTCACTGGCGAACAGATTCGGCCTGTCCATCGGATACTTCAAGCCGTCACCGCAGGAGTTCATGGAGATCGTGAGTGTACTGGCATCCAGACATCCGGAGATAAAGCTTTCGGAGCAGGAGCTCCGCACCGAAGCAAACCGCTGGGAACTCCGTCACGGAGGACTGTCCGGACGCACGGCCCAGCAGTTTATAAACTACCTGGCAGGCACAGTCTCCGCCGGCCCGGGCCAGGACGCATAGTCCCGGACAAAACGGGAGCATCCCCTGCATCACTGCAGTCCGATGCTCCCGTCTTATTTTTGCGGTCGCAATTATGCAATTTAGTATTATTATTGCAATATTTATTGCAAAATTTTAGCTAATTCTTTTACTATTTTAGGCGAATGCCTCCGGAGCCGAACTGCAGCCTGGAATTGTGCTAGAATGATGCTGATGTACTTTAAGTATATTTTCAATGAATTGTTAATTATATATAAATAGATTTTCACGGGATTTACGAAGGTAATTGAATATGGATAAGAATTATGAAAGCGAGCAGGTCCGTATCGTTCAGGAAATGGTCGCAGGAAGGGAGATCACCCTGGCCCACGTCATCGGCGGTCCCCGTCCTATTGTCTATCAGAAGCTGGGTCTCAACCCGAACATCGATTACAGCACATCTGCCATCGGCATCATGAACATGACTCCGCCTGAGTCCGCAGCCATCGCTTCGGATATAGCCATCAAGGCAGGTTCCGTATACCTTGGTTTTGCAGACAGATTCAGCGGCACGCTGATCATCACAGGCGAGATCGCCGAAGTTGAAGCGGCCCTCACGGAAGTTCTCACCTACTTCAGAGACACACTCCACTACGTGACATGTCCGCTGACCAAGCGCTAAACCTCAGAGAGGGTGACGAGTATGGACAATAACCAGCAGCTGCCCGTAGCGGGAGGCGTTCAGGGAACCGGCGCCGGTGGCGCTCTCACCAGAGAGGACACCGGAAAGCTCACCCGGGACCAGATGGTGAAGAAGATCCTTCGGGACGTGTTCCGCATCGAATGGGGCAAGCCGCAGAGCAAGCGGATCATACAGCTCTCCGTTCCGGCCAGGGAAATAACCCTCGCCCACGTGATCGGAGCATCTGAAGAAGAGGTCTACAGAAATCTGGGCCTCACCATAGGATTCCACAAAGGAGCAGACCTCAGCGGACGCTCCATCGGGATCATTCACATCACGCCGGCTGAATGCGCAGTTATCGCATCGGATCTGGCCGTGAAGACAGCTGATGTGGACATCGGCTTCATGGACCGTTTCAAGGGGACCATGATCATAACCGGCGCAAGGGCGGAAGTAGACGCCGCCATCTACGAGATTGCCCGGTTCTTCAAAGATGAGATGCACTACACCGTATGTCCGGTGACCAGACAGTAGCCTCATCGGAACTGATTTACAAGTTTGCATATTTGATTGTATCTTTAAAATTGACGGAATGCGCTATAGACGTGTTCCGTCTGCTTTTTAATATGAATGGCTGCAGGCCTTCTGTTCTGCGCCCGGCGCAGCTTCAGCCATTTCATCATTAATACCGGATAAAGGAGACGAGAGTTCATGAACGATATCCTGGATGTAGAAGAACAATATACTCTGAACAACATGAAGTCCGACATATACGATCTGAATACCATGCGCAAAGTCTTTCTCGTGGGCAGATCCGAGGCCGGCAAGACCACGCTGACCCAGGCACTGAAGGGGGAAAAGCTCCACTACGACAAGACTCAGTACGTGGACTCCTGGAACGTGACCATCGATTCACCGGGAGAATACATAGAGAGCAAGGAGATCGGCTTTGCCCTTTACTGCTTCTCCTTTGAGAGCGACGTGTGCTCCCTGCTCTGCGGAGCGGACGAACCGTTCTGCGTAATAGACCCGGGATGCTCCAGCGCCATCAACAGGCCTCTCATCGGCATAATAACGAAGTGCGATGACCCTGAAGCAAATGTGCCCATGGTACGCCAGTGGCTTGAAAACGCAGGCTGCGAGCGCATATTTGAGGTGGACAGCTACACCGGCCGGGGAGTGGATGAACTCAGGAACTATCTCCTGGAGCCGCCTGCTCCGAAACTGTCCATGGCGGAGGCCATAGACAGGCAGACCAGAGGCATACGGGAGTGGGAAGCCTAGACCGACGGGATTGTTGTCATACCCGGTCTTATGTGCTATACTTCTAATATCGCATACATGGCGATATTCTGGACTTAGCGTAATTTTTAGGATGTGGGAAAAATGACAGATACACATGAAGTAACAAAATCAACGGAAGATTATCTCGAAGCCATCCTTGTTGTCAAGGAGAATCAGGGCTACGTGAGATCCATCGACGTTGCTACAGAGCTGGGAGTGACCAAGCCCAGCGTGAGTTATGCCACCAAGAAGCTCAAAGAAAACGGCTATATTACAATGGATAAGGCCGGCATGATCATCCTCACCGAATCCGGTTTGAAGATAGCTGAAAAGATCTACACCAGACACAAGACCCTCAGCGAATTCTTCATAAAGCTCGGCGTCAATCCGGATCAGGCCAGAGACGACGCATGCCTGATCGAGCATGACATAAGCGAAGAGACATTCTCTGCTCTCTGCGCATTCATCGACAAGACCGGCATCACACGCGAATAGCCGTATCGGATAGAACACAGGACCGCAGCCCGCAGGCTGCGGTTTTTTATTTGCTCATCCCCGCAATTATGTTCTTTACAAAAGCACTCTGTCATGTTACTATGCTAAAGTAATAAAAAATGTTTTACTGCGGTAGAGTGCTAAATCACTAAACCAGTGCCTAAAAATCACAGAAACTTCAGAGGTTGAGCAGGTCTGCCCGGTATGATATGAGCATTTTTTACCATCGAAAAGAAAAACTGTTAATAAGGAGAATGAGAAAATGAAAATGTCAAAGAAGATTCTGTCCATGGCTCTGGCTCTGGGCATGGCACTCAGCTTTGCAGGCTGCGGTACCACACAGAAAGCATCCACTGATGTTTCCGCTGCAACCAGCGCAAGCGCTTCCGAAGAAGCCCGCACTCAGCTGACTGTAGGCTTCGACGCTGAATATCCGCCTTACGGTTTCAAAGATGAAAAGACCGGCGAATACACCGGCTTTGACCTTGAACTTGCCCAGGAAGTCTGCGACCGCCGCGGCTGGAAACTCGTGAAGCAGCCGATCGACTGGGATTCCAAGGACATGGAACTCAACTCCGGCACTATAGACTGCATCTGGAACGGCATGACTTACACAGGCCGTGAAAAGGAATACACCTGGTCCGATCCATATGTGGACAACTCCATCATGATCGTCGTGTCTGCCGATTCCGACATCAAGACTCTTGAAGATCTGGCAGGAAAGGTTGTCACCACACAGGCTGACTCCTCTGCCCTCACAGCACTCACTGAAGGCGATGCGGTTGAACTGGCAAACACATTTGCAACCCTCGAGCAGGTTGGCAATTACAACAACGCATTCATGAATCTGAAATCAGGTGCGGTTGACGCCATCGCAGTTGACATCGGCGTAGCTCAGTTCCAGCTGAAGAACAACCCTGAAGGCTTCAGAATGCTGGAAGAACCGCTCTCCTCCGAGCAGTATGCCATCGCATTCAAACTTGGCAACGAAGCACTCAGAGACCAGGTTCAGGAAACTCTGTACGAAATGCTGAAGGACGGCACATTCGGAAAGATTGCTGACAAGTACGCAGACTACAACCTTCCGGACATGATCTGCCTGCAGGCAAAGTAATCAGCCCCATAGATACGAGGCAAACAGTGTAACTGACAAAGGCAGTGGGCTCACACCCGCTGCCTTATTTACCGTTATTTCACAAAATCGAAAGGAACCCTATGGACCTTACTAATTTTATGAGCATCTGCAGCCAGATCATGGGCGGATTCGGCCGGACGCTCCTCATTTTCTTCATAACTCTCATATTTTCAATGCCTCTGGGACTGCTGGTGGCAAGGGGCCGCATGAGCAGCGTCACCCTTGTAAAGCGCCTGGTTCAGGTGATCATCTCCATCCTGCGGGGCACACCGCTGATGCTTCAGCTCATAGTGGTGTTCTACGGACCTTATTTTATCTTCGGCTCCAAGCTCTCCTCTTCCTGGAGGATGATGGCAGTAATGATCGGTTTCTCCATAAATTACGCAGCCTATTTCGGCGAAATATTCAGAGCCGGCTTTGAGGCCGTGCCGCCGGGACAGCTGGAGGCAGCCAGAGTACTGGGCTATTCAAAGATCCAGACATACTGGAAGATAACCTTCCCGCAGATGTGCAAGAGAGTCATCCCTCCGGTGACCAACGAAGTCATCACACTGGTAAAGGATACTTCACTGGCCTTCGCGCTGGCTTACACTGAAATGTTCACACTGGCCAAGCAGATCGCGGCAGCACAGTCCAACATCGCTCCCCTCTTCGTGGCCGGTCTCTTCTATTACATATTCAACTTCGTTGTTGCCTGGATCATGGAGCTCATCGAGAAGAAGCTCGGTTATTATAACTAAGGAGGTGCCCCATGAGTCTTTTTGAAATAAAAAATGCGAAAAAATCCTTTGGGGACCTTCAGGTTCTCAATGACATCTCCATCTCCGTGGATGAAGGTGAAGTCGTTGCCATCATAGGTCCTTCCGGCGGCGGAAAATCCACGCTGCTGCGCTGTGCCACCATGTTGGAAAGAATGGACTCCGGCACTCTCACCTATCTGGGTGAAGATGCCGCAAGACCTGACGGAGCAGGCGGGATAACTTACGCGAGCCCGGCTGATCTCAAGCGGATCACCGGCTACTTCGGTCTGGTTTTCCAGAACTTCAACCTGTTCCCACACTACTCGGTGCTGAAGAATATCACGGATGCTCCGATCTGCGTGCAGAAGCGGGACAAGAGTGAGGTCATGAAAGTTGCCGCGGATCTGATCAGGAAGATGGGCCTGGAGGGCAAGGAGGATTATTACCCTCAGCAGCTCTCCGGCGGCCAGCAGCAGCGTGTTGCCATCGCCAGAGCTCTGGCGATGAATCCTCAGATTCTCTTCTTCGACGAGCCGACTTCAGCTCTGGATCCCGAGCTCACAGCCGAGATCCTGAGAGTTATCCGTGGTCTGGCAAAGGAAAAGATGACCATGGTGATCGTCACCCACGAGATGAGCTTCGCAAAGGATGTGGCTGACAGAGTCGTATTCATGGACGGAGGATATATCGTGGAACAGGGCAGACCTGAGGACGTGCTGGTCAACCCGAAGGAAGAGCGGACACAGCGCTTCCTGGACCGTTTTTCCAATTAGCAGACAAGCCTGCCGGTTCCGCAGTTTCATGGATTTCGCGAGCCGGAGGCTGAAGATATCGATATTGTTATTAATAATGAGGATGAAACAGAAATGAATCTGGAATTGATAATGGCGGATCCCGCCGGGAATAAGACAGCCATCGTGCTGAGTCCGGTGGATAAGAAAGAACGTGCAGCGGTGGCTGCAGCCATCATGAAGATCGATGAACTTGGTGCCGAACAGGTGGCGTTTGAGGTGCCGCCGCGCAAGGTGAAGAACCCGGCTGACGGCCGTCTGGAGATGATGGGCGGAGAGTTCTGCGGAAATGCAGCCCGGGCCTACGGAATGTATATCTGTAATAAGAACGGCACAGACACCTGCCGCATCGAGATGTCCGGGGCTAAGAAGGCTCTGACCGTCTCCGTGGACAGGGAAAAGATGCTGGCCACTGCGGAGATGCCGAAACCTGAAAGGATCAAGTATGCAAATATCATGGGTGCGGAATATCCGATCGTGGAATCCGCAGGCATAGCTCATCTCATCGCCAATGGTCTGGCTCCGGACAGCAGATTTGAGGAGTTCGTGTTCGACCGTCACAAAGACAGCGCCGACGCCTTCGGCATCCAGTACGTAATGTTCACGGTGCCGGGAGATGACGAGGAAGTGGATGAACCGGATGACAACAGGATCTCCCGTTCCCACCACGAGCACTGGTTCTCCCTGGAGCCGGTGGTTCACGTGAAGGCCACAGGCACAACCACCCGGGAATCCTCCTGTGCTTCAGGCAGTACGGCAGCAGCATGGTACATGTCGGGGGATGACGACGAGGGCACATTCACATATCACTTTGATGAGCCCGGCGGCCGCCTGACGGTACGCATCATCAAGGATGGCAAAAAGAAACAGCAGTGCACCATCGAGGGTCCGGTGTCACTCTCGGAACCCCGGACAGTGTCTGTGGAAATCTGAGAATTATCAGCTTATAGCGATGGATCCTGAGGAAGTTCAAGTCTGAGCTTCCTCATTTTTGTTACAAATCAACGGCGAAATTATCTGAAAAATATTTCCGAAAAGTATTTATTAATTCTCCTTTCTGTCGAAATATACATTAGATGATTATTCAAGAACATTATTCGGCAAATACTGTGATGTTCCAGGGTTTTATTAATATTGAAAGGTACAGAGATGATAAATATCACCATGGACTGCCGGCAGCTCAAGACGTCCAAAACTGCCCGGGCCTATGTAACAAAGATGATGACGGGACTTCGTCCCTGCGGAGACGGCACTTTGTACAGTCTGTATGACGCTCTCATAGATCCGATGCAGGAAACTGCCATCAATTTCGTAAATCCGCCAAAGAGTCCCTCTCCTGAAAACGATTATGTGGAGCGGCTGCTCTGCGTATTTCTGGATGCGGCACGCACCAATCCTACACTGTCCGTGTCCATCGTGCACGGGAACTGAGGGTCTGTGCTCCGGCGCGGACCGGGACATCCGGGATATACTCCGGAGACCTGTATAAAATAATCGAACCTGAAAGCCTGCGTTTCTTACGCGGGCTTTTTTTCGTCATCCTCCGGAATCCATTTTTTTCCTTGTTCCCGACCATTTACTGTAATATAATTAGTATTGAATGTTTGCGATAAACGTATTTCGCAAGATCCAGAGTGCGCCGCACACCGGGCCCTGTCAGAGGTTCCGGATCCGGGAAAGCACTTACGGGGAAAATATATGAATGAATAAAGGAGATTTTTAAACATGCAAAGAGAAAGACTGGGCAGCCGTCTGGGCTTCATCCTGCTCAGCGCAGGCTGCGCGATCGGTATCGGAAACGTGTGGAAATTCCCGTATCTCACAGGTCAGAACGGGGGCGGCATGTTCGTGCTCATATATCTGATATTCCTGGTGATTCTGGGTATACCGGTCATGACGATGGAATTTGCCATGGGCCGCGCTTCACGTAAGAGCCCTGTCCTGCTTTACCAGCAGCTGGAACGTCCCGGCAGCAAGTGGCACATCCACGGTCCGGTGGCGATGATCGGCAACTACATGCTGATGATGTTCTACACCACTGTTGCAGGCTGGATGCTTTCCTATTTCGTACTCCACGCCAAAGGTGAGTTTGTGGGCATGGACAGCGCAGCCGTGGGAGAGACCTTCTCCAACTTGCTGGGAAGTCCCGCATGGCAGGTCATCCCAATGATAATCGTTGTGATAGTCGGATTTTTCATAGCTGCTATGGGCCTTCAGGGCGGGATCGAACGGTTCACAAAGATAATAATGATAGCGCTGCTGCTGGTAATGCTGTCACTGATGATCAACAGCGTCCTGCTGGATGGCGGCTCCGAAGGTCTGGCTTTCTACCTGAAGCCTGACCTGGACAAATTCATGGCGAGCGGTCCCATCAACGTGATCGTGGCTGCCATGAACCAGGCGTTCTTCACTCTGAGTCTGGGCATCGGCGCCCTGGCCATCTTCGGCAGCTATGTCAGCAAGGACCGCTCCCTGATGGGCGAATCCGTAAACGTGGCGCTGCTGGATACACTGGTTGCCATCGTTTCAGGGCTGATCATCTTCCCTGCATGCTTCGCGTACGGCGTCGAGCCGGACAGCGGCCCGGGACTGATCTTCATCACCCTGCCTAACATCTTCAACCACATGCATCTGGGACGCCTCTGGGGAAGTCTCTTCTTCGTATTCATGACCTTCGCTGCATTTTCAACTGTTCTGGCAGTATTTGAAAACATCATGGCCTGCACCATGGATCTCACAGGCTGGAGCCGCAAGAAGGCGGGTCTGCTGAACTGCATCCTGATGTGCATCCTGTCACTGCCTTGCGCGCTGGGCTTCAATCTCCTCTCAGGCATACAGCCTCTGGGAGAAGGCACCGGTTTCATGGATCTGGAGGATTTCATCGTCAGCAACCTGCTGCTGCCGATCGGCTCCCTGATCTTTGTTATATTCTGCACCCAAAAGGCCGGCTGGGGCTGGGAGGCCTTCACAAAGGAGGCAAACCAGGGCAAAGGCCTGAAGGTACAGGGCTGGATGCGTGCTTACATGACATTTGTACTGCCGCTGATCATCCTCTTCATCATCGTGATAGGCCTGATCAACTACTTCGGCTGATTTTTTCGATAATAATTATGACGATCGCGGCACCGCTCCACTGCGGCAGCCGCGATTTTAACTTCCAAAAGGAGGTATATAAATGGCATCAAAACAAATAGATCTGCTCCACGGAACCATAGGCGACAAACTGTTAGCCTTCGTGGTTCCCCTGGCAGCAACCAGCATACTGCAACAGCTGTTCAACGCCGCAGATGTGGCCGTGGTGGGGCAGTTCTGCGGAACAGAGGCAATGGCTGCTGTAGGAGGAACATCAGCCTTCATCGGACTGATGGTATCCTTCGTTACAGGCATCTCCCTGGGCGCCAACGTAGTCCTGGCCAACTTCATCGGTTCCGACAACAGGGAAGGCATCAGAAAGACCGTCAATACAGCCATCATCATGAGTCTGGTTCTGGGGCTGCTCTTCGCAGGCCTGGGTGAGTGTATTGCCGTGCAGGTGACCCACGCTCTGGGTGTTCCGGAGGAGATCTTCGACGGCGCCCTTCTCTATTTGAAAATATACATGGCGGGCATGCCTTTTATAGTGCTCTACAACTTTGAAGCCTCCATCTTCAGGAGCATCGGCGATACCCGCACGCCGCTGATCATGCTCACCATATCAGGCTTCATCAACGTGATCATGAACCTCGTATTCGTCCTCGGGATGGGTATGGACGTGGACGGCGTGGCAACCGCCACCGTGTTGTCAAACCTGATCAGTTCCATCGCCCTTCTGGTGGTTCTCATAAAGCGCAGATCTGTGGTCCGGCTGGAGCTGCGGCACATGACCTTCAGTTCCAGAGCCTTTATAAGGATTATAGAAATAGGACTGCCCGCCGGGCTTCAGGCAGCCATGTTCACCTTTGCAAATGTCATAATCCAGTCTGCCATAAACAGCCTGGGTTCCGATGTCATGGCGGCCTCATCCGCTGCCTTCAACCTGGAGATCCTGGACTTTTACGTAGTATCCGCCTATTCCCAGGCCATGACCACCTTCATAGGGCAAAACTACGGCGCAGGTTCACCGGAGCGCTGCAGACGGATATTCCGGATCTGCATGCTGCAGGCCTTTTCCGCCACCATCCTGGTGTCTGCTCTGCTGTGCATATTCGGCGGGCCTCTGCTGAGCCTGTTTACAGACAGCGAAGAGGTCATATCCATCGGGATCATAAGGCTCTACTTCATCGCGGGCTTTGAGGTGGTAAATGCCGTCACCGAGCTGCTCTCCGGCTGGCTGAGAGGCTTCGGCATATCCCTGATGCCTGCTGTACTCTGCTTCTTCGGAATCTGCGTGGTGCGTATCATCTGGGTCTACACCCTGTTCCGGGCGCATCCCACCTTCGAAGTCATCATGGCCTGCTATCCGGGCAGCTGGGCCTGCGCTTCGGTGCTGCTGATCGTGGCAGCCGTGTGGACCAGGAGGAAAACCCTTGCGGGATTTTTTGCAGAGAGTAATTAACCGCGGCCACAGGCTCCTCCCGGAGGACTCCGGGGCTGACGGCCATGTTCCCCGGGAGCTTCGATGCCGGACGGCCTCCCGGGCTCTAACGGCGGAAACCCCCGTGGATTCCCGCTCCGGGTTGACCGTCGGGACGCACTACATTAATATAATTACAGATAATGTCGAAATATAAATGTGAGAATTTTTACAAACTCAACATAATCTGAATCTATTCCGAGCACATGGGTTTCGTATAATAATCGGAGAAACACGAGAAGGAGGATTTCTTATGGCAAAACTGCTGGTCGTTGACGACGAAGAAAATATCAGAGAAGTTGTACGTGAATATGCCGAATTTGACGGCTACGAAGTGGATGAAGCCTCTGACGGGATGGAGGCGATCTCCAAATTCAAAGAGAATGACTATGACCTGATCATCATGGATATCATGATGCCGAAATACGATGGTTTTTCTGCCTGCAAGGAGATCAGAAAGACCAGCAATCTCCCGATAATAATGATGTCGGCTCGCAGCGAGGAATATGACAAACTCTTCGGCTTCGAGCTGGGAATCGATGACTATGTGACCAAGCCTTTCAGCCCGAAGGAGCTCATGGCCAGAGTTCACGCGGTTCTTGCCAGATCAAAACCTGCCAGGACCGAGGAAGAGGAGTCCCTCATCAGATTTGACGGACTGGAGATCGACATGCTGGGCCGCAGCGTTTCAGTTGAGGGCAAACGGATCGAACTGACTCCGAAGGAATACGACCTGCTCTTCTATCTGGTGAAGAACAAGAACATCGCCCTCTCCCGTGACAAGCTTCTGCGGGACGTGTGGGGGTACGATTTCTTCGGCGACGACAGGACCATTGATACCCATATCAAAAATCTCAGGAACAATCTGGGGGATTACAGAGACATGATCGTGACTCTGAGAGGTGTGGGCTACAAGTTTGACGCTGCTGCCAGGGAGCAGGAGTAGTTTTCCAGATTTCCCTTAACATGATGAAAGAAAATGAGTGAAGAATTCAAAGACATTCAAATATATGAGGAGACAGTTCCGGGTGACTCCGGAGTTGTTGATCAGACGGCGGTCCGCAGTGACGAACAGACCGGTGAACGTGAAGGAACCCGGCGGCGTTTCCGTGGGGAACGGAGCAGCCTTTCCATGTTTATGCGGCTCATACGGTATTTCATCTGCTTCACCGTCATGCTGATGGCGATGATCTGGATACTGCAGGTATTATTCCTTCAGACCTTCTATCAGCAGATGAAGATCCACCAGCTCTATTCCCTGGCGG
>JAIKWW010000021.1 GCA_024684465.1 Clostridia bacterium | reverse complement strand
CTGCGTTTGCGAAGAAGACGATTTCTGTTCCCATAGGGCGCAGGTCATTTACGATCTTCAGGCCTACGATTTCCTGATAGAACTTCATTTCTTCTTCAAAAGCCTTAGTCTGGATTGTTACGTGTAAAAACTTCATTATGTATCCTCCTGTTTATAAAAAAGTCCGGTCCGGATTTGTCACCGGATGACCGGCTTCATATACTACATTGTTAGCATATACATTTTACATACCCCGTTATCAGTCTGATTACACAAAAACATATTTACGTCATTCCGGCGTCAGGCGCTCACATCGCGATGTCAGTCCCAGCAGCCAGCCCAGGCGCAGGTCATAGCCTCTGCAAAAAACACCAAAGCCGCCCGCGCTGGTGCGCAAGCGACTTAGTGTATTATTACATATTGGATTTAATGGATTTGTCAGGTGTGTCTGCGCCAGGTCCGGCGTCAGTTTTTACCAGCAACGCGCACCAAACCGGCGTCAGTCTTTACCAGCAGCGCGCACCAAACCGGCGTCAGTCCCTAGTGGATATCTAAAGCAGCGTGGTAGCCCTGGTAAACTGCGTGGGTGATGGTGTCAGGGCGAACAGCGTTGCCGATCACGGCGAACTGAGGAGTGAGGCCTCTGAGTTCGTCTACCATCGCTGTGTTTGCCCTGAGGCCCAGTGCGCAGATGATGGAGTCGCCTTCGATGGTGAACTCCTTGCCGTCAGCGTCCTTGCACACTACGCCTTCCTCTGTGACCTTCTGGCAAGGAGAAGATGTGTGAACGTTGATATTCACTTCCTCCATCTTCTTCATGAGCAGAGGTCTGTAGCGCACGTTTGCGTCCGGGCAGAGCTGGTCACGCATTTCCACCACGTGTACTTCCTTGCCCAGGTCGCCCAGGACAGTTGCCAGCTCGCATCCGACCAGGCCGCCGCCCAGGACGATAACCCTGTCGCCCACCTGATCCTTCTTGAGGTAGTAGTCCTCAGCCACGATCATCTTCTTGCTGTCAGCGAGACCAGGGATCGGCGGGATTACCGGGTTGCTGCCCACGGAGCAGATCAGCGCGTCCGGAGCTTCCTTCTTCACGTACTCAGCGTCAACTCTCGTATTCAGACGGATGTCCACGCCGGCCTTTTCGCAGAGAGTCCTGTAGCTTCCGCCCAGCTGGTACATCTCGTACTTAGGCGGCAGCGCCTCCTCGCCCTTGAGGAGTCCGCCAACTTCGTCAGTGGCTTCGCAGAGGATGACCTCGTGACCCCGGCGGGCAGCAGTGTAAGCTGCGTAGAGGCCTCCCGGACCTGCGCCTGCGATCAGCACCTTTCTCTTCTTCGGTGCCGGCTGGATCTCGCCCAGTCCCTCGTCTTCACGTCCGATCAGCGGGTTGACGGTGCAGCGGCGTGTAAATGTGCTCGCTCTCTCCGCCATGCAGGTGAAACATCTGAGACAGCGAACGATCTCATCCTCACGGCCTTCAGTGATCTTGTTAGGGAGTTCAGGGTCCGCCAGCAGCGCTCTTGCCATTTCAACTACATCAGCCTTACCGGAAGCGATAATCTCCTCCAGCATTGCAGGATCATTGAGACCGCCAACGGTGGCAACCGGCTTCTTCACGTGCTTCTTGATCTCAGCTGCCAGGTAGACGTTTCTGCCGTGATCCTCGAACCAGGATGGGTGAGTGATGCCGAATGTGCCCTGATATGTGCCTGCGGAAACGTGGATCAGGTCAACCCACTCCTCGACAGCCTGTGCAATGCGGATGCCCTCATCCAGGTGGTAGCCGCCCTCAACGAACTCGTCGCCGCTCATGCGGAACTCGATCGGGAACGCAGGGCCCACAGCCTCCCGGACAGCCTTTACAACTTCCTGGGCGAAGCGCACGCGGTTCTCGAAGCTGCCGCCGTACTCGTCAGTCCTGTGGTTGAACAGCGGTGACAGGAACTGGTTGATGAGCCAGCCGTGGCCACCGTGGATCATGACCATCTCGAACCCGGCTCTCTTTGCCAGCGCAGCGGTGTTTGCGTATGCCTTCACGATCTCGTCGATCAGTTCCTTCGTGAGTTCCTTCACTTCCACGCCGTCCGGACGGACTCTCGCGGAAGGTCCCCACTGAACCATGGACTGTTTCCTGTTCTTGTCAGCGAGATATGTTCCGCCGAACTGGCCTGAGTGGGACAGCTCCACGGAAGGCATGGCGCCGTGACGACGGATCGCGTCAGCTGTGTATGTGAAGCTCGGAAGGCTTCCCGGCACTTCAAGTCTCAGTCTGAACATGTGGCTTCCGTCTGTCTCGTGAACAACACACTCGGAAACCGTCACAGCAGCAGCGCCGCCCTTGGCTCTCAGCTCGTAGAACTTCGTGGTCTTAGGTCCGATGCTGCAGTCCGGCGTGATGTCCGTGCCGCCCATCGGCGCGCCGAAGATCCTGTTGCGGAAAGTTACGCCTGCGAGAGTGATCGGCTTGAGCAGATTAGGGTACTTTGTGGTCATGTCTGTTCTCCTTTTTTTCAATAAAACTATGCGATAACGTACTTCAATGAATTATTAATTGTCTAAATTTTATCAATGCGTAAATAATAAGGCTATCAACTATATGCACCCCTGTAGAAACAAAATGTTTGTACGCTTCCACCGGGTGAGGTAGAATTTACTTACGGAAGTTCGCGGCCGGAGCGCCGGAACATTGATATTGATAAAACACGGAGAATTTATATGGATACCAGATCGATACAGTGCTTCATAGCCTGTTACGAGACTCACAGCATAAACAAAGCCGCCGGGGTGCTGTACATCACGCCCCAGGGGCTGGGAAAGATCATCAGCAAACTTGAGGAGGAGCTGGGGGCTCCGCTGTTTGAGCGCACCCGCAGGGGTCTTGTGCCCACGGAGTGCGGCAGTTATTTCTACGAGCACAGCAGGGGGCTGATCAGTCAGCTGCACACTCTTCAGATGGAAATGAAACGGATCGTTGATAATGAGAACAAGATCCGTATCGGATGCTCCATCGGCATCATGAACGTCTTCAATATCGAGGAGGTGGAGCCTTTCCAGATGGAGCACAGCCGGGATTATACGGGATGGACTGAGGGTTTCAATGACGAGATCATCGGGATGGTCCAGGACGGCCGGCTTGACGTGGCCTTCGTCATCGGCGACAGGGAGCCGACGGGCATACAGAGAGAAAGCATGTTCCAGAAGAAGCTCAGCGCGCTGATCTACGAGGGGCATCCTCTCTTCGGCCGGGAGTCGCTGGTGTTCAGGGACCTGGAAAAGGAGCCTCTGATCCTGCTGAACGAAAAGTTCTGGACCTTCCACTCCGTGGTGCAGAGGTGCACAGAAGCGGGTTTTCTGCCCCGAATCCACATAAAGACAATGGAAAGTTTTCTGATCTACCAGTTCACGGAGCGGAAAAGGGGCGTGGGCATCGATGTTAATATTCACCCGGAGCAGCTGGAAGGCCGTTCTCTCCGGCCGATCACAATCGAGGATTCCATTCCATGGTCAGTGAATGCCATCTTCAGAGCTGATATGGCGGAGGACCCCCGGGTCAGACGCCTGGTGGATTTCTGCCGCAGCTGTCTGATATTCTGAAAATAAAAGTGCCGCGGTCCGGTTGGGGACTGCGGCACAGTGTTTATCAGTCAACCGGCCACCTCCTGCAGGCGGCGCCGGTTGTTTTTATATTCTGTTATTTTCTGATGCTGTCCATCCAGATCTTCACAGCGGCATCACTCGGCATCCTCAGGTCGCCCCTCGGTGAAAATGCCACGGATCCCACCTTTGGGCCGTCCGGCATGCAGGAGCGCTTGTACTGCTGCGAGAAGAATCTCCTGTAGAAGTTCTCCAGCCACTTCACCAGCTCAGCCCTGCTGTACCTGCCTGCAAATGTCTTCTCTGCGATGTACAGGATCTTTTCAGGTTCGAACCCTGCGCGGAGCATGTAGAAGAGGAAGAAGTCGTGGAGCTCGTAAGGACCCACCTTGTCCTCTGTCTTCTGGAGAATCTCCCCGTCCTCAGACGGAGGTATCAGCTCCGGACTGATCGGAGTGTCCAGGATGTCCCGGAGCACCGCGTTGACCTTTTCATTGTCGGTGGTGTCTGCGTAGTACTTCACCAGATAGGACACC
>JAIKWW010000174.1 GCA_024684465.1 Clostridia bacterium | reverse complement strand
CAAAAAGTTCAAAAAACGAGTGCAACAAAATGCAACATTTTAAGGGGTAAAAAGGGGTAAAAACGGCGTCAGAATTAACAGTATTTGTAAACCGCCAAAGATAAAGAAAAACCCCGAAGCCACTGATTACAAGCGGTTTCGGGGTCGATAGAATTGGTTGCGGAGGAAGGACTTGAACCTTCGACCTTCGGGTTATGAGCCCGACGAGCTGCCAACTGCTCCACTCCGCGATATGTAACGAATTTTTCGTTAAAAAAAAGGTATGTCTTGCGATCACACCGATTTGGGTCGTTCATTATTCAAACGATGGTGCCGGGAACCGGGGTCGAACCGGTACGATCGGTAAGGATCGCAGGATTTTAAGTCCTGTGCGTCTGCCAATTCCGCCACCCCGGCAAAATTGGCTCCAAGGGTGGGGCTCGAACCCACAGCCTATCGGTTAACAGCCGAGTGCTCCACCATTGAGCTACCTTGGAATACCACAACTTGTCAGCTTTAAATTGTCTTTGTGTTTTTCTTTATCGCTGACAACATAGATAATGATACAGCAGAAACCCGAATGTGTCAACACTAAATTTCAATTTTTTTAAAAGTTTTCAGGCTGCCGGAAACAACCTGCCCGCAGCAGCCCAAACCATTCATATTACTTGCCTTCGGCGTTTACACCAAACCGGCCTTCTGCATCATTTTTTACTCATAACTGCGTATGAGATCAATTTTTTTCTTATATTTTTCTGCACCGACCTCATCGCCCAGAGCATTATTTACCAGCACAAGCTCGGTCATTATCTCGATGCCGGAAGGATTTCCCATGAGGGCGGTCTTGAGCATCTCAAGCGCCTCCTGAGGCCGCTGCGTGCGGCTGTAGCCCACACCCAGATAGTACGGCAGGGGCCACCATTTCATGTGGGATGATTCCTTGAACTTCTCCAACACCCCCAGACCCTCGTCATAGTTACCTGCGATGATCTGCTTATATCCCTTTTCGATCTCCACAGGTTCCTTCAGCTCTGTCAGGCGGGACGTTATCTCCTTGCGCTCTTCTTCGTGCTGTGTAAGGGCGATAAATCTTTCCCAGCTCTCCTGACTCAGCTGGTACTGACCGGCATTCAGATAGGTGAATCCCAGATAGTAATAGGTCATGTCGAAATCCGGCTTCACATCCCGAAGCTTCAGAAGGGACGTGAAGGCCTCCTCCTTGAAATCCAGCACGTACTGGCTGGACTCCTCCTCGTCTGCTTCATACAGATTCCTGCACACCAGGATGTAATTGTAGAGCGCATCCGGGTCCTCCGGGCTTATGGTGAGCGCAGCTCTCAGGGATATGCATGCCTGATCCAGTTTCCGCTGCCGGGCCTGTTCGATTGCCACCAGTACGATGGCCTTCACTATATCCTTATTCACGTAATTCAGGAAATTGATATACTGTGTCGTGAATTTAAATGACGGATTTATACCGATGATACTTATCATACCCATTGTGAAGAATTTGAATTCTATGCCCCTGTCGGCAGCCAGTTCCTCCACAACTTCCTTCTTTACCGGCATCGGCACATTTCTCATGAAGTCCAGATGCTCCCGCTTCACATAATCAGGCATAAGTTCCAGGAAAACGTAGTCATCCAGGTATTTTTTAAAATATTTGTCCAGACGGTCTGTCATTTTCTGTCCTCCGCTGAATTGATCCTGTATTCCGTCTTACGCAGGGCTTCCGGGCAGCCCGCCCCGCCGTCGTCAATCTGTCTAAAGCGCCCTGAAGCGCTCGTCCTTCCACATTTCGCTGTGCTGCTCAGCTATGCGCAGCTGCTGGATCATGCGTTCCTTATCCACCGGCAGGTTCCCCTTGAGGGAAACGTAATTGGACGCGTGGTTGCTTCTGAATACACAGTTCTTCTTCAGATTTGTATTCTCCAGCATGAGCTCCGTCTCCTTCAGGAATTCTCCCGGAGTGAGAAGCTCGAACTTACCGGCGATATAGTCATTGTAGAGAGGAGTTCCCTCCACCAACATCAGTGTCAGAACACTGGCGTAAGTCGGCTCCATTTCGGTGATGATAGTTCCGGTATCAATGGCATTCTCCCGCCACATTTCACGACCGCCGATGCCTGAAATAAACGTCAGCGACGTCTCGAAACCCAGGCGATTGGCTTTACGGACACCTTCGATCATCTGTTCGCGGGTCTCCCCCTTGTTGATTCTTCTGAGGATCTCAGGATTTCCGGATTCCACTCCCACGTAGATTATCCCCACGCCGTGCTTCTTCAGCTCCAGCAGATCTTCATCGGACTTTCTCAGTATGTCAGTAGCTCTTCCGTAAATTCCGACCCTCTCACACTCCGGAAAGAGTTCTTCGATTCTTTCAAGTATCGGCACGAGAAACGAATTCTTGCAGACGAGAGCATCCCCGTCCGCCAGAAATATCTTGCGGATGGAGCCGTAATACGCCTTTGCCATCTGCAGGTCCTCCATGATGGCATCCAGATCCCTGAGCCTGAATTTCTTGGCCTTGAAGGATCCGCAGAATGTGCATCCGTTATGGGCACACCCGATAGTCACCTGCAGTATATAGCTGTAAGCCTCACTGGGAGGTCTGTAGATCGCACCTTCATATCTCATATTATCACCTTCCTGCGGGACCGCCTTACGAAACGGACCGGCTAGTTACATCTTTTCCGGAGCAGCCACGCCCAGAAGAGCAAGACCGTTCGCGATCGTCTGCTTTGCTGCGATAACCACAGCCAGCTTCGCCTGTCTCTCAGCTTTATCGTCAACAATGACACGGACATCGTGGTAGAACTTGTTGAAGAGCTGAGCTATATCAATGATATGACGGGTAACAACAGAAGGCTCATACTTGTCCGCAGCCTCCTGAACCGCATCAGGGAACCTGCCTATGAGACTCATGAGTCTGTAGGTATCGTCGTTATTCACCAGTGTCATGTCAGGCTTCACCGCTCCGCTGAGAATCTCAGCCACGTCCTCCGGCGCCTTGCGGAGCACACTGGCCGCTCTCGCGTGAGTATACTGAACGTAAGGACCCGTCTCTCCGTCGAAGTTCAGAGTCTTGTCCCAGGAGAAGACGTAATCCTTGATCCTGTTGTTGGACAGCTCCTGGAAAACGACTGCGCCGATTCCCACAGCCTTTGCAGTCTCTTCAAAATTCTCGTCTTCTCCGCTCTTTTCCCTGATGATCTCGCGGGTCTTCTCCACCGCATTCTGAAGCACATCCAGAAGGAATACAACCTTGCCCTTTCTGGTGGACATGGTTCCGTCCTCCAGGCTCACCATGCCGAAAGGCACGTGGACGCAGCCCTTTGCCCAGTCGCAGCCCATGCGTTCGAGAACGGTGAACAGCTGCCTGAAGTGCAGATTCTGCTGAGAAGCCACCACGTAGATGCACTTGTCAAAATCGTAAGTGTCATGGCGGTAGAGCGCTGCAGCGATGTCTCTGGTGATGTACAGGGTTGAGCCATCATTCTTCTTTATGAGTGCAGGAGGCAGATTTTCCTCCTCGAGATTTACCACGGTAGCCCCCTGGGATTCCTCAAGAATACCCAGATTTTCCATCTTGTCCAGAGCCGCCTGGAGCTTGTCGGAATAGAAGCTCTCCCCTGCGTAGGAGTCGAACCTGATTCCCAACAAGTCATAAACGTAGTTGAATTCCTTGAGACTCTCGTCCCTGAACCACTGCCAGAGTTCCTGTTCCTCAGGTGCACCGTCCTCCAGCTTCTTGAAGGTAGCTCTCGCCTCGTCCTCCAGTGCAGGATCCTTCTCCGCCTCCTCGTGGAACTTCACGTAGTAGCTCAGCAGTGACTTGATCGGTTCTCTCACAACATCGTCATGATTTCCCCACTTTCTGTAAGCCACGATCATCTTTCCGAACTGTGTACCGTAGTCTCCCAGATGATTGATGCGAACCACGTCGTAGCCCAGGAAATCGAAGATCTTGTAGAGTGAGTTTCCGATAACCGTACTTCTGATATGCCCGATATGGAACGGCTTTGCGATATTAGGAGAGGAATAGTCGATGCAGACTGTCTTTCCCTGACCCACGCCGCTTCCGCCGTAAGCTTCCTTTTCAGCCACGATCCGGCTCACGATATCCGCCTCGGCTGCCGGTCTGTTCAGGAAGAAGTTAACATACGCATTCACGTTGCGAACTTCGGAGAACATCTCATTTCCCGCAAACTTACCTGCGATATCCTCAGCGATCATCTGCGGCGCCTTGCGCATAGTCTTTGCCAGCTTGAAGCAAGGGAACGCAAAGTCTCCCATCGTAGTATCAGGTGGAATCTCAATCATCCCTGTTATTTCCTCCCTGCTGAGGCCTTCAACCACCTCTGCGAGGAATCCAGCTATTTTTTCCTTCTGTTCTTTAATCATTTTCCCTCCGGGTTATATCTGATGCGTGCTCCGTCAGCTCATCAAGGCTGTCCGGAGTGACCACACGTATTCCATTATTAATAAAGAGTTCCGCGGTTACGCCCCGTCCCGGGACGAGCGTCCCGGAAAAAGTTCCGTCATATATGAGACCGCATCCGCAGGACGGACTCCTGGACATGAGTATCGCCGCCTCTATCGGTTCACCGGCTTCCTCTGAAGCCTTCAGCGCAACCTCGAGAGACTTGCGTGCTCCCAGCTCAAACTCAGCTGTCACGTCCTTGCCTTCCTTTGATACCACGCGTTCTCCCCGTCTCTCCGACGGAGGCCTCGGGATCGGCAGCCCTCCAAAAGATTCCGGACACACCTTTACGAACTTCTTGTCCTTGAGAAACTCTATGATCTCAGGGTTCAGGTTGTGTCCGCCACTGTATTTACATTCTATACCCAGCAGGCACGAACTTACAACAAACATTTACTTCATCTCCACTACTGTGACTCCTTCGCCGCCGGAGCCGATATCACCTGCATGGAAAGACTTCACATGAGGATGATGTCTGAGCATGTTTCGTATTCCACTGCTGAGTATCCCGGCGCCCTTGCCGTGCACCACGGTCACTTCCGGCAATCCGGACATGAAAGCATCGTCCAGATACTTGTCCACCTCAGCGATGGCCTCATCCAGGGTCTTTCCGATCACGTTGATACTCGTCTGGATGCTCATGGTCTTTTCTTTGTACATGCTCCCGAACTTTGTCTTCTCAAAGTGCTTCTGCACTCCGCTCTTTTCTATCTTCGTGATGTCTCCCAGAGACACCTTGAATTTCATATTTCCGATCTGAACATTCAGCTCATCCTTTGAATCAGGCAGGGATGCCACCACGCCCTTCTGACCCAGTGTGACCACATTCACTCTGTCTCCCACCGCCAGTTCTTCTCTGCGGGCCGGTTTCGTGTTCACAGGCTTCGGGCTGTCGTATTCCCGTCTGAACTTCTCGCCCTTCTTCCTGATCTTTGTGCTGACCTCAAGACGCCTGCTTTTTGCAGCTTCCATACTGGTGCGGGCTTCCTTTTCGATCTCCCGCAGCTCGGACCTCACCTCCTCAGCGAAGTTTCTTGCTTCGTTGATGGTCTCCTCTGCCTCTTCACGGGCACGCTCCAGGATTTTTTCCTTCTTCTGGACAAGTTCCCGTTCCCTGCGTTCGATCTCTGCCTGACGTCTCTTCAGATCCTCCGACAGAGCCTCTGCTGCCTCCAGCTTGCTGCGGGCGCTTCTTCTGTCCGTCTCAAGTGCGCTGACCACATTC
>JAIKWW010000161.1 GCA_024684465.1 Clostridia bacterium | reverse complement strand
CGAGAAAGAATTCTCTTCATTCGAAGAATTCTCAAAAGCCGTTGAAGAGTATATAGATTACTATAATAACAAAAGAATTCAGGCAAAAACAAAATGGATGCCACCTGTACAATACAGGATAGCATCCATGTGTTCCGCCTAATTCATAAATATGTGTCCAGGATTCTGGGTACATATCATCGCCGGTCACCCAGTTTTTCATTTCTTTGATTTCATTATGTACGTTGTGAATCAGCTTCCCCGTCAGGGTACAGTCCGCCGGAGCACTCACCGGATACTCACTCGTAGCTCTTTTTCCTGTTTATCAGCGCCACAAGTCCCACGATCACGAGGATCGGAAGCGCAAAGTGAACAAGCCCGGCTATTACCAGCCCTATGAGGACAACCGGCAGGAACACCAGTGAGAAAAGAATCATGGCAATGCCCCAGGCCGCTTTTAACGCCAGAATGATCAATTCCCAGCCAACCCATATCAGACCGATTACAAATAATGCTGTCAACATGATCGCCACCCCTTTTCTATTTTGAACTTCACTTATCCGATGTATCAGGCACTTTTTCTTCACATCAATTCTACTATGAATACACTGTCCGGAAATAATAAAATATATTAAAAAAAACTTATCCATTCAGTCGGATCACATCATATGGACTGTTGCCGGCACGTATTTCCTCCAGAAGCTTCGCCGACTGTCCCAGATTATGTGCGACTGCGATCAGCTTACCATTTAACCTGCGCACCTCCGGATCAGCACTGTGATCGAACACTACCGGACCGGTAACGTCTCCGTAGACAAGCTTTGGATCCGGATCCTGCTTGAGTGCATCTGTCGCCACTGTTCTGCAAAGATCCACGCCCGTGCGCAGGAAGATCCGGTAAATTTCCCTGGCATTCATCGAAAAGTCCACGGTATTCTCCTCTCTTGCCTGCGCGCCGTTTTCATTATTTGCAGTAAATACTACGGTCTTTACAGACTCATCCGGGAGATGGAGTCTGTCAGCCAGCTTCCCCACCTCCTTTGCGAAGCTCTCCTGTACTGAACTGTAATACCGAACCCTGTCCGCCAGATCTGCGAACCGGGATTTGACAAAATTCTTTACGGCGAAGCTGTTGCTAATAACGACCGGAGCATCAGCTCCTTCGAGAATTGCTTCCGCTTCCTTCCGGCTCGCATTTATCGCCTGCTCTTCGCTGATGACATAGTCCACCCCGAGCTTATGCATTGCTGATACGATTTTTTGGACGCTCAGAGACCCTTCAGGCATACCGCACAGGTTCTCCATTTCACCGAGGAGCGAAGACGATACCATACCGACTGTCTTCGTGTCATAGGAATGAACACAGAACAGCATCTCATCAATATGCTCCTCCATATACACCGCACCTGTCGGACAGACATCAACGCAGCGTCCGCAGCGGACGCACGGACTGTATGCCATTGGCTGATCCATGGAAGCTGTCACGCGATATTCCTGGCCTCTCGCCTTGAGAGCCAGATTATGCACTGTCTGAACATTGTTGCAGATGTCGATACAGCGACGGCACTTGATGCACTTATTCGGATCCCGGATGACCGAATGTAGAGAACTGTCTGCCGGGTAGCGGTATCCCTCCAGCTCGAAAGGAAGTCTGTCCACATGGTACTCCCGGTTCAACTTCTGCAGTTCGCAGATTCCGTCCCGCACACAGTCGCACCAGAAACACATCTCACAAAACATCGGATCGAGATCTTCTTCCTTGCTGCTGCCGATTCGCATACAATGATGGCAATCCACAGGGTGATGTGCCATGATCAATTCAAGTGTAAGCTTTCTGTTACGGCGCAGTTCCTCAGTATCTGTCCTTACGACCATTCCCTCGCGAACCGTCGTTGCGCAGGATGGTTGGAATGTCCGTGCGCCCTCAACCTCAACGACGCACAGGCGGCAGGATGCTTGCGGATCCCTTTCTTTCAGATAACACAGCGTTGGAATCCGGATATCGTTCGCCGCAGCAGCTTCCAGAATCGTCATGCCGGCTTCTGCTTCAATCTTTTTACCATCGATAGTCATCATGACTGCCATATCACTTCACCATCCTTTGCTCAAAGTCTTCCGGGAACAGTTCAAATGCACTGCTAAATGCCGTCAATGCTCCCTGTCCCAGCGGACAGAAGCAATCCGAAGCCATCAGGTCTGACAGAGCCAAAAGCATATCCAGATCATCTCGCGACGCTGTGCCTTCAACGAATCTGTCGATCCGCTTGCAGGCCTGATACAGCCCTTCTCTGCACGGTGTACATTTGCCGCAGGATTCATGGGCGAAGAAATGCAGTATCTGCTGGATCTGCAAAACCATATCGCGAGTCTCATCAAGCACCAGTACTGCTCCCGATCCCAGCGATTTACCGGCTTTTCTCAGCGAATCAAATGCGACCGATATATCAATGTCGTTACCCCTTATGTATCCGCAGGATGACCCCCCCAGCTGTATCGCCTTGATAGTGTGCCCATCTGTCGCACCCCCCGCGAGTTCCAGAATTACATCCGCAAGTGTAGCATCCGTCGCCAGTTCATAGCATCCGGCCTTCTTCACATCACCGGATACCGAGAAGATTTTTGTCCCGGGATAATCCGGATTTCCGATATTTGAGAACCAATCTGTACCGTTCAGTACGATCATAGGGACATTGGAAAAAGTTTCCACATTATTGACAACAGTCGGTTTGCCGAATGCACCCTTGTCAGTTGGAAACGGCGGCTTCAGGCGAGGTTCTGCCCTTCCCCCTTCTATTGAGCTCAGAAGAGCCGTCTCTTCGCCACATACATAGGAACCTGCCCCTGCATATACGCGAAGGTTCACATTTCCCGTCAGACCTCTCTCCTCTGCCTGGGCTATCGCCCCGCGAAGAAGACCGATGGGTTTTTCATATTCACCGCGAACATAGATAATCGCATCAGACGCCTCGACTGCATAAGCTGCAATAAGGATTCCCTCTATAACGGTAAACGGATCATTCTCTATAATATAGCGATCTTTGAAAGTTCCCGGTTCTCCTTCGTCACAATTGCAGACGATATACTTCTCTTTCCCTTCGCTGCTTCTGGCTCCGGACCATTTGAATCCTGTATTGAATCCCGCTCCGCCTCTGCCTCGCAGCTTCGAGGCATTCTCAACATCTTCTATCAGACGATCCCGTTCAGTTTGTTTTGCCCTGGCCAGTGCTTCAAATCCGCCGGCATTAATATAGTCATCTATCGATTCCGGATTGATTCTGCCCGCATTGCGAAGAGCAATTCTTGTTTCCTGTACAGACATGATCAAGATTCCTCCTTATAATATTTCGCTGAGTGACTCTTTCGTCACTGCTGTATGAAGTTTTCCGTTGACGACGATATTCGGCGCAGTATCGCAGCGGCCCAGACATTCGCAATATTCCACTTGATATTTCCCATCATCCGATCTTTCGCCAACATTGCAGCCGGTAATCCGCCTGAGCTCATCCAACAGGTCGGTTCCTTCCGCAATATAGCAGCTGGTGCCACGACAGACTTCCACTCTGACATCTGCGGGCTTCTTCAGGAGAATCATGGAATAGAAACTCAGTGTCTCATACGCCTTCGAAACCGGAATCCCCTTCGCTGCTGCAATCTCCTTCACGTCCTCCGGAGTAACCCAGCCGTGCTGCTTCTGCAGATCCAGCGCCTGCTCCAGAATATTCTCATTAGATTTCATTCCACAAGCCATAATCCTCTCCTTCCTGCAGTGCTTCGACCCTGCACGGTACGTAACGGTAGGTGGTATTGCCGGCAATTTCATCAATATCCTCTGCTGAGGTCAACTTGTTGACGGCGTCGCCGTATGCCTTGCCTTCTTCGTTCTTCAATCCGAAGTGATGAGTAATCTTGCCGTAACCGCAGGCTGTCAGATATGAATACTCGATCGGTACTTTGATGGAGCCTGTTTTAGTCGACACTCTGACCCACTGTCCGTCATCGAATCCCATCTTCTCAGCATCTTTCGGATTTATCGTGAAGACATACGGCTGACGGAACACATACGTCTCCTGATTTCTCATTATCGTATTGACGCCGGCTTCGTCGCTATGGGTTCCCGCCGATATCAGATACGGATATTCCCCGTTCAGCGTCGTCTCTGCTTTGATTTTCTCCGGAGTGATCGCATCGATGAAACGGTTCACGGTCTCATCATACAGATGTACCTTCTTATCTTCATGCATAACGTGATCATCGACAGCACCCTCGATGGTTCCGTCTGCTCCCGCTATGACATTGCCGCTGGGACTGTTATCGATTGCCTGGAACACCTGGTCGCGGATAACCAGCGGCATCAGCTCCGGATCCGCTTCCATCTCCGGATGGATATGCGGACATGTGTAGCCGACACGCATCGCATTCTTTACATTCAGAACTCCGTAAATGAATTTTGCCCAGAATACCGCCTTGGAGACGGAACCCATGGCCCTGCCCATTATCTTGTACAACACCGGCATGCGGACGTCCTCTCGCCCTATCTTCTTTAGATACTCGTTGACAGGTCCTATGACTGCAAGACGATCATTATTACTTACCCCCTCCTCCGCGATTCTGTAGAGTTCTTCCGGAATTTCGGGCAGAAGTCCGCAGGCTTCGATTATATCGAGAAGGATTTCCGAATCGTCTCTCCGCTCTGCTTCCGGATGGAGCAGCTGCTGCTTGAAAGTCAGCGTCGAATAAGGGTAGCCGCCCGTAAATATGGTCGTTCCGAAACGCTCGTAACCGGTAGTTCCGGGCAATACATAGTCTGCACACCGGGCGGTCTCTGTCATCGCAATATCGATAACAACAAGCAGGTCCAGATTTTTTAAATCCCGTGTCAGTGCCTCAGTGTCCGGCCAGGTTCGAGCCGGATTGCCGGCTTCCACGAACAGACAGCGAAGCCTGTTCTGTTCATTCGGATCTTCCATGCACTCCTGAAGTGCTCCGCCGTTAAAGAAAGACAGAGTCGGGAAGCTGCCCGTCTTCCAGGTTCTCCACATGCCCGGGGTGTTCTCGTCCGTATAGTACCCCCAGCTGACATAGTCATTCGGTATTGTATTGGTTCCGGCCCTGAACAGGTTGCCTGTAATTGCGATCAGCAGATCCAGCAGATAGCAGCTGAGTGTCGCATGCTTGCCGAAGAACAATCCCAGATCCGGGTGAACTCCCCAGGATCTTGTGCAGAGGATTCGGGTAAATTCCATGATCTGCTCCTTCGGAACACAACATACCTCAAGTGCCTTGTCAACATCGAAGTCCTCAAACCACCTCCGGGATTTTTCCCATCCTGAAGTGTATTTTTCGATAAACTCTCTGTCCTCCCAGCCATTCTGAACGATAATAGCAATAATCGCCCGGATCAGAAGCGAATCGGTTCCATTCTTCGGCATGATATGCATCTCAGCCATCCGGGCTGTTTCCGTCAGACAGGGATCCACTGTGATAAACATTCTGTCCGGATTCTCCGCAGCATCCCGGATTGCCATTCGACCATTTCCGATGTTATGCGACACGTAGCCATTGCTGCCCCAACAGATAAACACTTCGCTCTCAAAAGCCTCTCCTTCTATCGGCGGGAATTGCTTTCCGATCAGCTTGCCCCCGGCCCACCAGGGCGAAACGAACTCGACGGACAGCGGATTGAACGACCACTGAGTTCCCAGCAGATCCCGCAGATCATGCAACGGAAACATCGGCACCTGATCTACCGCCAAACCCATACCGTATACACCGAATGCTTTCGGACTGTATTTTTCACGGATTTCATTGACTTTTTCCCCGATTTCCGTAAGCGCCTGATTCCATGAAATACGAACAAACTTATCCCCCACTCGTTTCAGTGGATAGTCAAGCCTGTTCTTGTTGTGCACAAAGTACTTCATTGCACGACCCTTCCTGCAGCAGTAACCGCCGATGGAACGCATGCTTGCCTTGTCCGGCCGGACATTGACAATCTGATTGTTTTCGATCTGAACTTCCAATCCGCAGCATACACCACAGTTATAGCAGCTGGTCTGTTTCCATTCTGCACACATAAGTTTACCTCCTTTACTATAGATGGTTTCTGAAGTCATGCTATCAAAGAACTGCTTTCTTTGTCAGATGCAGAGGAAGATCAACGTGCCAATATGGCACAAAACAGCGCGATTGTGTCAGTTTCAGCAAAGACTTTTGACAAACAATTTACCGCTCGATATACTGATTGAGTAAAATGTAGTCAGAACACGAGAGGGGGGTCGGCTTGTGCCTCTTAAATCAACAAAGCGCACGCTTCGCCGTTGTATGCACAAACTGGTCCGTGAGAAAAAACTGGACCATATCACAATTGCCGAAATCTGTGAGGCTGCCGGGATCGGAAGGCGAACGTTCTACCGGTACTATACTGATAAATACGTCCTCTTCGAAGACATGTATATTCATTATTATTTCAATAAACTGGAGCTTGATGAAAATTCCGGACTGTATGACATCTATAGCGGGCTTATCCGGCAGATGTATGATGAAAAGGAATTATTCTCACACACGATCAAATCAAAAGGTCAGAACGGCTTCTGGGAACTGCTGACAAAGCTCATTTATCCGAAGATTAACGCCACGTTGACTTCTGACCCGAAAATCGACGAAATGAAGGGATTTTACATCCGGAGAGATATCGAAATATCGCTTCATCTCATCGAATTGTGGATTAACCGGGGTTATGACTGGTCTCCGGATGAAATGTGTGAATATATCCGCTTCTGCAATGCCATCCACGGCAAATGGGAATATCAGCTTGCAATGAAGCGGCCTCCGGATCCATATTCCTTTGATTCCTTCAAAAAAGACGAGTGGTAGCACCTGTTGCCACTCTTTTTAATTGCCTTGCCGGCCCCAAAATTCCCGTATTATCTGTAATAAAAAAGACGCGTAAATCTCGCGGTTCCCGCAAAATATACACGTCCAAAAAATCATTTTATGATCATCAAAAGAGAAACGGCCTGCTTTTACCCCACTCTTATCAGTACCGTTCATAGCTGTCCGGCCAGGCTTTGCCTATGAGACACAGACCCGCGGTGTGCGCCAGCTCCACAGCCTCTATCGTCGGCACCGACTTGCTCACCAGCACAGGGATGCCCGAAGCTATCGCCTTTTCCACCATGTCCACCGGCACCCGTCCGGTAGTGAACAGAACGCATTTCGCAGGATTGTGCTCCCCCATCAGCATGCTCCCCACCGCCTTGTCCAGCGCATTGTGCCTGCTGATATCCTCAAAACCGGTCACAGACCCGTCCTCCGTCATCAGATACGCGCTGTGAGTCCCGTTGGTCTTGCTGTGCAGCGCAGAATCCTTTTTAAAGAATGCCGCCAGCCGGAATACAACCTCCGGTTCAGGTTCAACCCTTACAGGTATCTCTTTACGCTTCTCCGAAGTACTCTGCATAAACTGATGATTGGCACTGCAGCAACTCTTTTCCGTCTCAAGCTCATTTACAAGCTGTACATCTGAACCCAGCGTCACATCCGCGATATTCCCCTGCCCGCAGATGAAAATCCTATTAATGTCATCAGTCCCGGAAATGATACCGCTGGTAAACAGTCTCCCGATTACCAGTTCTTCCAGGTTCTGGGGCGTGCACACAAGCCGCGCGAACTTGTTGCAGTTCACATCGATCTCCAGAGTGTGCTCATGCAGGAGAAGATTTTCAACCCGGCTCTTCTCCCCCTCCGCCGACACTCGCATTGCTTCCTTATTTCCTGTCCACGATTCAAAGTGGAATTTATTATTGATATCCATAATCTCAGTACTCTGCCCTTTACGATCTCCCGTGCTCAACTGTTAAGTTCTCCTGAAGTATATACCCCCGCGCCACCGGCTTCGAACACATAATGTCAGAATGTCCCTCAAATAATACTGCAGTATAATTCATTTGCCCGTTCCGGAAAATGCTCCATGACCGGGGTTGTTCTAATCCTGATCTTCAAAATCCCAAAAGCCCGTTCCCGTCTCGGGGTCGAACTTCCGTCTGATCCTTCCTCCCAAAACAGGCCGCAATTCAATTTCCGCAGTATAAAGGACTGTTATCGCCTTCATGTGCCCGGCATCTATATGATGCTCCCCATCTTTCTTATACGAAAACACAGCGTGGGTATGGTGGTAATATTCGTCATTCTCATCTGTGATGACATTTCCGTTCAGGGAAACCAGCTCCAGCATCCCCTCTATGTGCTTTAATTCAAAGTCTCCCTTTTCAGGGATAAAAGTCTGGATATCGGCGTTTTTACAGCCACCGATCCCCGAATAAACTGCAGAGAGGATATTCTCTTCTCTGCAGATCTTCAGGATGCTCCCGATCACTTCATCATCTCTGTCCAGACGGATGTAATAAGTCTCTCCGTATTTTCTGTAGTCCATTCCCAGGTCACCTCCGCAGATCATTCTTCAAAACTTTAGAGCGACCGGAGACAGAAGTATCCCTCAGGTCCACGGATGCTCCGGTCATCGCTGTATCCCGTTCAGCTACTATTCTACCATGCATAAACTTGAGTTGCACAACTATCTTGATCTCTCAGACATTTCTCTGTCAAAAAATAAAACGGGAGCCCGCTTTTTCAGACTCCCACTGTTAGTAATAGTCGATTCATCAGCTTTACGATCCCCGGCCCGGAGTATCCGTTATCACTTCTTGTGATGTTCCACCAGAGCTATCGTGAATCCTGACGGAGAAACCATGGTCGCCGCCTTGGCGCTGCCTGTTTCGATGAACCCGTCTCCTCTGGTATTGGTAAATCCGTGTGAGATGAGTATGTCATATGCCTCATCATAATTATCCACGTTCATACGGATCAGCATCCTGTCCTGCGGTTCGTCTACATCAGCCACGTCCACATGATAGCCGTTTTCATGCTTCATGCGTACAGCCTTCACTTCTACTGTTCCGGTATCCGTAACCGGAGCATGTGTCTGCTCAAAACCCAGCTCTTTAAAAAGCTCTATCACCTCATCCTGCCTTGGTGTGACGATCAACGGATCAAAGGTCGTAATCTTCATAAGGCAATTCCTCCTTTATTCACATTCCCCGGAGCATCTTCCGCTGCTCCGTCAACATAACCTGTGCTTCAAAAGTCATTTCACTGCACACTTAGATTTTACATTATTCGCAAATAAAGTGCATACCTTTCGTGTATAAAGGACCCTCAGATTTTACCTGAACAGACTGCAAGCTTTATTTTTCACCGATTCTTACAAAACAGACCATGATTAAAGTGATTCTCAACTTTAAATGAATTCTTCTCAAACTGCTCCATGCAGTAGGATCTGTATCCGATTACTCCCAAAGTGCCTGCAATTAATAAACCCAGCATACTGTTATTTCTTTTACTTCTGCCCTGCATCTGATAAAACAAAAAACGAATTTTATCCATTGTAGCTATCTGGTATTATTACATCTCACTTTCACCAAGTCAACAAAACAAACGAAGAAAATACGTCAATAAAGTCTTTCTTCATACTCTCCATTATTACTGCAAATCAACAAACCGCCAACCGGATTGATTCCGATTAGCAGTTTGTTTTTAGTGGATATTATCTTTATTCGACGAAATTTATTCCACGTGAGTTAACTGTTCGATAATCGCTGCCGCCATTTCCTTTTGCTTTGAAGCAGCTAACTCATCTGACACTCGTATCACACACGTCCCTACTACTATATGATATCCATTCGATAAAATTCCACCATCAAATCCCGCCAGATATTCGTTTCTGGATTCCGCATCTTCTTCTGATGCATACACTTCAATACTTCCTCCACAGGCAGTACCTTTTTCAATGACGGATGAACCTGAAACTGAATTTTGATTGATCAAATCCAACGAAAAGTAGACCTGAGAAGTATATCCCTTTTGTTTTCCCAGTTTTCCGTTTGGATCATTTTCTTCGGTTGCCGGATCAATATCCATGACGTGCTCTGTTCCCTGCAGGCACTTAATCACATAGGCCTCCTCCGGGCAACTTACCAGCGCGTACTGTTTCATACTTTTTTCGAGCGCATCATAAGCTTCATTTAATTCCGATAATGCCGATGAATAATCTGCTTCTTCCATATCTGCGGTTTGTGTTTTAAGCGTTTCCAAGTCATCTGACATTTCAGGAATATCTATCCTGAAAGTCTTTGCGTCAGATATAGCAGATTCCAGTGCAGGGCGGAGAGATTCGTCCAACGCCTTATCTTCCTTGTCTACCAGAGCACGTGCCTTCGAAAGCTCCGTATCCAGAATTGCATTTTGATCCTCAAGTTTCGACATAGCCGTTTGAAAAGCAGTTTCTGCCTCTTTGTACTCGGCACTTTTACACCCTGTCATAAACAATAAACTCATTATCAGAATAATCCCCGTTATCACCCATCTTTTCCTCATACT
>JAIKWW010000118.1 GCA_024684465.1 Clostridia bacterium | reverse complement strand
ACATCGCGGGCTGGGACGACTCCGCCACATACAACCTTTCCAACACAAAGGGTGTGATCCCGGCCTCCGGCGCGGGGCTTGCCTACGCATATTCCCCGAAAAAGAGCGAGCTGATCACTTCATTCATGAAGGCGGCAAATGTAATAAATGAATCTACCCGATATACGGATCATTTCAACGACAGCGAGTACGCCTACGTGACGCCTATGTTCCATCAGCTGGGTGCTGCGGTAAACGGCAGCCGGGCAGCCTACTACTCCGGTGCCGGCTACTACGACGAGGCCTTTGACCCGTTCCTGACGGCGGAAACCACCGGATACGAGGGCTTCACCTACCAGCTTGGAAGTGCGTTCTATCCGTCTGTAATAGTAAATGACACCACAACTCTGGCGAAGATTCAGAGCAGTCTGTTCTGGCAGTACAGGGAAACTGACGAGACGGGCCTCGCCGATATCAACGGGCAGAGTTTTCAAAACAGCATCGCCGGCCTCTACAACATGGCGGTGAACCCGAGGGGCCTGGGCAACTGGGCCGAGGGCAGTCTGGACTCGCCTCTGGAGGCTTACTGGGCGGCCTACGTGATCTCCATGAGCTACACCCTCAGCGATGTGAAGGCGGAGACCTCCAGGTTCTACGAGAAATTCTTCGGAGTAAAGCTGTCTCCGGCGGCTCTCACCAACATATTCGGTGAATGATACCTACGCCGGCGCTCCGGGGCAGATCGGATAAAATGTTTTATGGCTTCGGTTCCGGGCCGGAGCCTTTATTATTAATTCGATGTGGTATAATTGTGCAGGTAATGGATTTTTGACAGAAACGGAGAAGAAAATGGACCTTTACGGAGCAATTTTTGATATGGACGGAACCGTCGTGGACAGCATGGAAATGTGGCGGACCCTGGGGGTGCGTTTCCTGGAGTCTCTGGGAAAGACGCCCCGGGCGAGGGCAAATGAACAGTTTTCCATCATGCATCTGGAGGACATCGTGAAGATGCTGCACGAGGTTTACGGTGTGGATCTTCCGGACAACGAGGTGATTGACGGCATGCTGGAACTGGCGGCGGATTATTATAATAATGAAATCTGCTACAAGCCCGGCGTGGAGCGGGTGCTGGACGAGCTGAAGGAGGCGGGCGTCCACATGTGCATAGCTACTGCAACCAACCGGACGATCTGCGAACCGGGGCTGAAGAAACTGGGAGCGGACAAGTATTTTGAAAAGGTGTTCAGCTGCGACGAGGTGGGCGCCGACAAGAACTCGCCGCTGATCTACAGGACTGCGATGGAATTCATGGGCGGAAATCGTGAGAATACGGTGGTTTTCGAAGACCATCCCAACTGCGCAAAGACTGCATTTGACGACGGGTTCAAGGTGATCGGAATATACGATAAGTTTACGCTGGTGGGACGGGACGAAGGTCTCATCGACAGAGTTTTCAGTCTCTACATGCCGACCTACGACGAGTGGCCGGGGCTGGAAAATCTGAAGTTCTGAGGGGAAGACCGGAGCTGAGCCTGACGCCGGCGCCGGCCGACCTGTGGCTTAAGGCAGAGACCGGCGGTGAGGCCGGGAACTGGGCCGGAAGATCTGAGCCCGGAAGAGCCCGGAGCCTGGTGACCCGAGGCTGGGAAAGTGACCGGCGCCGGTTATGAACCGGAAAAGAAGCCGGACCCGATGCCGGGAACGGGACTGAGCCCGGAAGGCCCGGGGCTTGAGGCCTGATGCCTGACGCCGGGTGGTGTGCCGGTGGAATAATGAAAGGGAGCGTGTGAAAATTGGAAATGCACGATATGAAGAGAGTGCTGTCCATCGCCGGGTCGGATTCCGGCGGCGGCGCAGGGATACAGGCGGATATCAAGACGATCACAGTCCACGGCATGTTCGCCATGACGGCGGTAACGGCGCTGACGGCCCAGAACACCACCGGGGTTTACGATGTGATGGATGCGGGTCCGGATTTTGTGAGGAAACAGATCCAGTGCGTATTCGATGATATCAGGCCGGACGCGGTGAAGATAGGGATGGTATCAAATTCAGATATTATATCGGCGATAGGCGATGAGTTGGTAAAATACAAAGCTGAGAACATTGTGGTGGATCCGGTTATGGTGGCTACCAGCGGTGGATGCCTCATGAAGGACGGAGCTGCCGCGGCTATGGAAGAGATACTGTTCCCGCTGGCTTCGGTGATCACTCCTAACATTCCTGAGGCTGAGGTCCTGGCTGACATGAAGATCGAAAGCAGGGAGGACATGCTGCTGGCGGCGGAAAAGCTGGCAGCGGGAAGAGACTTTGCGGTGCTGGTGAAGGGGGGCCACATGGAAGATCATGCGGATGATCTGCTGTGGATACCCGGGAAGGAGCCGGTGTGGCTCAGGAGCCCCCACATAGATAATCCGAACACCCACGGCACGGGTTGTACGCTTTCTTCTGCCATAGCCTGCGGGCTTGCTGACGGGCTGAGTGTTGAGGACTCGGTCCACAGAGCAAAGGAATTCATAACGGGGGCTATTGCTGACGGCCTGAATCTGGGCAGAGGCGGCGGCCCGCTGAACCACATGTACAGGCTGTAAGACGGCAGGTGCAGGTTTGCGCAGCAGCCGGTTCCGGGCGGAAATCAGGCCGGCCGGCGGCACCGGATGACCGGCGTGAGTTGACCAGCCGGCCGCCAGTCTGCGTATGGATTTGATGCCGGCGGCGTGAGTTGACCGGAGCCGGATCGCAGAGCAGCCGGCGGCCTGCTTGCATGTGGCTCTCGCCCGGCGGCGCGAGTTGGCCGGGGCCGGCAGGATATTATTAATAATATTGCAAATACAAACGTATCGTTTAATTGCGATGCGTTTTTTGCTTTTGTTCAAAACGTTGGAAATGTTGTGATAATCCCATTATAGTGCTATAATGTCTAATAGCTATGAATAAAAATAGGGGGACTTTGTCCCAAAATCGCAGAAAGGCTCAATCTATGAGGAATTTACTGCTGAAAATAGAATATGACGGCACCGGCTTTTCGGGCTGGGCCAGACAGCCGGGACAGCGCACCGTACAGGGTGAGCTGGAGCGGGTGCTCTCGGAGATCTGCAAGGCGGATGTCCTGCTGAACGGAACGGGAAGAACCGACGCCGGGGTCCATGCGCTGGGCCAGCGGGCCACCTTTGAAGGGGAGTTCGGCATTCCCACGGACCGCATACTGAGAGCAGCCAACGACATGCTTGCGGAGAGCCGTTTCAAGAGCGGGGACGTGAGGATCACCGGGATCGCAGAGGTGCCGGTGGGATTCCACGCCAGGTTCAGCGCGGTGGGGAAGACTTACGTCTACCTGATCCGGAACAGCGAGGATATGCCTGTATTTCTGAGGAATTACCGCTACCAGGTCAGGCAGCCGCTGGATGTGCCGGCCATGACCGAGGCTGCCTGTTATATTCAGGGAACCCACGATTTTGCCTGCTTCCAGGCTGCCGGCGGGACGCCCAGAGAGACCACGGTGAGGACTATCCACGGAATCAGTCTGGACACCTTTGGAGATGACATCGCCATAGCGGTGACCGGGGACGGATTTCTGTACAACATGGTCAGGATCATTGCGGGAACTCTTGCAGACGTGGGTCTGGGAAAGCTGAGGCCCGGCGACATGAAGGAGATCCTCGCCTACTGCGACAGGACAAAGGCGGGTCACACGGCTCCGCCACAGGGGCTGACCATGGCGGATGTGTATTTCAATGAAGCAGAAATGCTGGAGGCTGCCGGCCATCTGTCGGGCGGCAGAGACAGCGGAAGAGTTACGGAGCTCATCGGGAGGCTCGTCAATGTCAGATAACAGAAAAGATAGCGATAAATTCGCCGGAGGCGTTCCGGCTGCGGGCTTCGTGGATGAGAGGCCCGGATGGGACCATTACTTTATGGAGATCGCCGAGGTGGTGAGAAAGCGTTCCACTTGTCTGAGACGGCACGTGGGCGCTCTCATCGTGAAGGACAACCGGATCCTGGCCACGGGATACAACGGCGCGCCGGGCGGCATACAGCACTGCGGTGTGGAGGGCTGCCTCAGGGAGCGGCTCAATGTTCCGTCGGGTGAGCGTCACGAGCTGTGCCGGGGAATCCACGCCGAGCAGAATGCCATCGTGCAGGCGGCTTACCTTGGCGTGTCCATAGACGGGGGCACTCTTTACTGCACAAATCAGCCCTGCATCCTCTGCTCGAAGATGATAATCAATGCGGGCATAAAGCGCATCGTCATAAAGGAACCTTATCCTGACGAAGCGGCTGAGAAGATGCTGGCGGAGGCGGGCCTGAAGGTCGAGGTACTGAAGCCTCAGGAACGCTGATAATATTCTTGTTATGGAGGAAGCTTAAGGAATGACATATTTAATAATAATCGCGGTTGCCATGGGAGTGTCCTATGCTCTGACGCCGCTTGCCATAAAACTGGCGCCACGGATCGGCGCCATGGACATACCGAAGGACAAACGCCGGGTTCACACCAGGGCAATGCCCCGCTTCGGCGGTATCGCGATGTTCTTCGGAGCGGAGGCCGGCCTGGCCCTGTACACCTTTGTCTATCAGTTTGATCCGAAGCTCCTGGTCATCATGCTGGGAGGACTGCTGATCTACCTGGTGGGTGTGGTGGATGACATAAAAGGGATTCCGGCAAAGCCAAAATTCCTGCTGCAGATGCTCTGTGCCATCGCAATCTACCTGGGGGGCATCCGCATCGACTTTGTGAAAAATCCGTTTAATTCGGATACATATATCTACTTCCCGCTTCCGGTGGGAATTCTGATCACTGTGATCTGGATCGTGGGCATCACCAACACGGTGAACCTGATCGACGGTCTGGACGGCCTGGCAGCCGGAGTTGCAGCCATCGCCTCCTCCATGATCAGCTACACCGCCTACCTGAGCGGCCAGTATGAAGTCGCAGCGGCCATGGTGGCTGTCACCGGCGCTGCTCTGGGATTCCTGCCGTTCAACTTTCACCCTGCAAAGATCTTCATGGGTGACAGCGGCTCACTGTTTCTCGGATTCATGATCGCGTCCATCTCCATTCTGGGATCCACCAAGGGGGCGACGCTGATCGCGACGATCGTGCCGTTTCTGGTTCTGGGACTTCCGATCTTCGACACGGCATTTGCCATTATCCGCCGCTGGATCAACGGATATCCCATCATGTCCGCGGACAAGGGACACCTGCATCACAGGATCCTCTCCACAGGCATCGGACAGAGGCGCACAGTGTTGATCATGTACTGCATAAGTGCCATCATGGGCATGGTAGCAGCCCTCTTCGTTCAGCGCATCATGGTTGAAGCAGCTGTACTTGCTGTGATCGCCATGCTTCTGGTGTGCATTTTCATCGCGGACCACTCCTCTCTCAAGGAAATAATGAAGGAGGGCCTGCCGGGCCACGAGAGCGAGCTGAACACATCCGGACCTGACAGCGGGCAGGAGGATGAAACTGAGGACAGTCGGGAATAATGTTCACAGAATATTTTAGGAAAGGATATTAAAAATATGAAAGTAATGTCAGTTTTCGGGACCCGTCCCGAAGCCATAAAAATGGCGCCGCTGGTAAAGCAGCTGCAGGCGGATCCTTACTTTGAATCGGTGCTCTGCGTAACTGCTCAGCACAGAGAAATGCTGGATCAGGTACTGGAACTCTTCGAGCTCACACCTGACCACGACCTGAACATCATGAAGCCGAACCAGACTCTGGCGATGATCACTGCGAATGTGCTGAACGGTCTGGACAAGGTGCTGGATGAGGAAAAACCGGACATGGTACTGGTTCACGGCGACACCAGCACCACATTCTCCGCTGCTCTTGCGGCATTTTACCACCAGATCCCGGTGGGCCACGTGGAAGCCGGACTCAGGACCTACGACATGTACTCTCCGTTCCCTGAAGAGGTGAACAGAGTTATGACCGGTCACCTGGCATCTCTCCACTTCGCGCCGACACAGAGAAATGTGGACAACCTCACCAGAGAGGGCATCGACGAAAAGAACATCTATATCACGGGAAATACCGTAGTTGATGCACTGCTGGAAGTTGCAGGCAAGCCTTATGAATTCGAAGACGAAGTCCTGAAGAATCTGGACTTTGAAAATAAGCGGATCATCACAGTTACATGCCACCGCAGAGAAAACCTGGGTGAGAACATGGAGAACATCTTCGGTGCCATCCGTGAGATCGCAGAGGAATTCGACGACGTGGAAGTCGTTTATCCGGTTCATCTGAATCCGAAGGTGAGAGAGATCGCCAACAGAGTGCTGGGAGGAAGAGATGACGTTCATCTCATCGAGCCGCAGAGCTACCAGCCTTTCGTAAATCTCATGGCCAGATCCTATCTCATCATCACGGATTCGGGCGGAATGCAGGAAGAGGCTCCTTCCCTGGGCAAGCCTGTCCTGGTGGTAAGACATGAAACCGAGCGCCCTGAGGCTCTGGCAGCAGGCACGGTCAAGCTGGCAGGCGTTGAAAAGGATACCATCGCTGCTTTGGCGAAGGAACTGCTCAGCGATAAGGCGGCCTACGATGCCATGGCTCACGCCGCAAATCCTTACGGCGACGGCCACGCATGTGAGAAGATCCTCGAGGCTTTGAAGGACTTCAACGGGAGAGCGTAGATATCGAAATTACAGTGTGAGTATGTATGAGTGAGAGGCAGAAAAGTGTCACCATTAGTTCGGGATACGGGTGTGGCGCTTCCGGTTAAACCGAAGGCGCTGCACCGCGCGCATATAAAGAAAAAAATCGACGAGGCCGCCAATGTGCCTCTCTTTTATATAGTTGCGGGAATGGGCTCCGGCAAGACATCAGAGGTCCGCTCCTACTTCCGGAAGAAGCGCAGGGCAAAGTACCTCTGGTTCATGTTCGAGAAGGAGATCACTGAAGATATCTGGGAATGGGTGCGCTTCTGCAACACCGTTGAACGCATGAACTCGGATCTGGGCCGCAAGTTTCTCCAGCACGGTCTGCCCCACGGAAAGAACGATGTGGACCGCCTGGAAAGACTCATAAGGAACAGTCTTGAATCCGAGACCTATGTCATCATCGACGACATGCAGTACTGCAAAAATGAGCTGCTCTATAAGCTCATAGGCGAGCTGGCCTCCAGAAAGATCGACGGCCTGCACCTGATCTGCATCTCCGACGGTGAGCCCCCGCTGGATTACAGCGGACTGCTGAAGTCCGGCAACATGACCATAATGAACCAGACCTATTTCGAGTTTTCCAAGCTGGAAATCGAGAACTTCTATATCCTGAACGACGACCGTCTTTCGGAGCAGGAGCTGGAATGGATCTTTAACCGTACCAGAGGCTGGACCGCGGAGGTCCTCATGTCCTGGATCTATCATCGTCAGCACGGCAGCTTTGAGGGCATGCCTGAGGACATGGATCTCATGAGGGAGACCATCTACAATAACTTCAGCGATGACGTGAAGCAGATGCTGCTGAGGCTCTCGCCCCTGGCGACATTTTCCATGGACGAGGCCGAGTACGTGGTCCACGACAACCGGATCCGTGAGGTGCTCCGCCATCTCTACGAGGGCAACTACTTCACGAAGTATGATATGAATGCGGAGCGCTACGGCTTCCATCACATGCTCCGGGCGCTGCTGGCGGATGAAAGAGAGAAATCCGGTATCGGACTGAAGGAACTCTACGAGCGGATCGGAAACTGGGACAACCTGATGGGAGACAGACTGGGCGCTCTCTCCGCGTATCTGAAGAGCGGAAATTATTCCCGCATCCTGCAGATAATGTCGGAACGCCATGCCGCCACCCTGATGAACTACGGTTCCGGCGTGATCACGGAGGCCTTCGAGGCCATGGACATGCAGACCAAACTGTCCAATCCGATAGCTTACCTGACCTTCATCTACTCTTACAGTCTCAACGTGGACATGAACAAGGGCAGGGAGATGCTGAAGGAGGCCAAGCGCTACTACGCCAACAGCCGCATGGATCTCATGGAGAAGAATCAGATACTGGGCGAGATCGCACTCATAGAGAGCATCAGCGCCTTCAACGATCTGGAAGCCATGTTCCACTGCTATGAAAGGGCCAGCGACTACTTTGACGGAGGTACATCCAGGATCTTCGATTCCGGAGTTATAATCACCTTCGGCGTTCCCCTCACCATCTCGCTGCACCACAGGCGCAAAGGTGATGTGAGAGGGCTGGTGAAGCTGGTGGGAGACGAGATCGACATCTTCAACCACATCGCCAACGGCTGCGGCGTGGGCTACGACCTGCACATGAAAGCGGAGGCGGAGTACATGGCGGGCAATCTGGAGGTGGCGGAAAACCTTGCCTACAAGGCGCTGTACAGAGCCCAGACCAAGGATCAGACGGGGATCATCCTGTCCACATACTTCATGCTGCTGAGGATCGCCATCTTCAACGGAAAGATCCACGATATAGATGACATATTGCTGAAGCTCATGAGGGAGGTTGAAAATACAGACAATCCGATATTCATGAGCTGTTACGAGATAATCATAGGATACATGTACGCCTTCATGGGCCGCACGGACTACATACCGCGCTGGCTCAGAAATGTACACCCGGAGCAGACCAAGCTCATGAGCCCGGCCCGGGACAGCGCCTACCTGATCAGTGCCAAGATCGCACTGGAACTGGGCGAATTTGAGAGACTGGGAGATCTGTGCAGACAGAGACTTCAGACTCCGGGCCTGGCGGAGAAGGCCATGTCCATCATGGTGTTCAACATGTATCTGGCAATCTCGGAGTACAAGCTGGGGAACGCCCGCAGCGCCCGGGAACACATGGGTGTGGCGCTCGAATATGCGGAAGCGGACGACCTCTACGTCATTCTCTCGGAAAATGTGTACACCGTTCCTGAACTCATGGAGAGCATAGGCACCGATTATGCGCTGAAGACCCTTCCTCTGGCGGCAAAGTACGCTGAGACGAAACGGCTCTACAGTGACAGTTCCCAGGTCAACACCATGCCTCTCACCAAGAGGGAACGGGAAGTCATGGATCTGGTGTGCGAGGGGTACACTGCGGAAGCAATTGCAAAAATTCTTTTCGTGTCCCACTCCACTGTGAAAAAACACATGGCATCGGCGTACAACAAGCTGGATGTCAATAAGAAGGCTGACGCGATTCAGGCCTACAAGCAGATGACGGAGAGATTCGGTAGATACTGAAATATTCAACGTTTTAATCAGATAATGCGGAAAAAAGTATCCTTTTTGGATACTACAAAAATATACGGTTGTTTAATAGAATGATAATGCGATGGAACACACTTCGCAATTCACTCACTCTTAACATACTAATCGGCATTTTAAATCTGTTTTTATTTTTAAATTGCCAGAAAAAAGGACAACCGCATTTTCACGGCTGTCCTTTTTTTCGTTGTGCCGGCGGTCCGGACTGTGGGCCGGCAGAGGGAATTAATATTACAGTCCTCTATCGTTACGATAAAAAATTTTAATATACAACAGGAGACAATATTTATGGCAAATAAAGAAGCTAAACTCATCAGACTCGGAAAGTACGACGGGCTCGATATCCCAAGACCGGACAGCACTGTGACATTTGAGGAATTCCACAAAGCAGTAGAGGACCGCAAGCGTCTCGTCGGCAATAAGGTCAAGGTTGAAGGCAGACCTGCAAGAATGGGCGACGTTACTGTAATCGATTTCGTCGGCCTGCTCGACGGCGAGCCGTTCCAGGGCGGCAGCGCCCAGGATTACCCGCTGGAGCTGGGAACTGACGAGTTCGTAAAGGGCTTCGAGGAACAGCTGGTGGGAAAGAATGTGGGAGACCACGTGGACGTTGAAGTCACATTCCCTGAGTACTATGCGGCGCCGCATCTGGCAGGAAAAGATGTGACGTTCAAGTGCGACATCAAGGAGATTCAGGAATATCAGGCTGAAGAGATGACAGATGAGGAGCACGACCAGCTCATGAAGGCTCTGACAGACCGCAAGGAGTTCGAGACTGAGGACGATTATGACCAGATCCTTGCTGATGCGGTAATCGCGGATTCCGAGTTCGACGTTCCCCAGGAAGTCATCGACGACGAGGCCAGGGAAATGGTTGGCGAATGGGGCAAGCTCATGATGAGACAGGGAATGGATCCAAATCTGTACTTCAGCATGACTGGCCTTACTGAAGAAAAGATGATGGAAAACTTCATCGACAAGGCCGAGGTCAGAGTCAAGAGAAAGCTGGTGCTGGAAGCTATAGCTGCGGAGCAGAATATCATGGCTACCATCGCTGAGATCAATGAATACATGGAGCAGCTGGCAAAGGCGGCAAATATGGAACTTGAAGTTCTCAGAAGCCACATGACAGGCGAGATGCTCCGTGAGACCGAAAAGGAGATCCGCAACAGAAAGGCCCTGAACTACATAAAACTTCACGTTAGCTTGACAAAGGAGTCCGATCTGCTCCCTAAGATCACGCCGCTTGACTAGGAGGAAAGCTAAAAATGGCAGAAGACAAGAAAACATTTTATATAACTACGCCGATCTATTATCCCAGCGCGGATCTTCACATCGGCCACACTTACTGTACTGTAATGGCGGATGCCATTGCCAGATACAAGAGGGCAAAGGGCTTCGATGTCCGCTTCCAGACGGGAACTGACGAACACGGTCAGAAGATCCAGCAGGTTGCGGAGAAGAACGGAGTTACGCCGATCCAGTACGTGGACGACGTGGTGGGAAGAATCAGAAAACTCTGGGATACCATGGAGATCTCCTACGACGACTTCGTGAGGACCACGGAGCCCCGCCACATGGAGAGGGTACAGGCAGAGTTCGAATACATGGAAAAGAAGGGCGACATATATCTGGGCGAGTACGAAGGTCTCTACTGCACGCCGTGTGAGTCCTTCTGGACAGAGACTCAGGCTGTGGGCGGCTTGTGCCCGGACTGCGGAAGACCTGTGGAAAAGGTAAAGGAGGAGGCTTACTTCTTCAGGCTCTCCAAGTATCAGGACAGGGTGCTGGAGCTGCTGGAAGATCCTGACTTCCTCTATCCGGAAGCCCGCAGGAACGAGATGATCAACTTCGTAAAGCAGGGCCTGGAGGATCTGTGCATCTCCAGGATCGACTTCGACTGGGGCATCCCTGTTCCGGGCAATCCGAAGCACGTTATCTACGTGTGGCTGGATGCGCTTTCGAACTACGCAACCACTCTGGGATATCCTGACAAGCCGAACGAACTCTCAAAGTACTGGCCTTGCGACATACACCTGGTGGGAAAGGAGATCGTCAGATTCCATTCCATCATCTGGCCTGCAATGCTCATGTCCCTGGATATGCCGCTGCCTAAGCACGTTCTCGGCCACGGCTGGATCCTGCTGGAGGGCGGAAAGATGTCCAAGTCCAGAGGCAACGTGGTGGATCCTGTAAAGCTCATCAACAGATACGGCGTAGATGCCGTGAAGTACTTCCTGCTGAGGGAATACGCCTTCGGACAGGACGGTCTCTACACCAACGAGGTAATGCTGAACAGACTGAACTACGACCTGGCAAACGACCTGGGCAACCTGGTTTCAAGAACCGTTGCCATGATCGAAAAATACGACGGCGGCGTGGTTCCTGCTCCTGCGGGAGTCGAGGGACCTGATGCGGATCTCCGTGAAATGGGAATGTCCACTGAGGAGCGCGTCGACGAATATATGAACAGATTCCAGTTCAACAACGCTCTGGAGGAGATCTGGAAGTTCATACGCCGTACCAACAAGTACATCGACGAGACTTCTCCGTGGATCCTGGCGAAGGACCCTGAACTGAAGGGCCGTCTGGACACTGTGATGTTCAACCTGGCGGAATCCATCAGGATCATCTCCGTGCTGATCCATCCGTTCATCCACAACACTTCCGAGAAGATCAGGGAGCAGCTGGGTATCGCGGATCAGCCTGTGGTATGGGCTGACACGAAGCGCTTTGACATGATGGCAGGCGTTCAGGTTCACAAGGGCGAGCCTATCTTCCCGAGACTGGACATCGAGAAGGAGATCAAGGAGTTGGAGGCTATCACCGAGGAACAGAAGCGCCAGGCAATGGCAAAGGCTGCACATGATGCGGGAAAGCCGGTCGCTGCTGATAAAAGTAATAATGAGCCGGAGGCTTCCGAAGCCGGCAAGCCAGCCATTACTATAGACGATTTCGACAAGATCGACCTGAGAGTTGGAAAGATCCTGTCCTGCAAGAAGCATCCGAATGCGGACAAGCTGCTGATCTCACAGGTTCAGATCGGCGGCGAGGTACGTCAGATCATCAGCGGCGTGGCTGCCAGCCATACGCCTGAGGAGATGGAGGGACAGTCCGTCGTGGTTGTGGCAAATCTGAAGCCGAGAAAGCTCAGAGGCGAGACTTCCCACGGAATGATCCTGTTCGCGGACAACGAGGGCAGACACGAGTTCGTGACGCCGCATGCTCCCGACGGGAATGTGGTAAAGTAGCAGAAATCTCCGGATTACAGGGGATTCTGTATGAGGTATAAATGATGTTATTCGATTCTCATGCACATTTAGATGTTGAAGAATTTAATGATGACCGGGAGGAAATGATGAAAGCTGCGCAGGAGGCGGGAGTCTCCTACGTGGTGAATCCCGGCGTGGATCTGGAGACTTCTCTTGGTGCCATAGAGATGGCAAAGAAGTATCCATGGGTCTATGCTATGGTGGGGTACTATCCTCAGGAGACCCGGTTCATGACATATGAGCTGCTGGAAAAGATAGAGGAACTGGCAAAGGAACCCAAGGTGGTCGCCATCGGCGAGATCGGACTGGACTATTACTGGGAAGACACTCCCCACGACGTGCAGCAGAAGTGGTTCCGGGAGCAGATCAGACTCGCGGAGAAGCTGGATATGCCGATTGCAATCCACGACAGGGAGGCCCACGGGGACGTGGTGCAGATCCTGAAGGAGGAGAAGGCATTTGACAGGATAAGGGTGCTCATGCACTGCTATTCCGGCAGCGCCGAGATGGCGAAGGAGCTTCTGAAACTGGGATGCTATTTTTCCATTTCCGGCGTAGTTACATACAAGAACAACAAGAAGGCACAGGGTGTCATCGATGCGATCCCGCTGGATCACATGTGCATCGAGACAGACTCGCCTTATCTGACGCCTGTTCCTTTCAGGGGCAAGCGGAACGATCCTTCCAAGGTGGTATACACTGCCAGGAAGATCGCTGAGATGAAGGGTATTTCTTTTGAAGAGGTTGCTTCGGCGACCTGTGATACAGCAAAGAGGTTTTACGGCATTGACCAGTAAAAAAGGTAAACGCAGTAGAAATTATATATATCCGATTTTTGCGGCCGTGGTTATAGCGGCCTTTTTTTCTTTCGTGGGCTGGCTTTACTGGAACGGCACTCTGAGTCAGTGGGTGGACGACTATCACGAGAGGCTTGATGAACAGGTGAAGTCTGCGGGATACAATCAGAACTGGGAGCATCCCTGGGAGCGGGAGGTGAACTGGAGCACAAAGACCGACAAGGAGGGAAACGTGCTCTTCACCAACAACACCGGGGGGTTCAAGCTGACCATACCGGCGGGGATGACCGCTGACGAAGACGGGGTGGTGGACGCGGATGTCAACAGCGCTGCCACCAGGATAATGCTTGCCGGAGGCATCGAGATGGAGGTGTTCACGGAGCATTTCACGGACATGGAGGAGAAGAACACCTACCTGGAATATTCCCACTCCTTCCTTGAAGATGAGAAGACCTACACGGAGACGGACAGCTGGCAGGCGTACAGCAGCAAGGGGACCAAGGACCGCTATGTATACACGTGGAAGCGCCCCGAGCTGACTCTCGTCGGTGACGACAAGCCCTATTACTTGTGTGAGGACATGGTCTTCGGGTACAACAGGCAGTCGGAGACTAAGGTGCTCCGGGATGAGGATGGAAACAAGATCCACGGACAGTCGGTGGACGTGTACAGGCCGGCGGATTACAAGGTAATCTCTCTGATGTTCAAGGCTTCTCGGCCGGTGCTGGCTGCGGAGGTGGAGGAGATCGTGAATTCCGCGGAGCCGGTGTCATACATCAGCCGTAAAGTACCACCCGGTGAGGATACCAGGGAACCGAGACACGAGATCCTGAGGGATTACTGGAGCCGGGAGACGAAGGATGCCTACAGGAGCTGCTTCGGTGACGATGCGGACCTGAGCTGGGGTCTGTACGATGTTTCGGCACCGGATGAGATGAAGACTCTGAAGAAGATGGAAGAGGAAATGGCATACAAGTTCAGGATCCTGGTGTATTACTGGAATTTTGAGCCGGATGTGACGGATCAGCTGGTGGAGGCCATGAAGACCGCAAAGGCTGAGGACCGGTATCTGGAACTGTCTCTTCAGACTACGGAAAAGAAGACCGGCAATATGATGTTCGACGTCATGAACGGAAAGTATGACACGTTCCTGAAGCATATGGCGGAGAATATCGCGGAGACTCAGCAGCCGGTGCTGTTCAGGTTCGGAAACGAGATGAACGGAGACTGGTGTGCATACAATGCTCTGAAAATGTCCAAGGACGCGGAAATTTACGTGGATGCATACAGGCATGCATATGATATATTTGAAGAGGAAGGTGCGCTTCCATATACGATATGGGTGTGGAATCCGAATCACAGATCTTTCCCGGACTATAACTGGAACAGCGAGTATCTGTACTATCCGGGAGACAAGTACGTAGACGTGGTGGGCATGACGGCCTACAATACAGGAACCTACTACGAATCGGAAAAGTGGACGGAGTTCGCGGATCTGTACGACGGGCTCTATGACAGAATGGCCTCGGACTACGCGCAGCCGCTGATGATAACGGAGTTTGCATCCAGCAGCGTGGGCGGAAACAAGCTGAGATGGCTGGACGGAATGTTCGACCGGATCGGTGACTATAAGAGGCTGAAGGTGGCTGTCTGGTGGAACAGCTGTGACTACGACGAGGATGATCCGGAAACGGTTTCAAGACCGTACTGGATAACGGAGACTCCGTACACGCAGGCCAGGTTCGCCAAGGGGCTCGCTGCGCAGCGGACTGCGCAGAGTGCGGCTTCGGAGGACTGAGCAGGGGACCGGGCTGACTGTGGACTGACGCGGTAACTCGGATGAACCGGGCTGACCGTGGACTGACGCGGTAACTCGGATGAACCGGGCTGACTTGCGCCGTGGACCTGACTGGACTGACGCCGTGGACCGGCAGAAGGAGTGCCTGAGCCCGGGAGGACTGACGCCGGACGTGCCGGAAACCTGCGCGGACTTGCGCCGGGAGGACTGACGCCGGACGTGCCGGAAACCTGCGCGGACTTGCGCCGGCAGCACTGAAAGGTATGAAGTATGGATGTTCTGGAACAGATAAAGACTACTGTAAATAAACATGGAATGATCGAAGCAGGCGACGGGATCGTTGTGGCTCTCTCCGGAGGGCCTGATTCCGTATGCCTGCTTAAATCGTTGTGCATGCTCCGGGAGGAACTCTCCCTGGGTGATATAACCGCGGCCCACATAAATCACGGGCTCCGGGGTGATGACAGCGACGGGGATGAGGAATACGCCCGCAGGCTGGCTGAAGAGCTGGGAGCCGGGTTCATGAGCCGCAGATTTGATGTGGAAGCGCTGGCAGACGAGATGGGCGTGGGAACCGAGGAGGCCGGGCGCAGGGTGCGCTATGATTTTTTCGAGGAGGTTCGCAGACAGGTGGGCGCCCGGAGAGTCGCTGTGGCGCACAATCTTGACGACCAGGCTGAGACCGTGATGATGAGAATCATGCGGGGTACCGGAACCAGAGGACTCTCAGGGATTCCCTACGTCCGTGACAGCATCATAATACGCCCGCTGCTGGATGTGAGCAGGCGGGACATAGAGGCCTTCTGCAGGGAGCAGGGTCTGGAACCCCGTATAGACAAGACAAATCTGGAACCGGTATATAACAGGAACAAGATCCGGCTGGAGCTGCTGCCGCTGATGGAGAAAACCTTCAATCCCGAGGTGAAATCAGCGCTGGTAAGGCTGTCCAACCAGGCCTCGGAGGACGAGGACTGCCTGGAGGCCATGGCGGAGAAGGAGGCTGCGGGCCGCTGGAACGCAAAGGAAAAGAGCCTGGAACTGGCGGGATTCCGCAGGCTTCACAGAGCCGTGGGCAAGAGGGTTCTGTTCAACTGCATCCGCAGGCTGGGTCTGACCTACAACGTCAGCGCCGTGCACGTGGAAAAACTCATGGAACTCATAGAGACTGCCGGGACGGACAGCCCGAAATCGGCGGATCTGGTACAGGGCTGGACGGCCAGGATCGTGTACAACAAGGTCTGGTTTTCCCGGCAGGAGAAGGTGAAACAGCCGGAGAAGCGGAGAAAAGCGGACGGCGCGAAGTCTCCGTACGAAGAAGCGGATAAGACCGGAAGGACGCGGGATAACAGTGCGGCCGGAACGGATGGCGCGGTTGAATTTCCCTACGGGGAGCTGGAGGCTGCCGGCAGGGTCAGCGTGACGGTGGGCGGTCGCATGGTCAGACTCACTCTGTCAGGTGACAGCAGGACTGCAGATCTGCCGGGGAGTTCCGGAGATTTTGCGGCTCGGGGCAGTTTCCCGGAGGAACCGGGAGCGGAACCGGAGGACCGGGCCAGTGTCCTTTACAGAGCGCGGCTTGACTACGACATACTGAAGTCTCTGGGGCACGCTGTAATCCGCACCAGGCGTCCGGGGGACAGATTCGCACCAAGAGGCATGAAGGGCTCGAAGAAGATACAGGATGTGATGACAGACCGGAAGATACCAAAGGCCGAGAGGGACCGCATTCCTCTTATCATGGTGGAAGGCCGTGCCATGTCTGTGGGCAGTGAAGTTGGTGCATCCTGTCCGCTCTCTGTTCAGACAGAAAGAATACTGGTGGTAGAGATAATGGAGGTGTGGTAATGTCAGTTTTAGCAGCAGTGGCGGTGCCTCATCCGCCGATGATCCTGCCTGAAGTGGGCAGAGGATCTGAAAGTTCCATACAGGAAACCATCGATGCGTACAGGCATGCGGCCCGGTTCATTGCGGAGCAGCGGCCTGAGACAGTGGTGGTGACGACGCCCCACAGCATCATGTACAGCGACTATATCCATATTTCACCTGCGAGGGGAGACGGCAGAGCCCGGGGCAGTTTCGACAGGTTTGGTGCACCTCAGGTGGCCGTGGAAGTGAAGTATGACAGCGAGTTCATCGATGTTCTCTGCGAGTCTTGCGACACTGACGGGATCCGCGCCGGAACGCTGGGGGAGCGGGATCCTGAGCTGGATCACGCCACCATGATACCGCTGATCTTTCTCAGGGAAGCCTGGGAGGAACTGTACGGCACAGGGAGCACGAATGATCCGCAAGTATCCGGAGAAACAGCTGCGGCCGGCGGCCCGGGAGCAGCTGTCGCCGCATCCGGCGTGCTCCCGTTTCCGGAAATTGTCAGGATCGGCCTGTCCGGACTGTCGCCTCTCACTCACTACGAGCTGGGACGCCGGATCAGCAGCACTGCGGACAGGCTGAACCGCCGGGTGGCAGTCATTGCCAGCGGGGATCTGTCCCATAAAGTCCGGGAGGACGGTCCCTACGGTCTGGTACCTGAGGGTCCTGAGTTCGACGCGGAGATCACAGCCCTGCTGGATGAGGGGGACTTCCTCTACATGCTCCTGCTGGATCCGGGCTTTTGTGACAGGGCTGCCGAGTGCGGGCTCCGCTCCTTCTGGATCATGGCGGGAACTCTGGACCGGAAGGCCGTAACCCACAGACTCCTGTCATACCAGGGAGTTACCGGCGTAGGCTACGGAGTGGCGGAGTATCTGGTGGAAGGCGATGACCAGTCGAGAAATATCGGAGATCAATATATTAATGAAAAAATGCGCCGCATGGAGTGTGAACGTGAGAATTCGGACGTTTACGTGCGGCTGGCCAGGCTCAGCTACGAGACCTTCGTGAGGACCGGGAAGACGCTGAAGTATCCGGATGACCTGCCGGAGGAACTGCGGGCGGAGCTCAGTGACGAGCTCACCGGCGGACGGGCGGGAGCATTTGTCTCCCTCAAGATCAACGGACGGCTCAGGGGATGCATCGGCACGATACTGCCGACCCGGGAAAGCCTGGCTGAGGAGATCATCAACAATGCGGTCTCTGCGTGCTCCCGGGATCCGAGATTCGATCCGGTGCTCCCTTCGGAACTGGCAGAGATTTCCTGCAGCGTGGATGTGCTGGGTGAACCGGAACCTGTGAGCGGCCCGGAGGAGCTGGATCCCGCGCGTTACGGGGTTATAGTGATCTCCCGGGACGGGCGCCACGGGCTGCTGCTGCCGAACCTGGACGGGGTGGAGACTGTTGAGGAGCAGATCGCCATTTCCAGGAAGAAGGCCAACATCGGGAAGAATGAGCCGGTGAGCCTGGAGAGATTCGAGGTTGTGAGGCACTACTGAGGCGCCCGCGGGTCCGGCGGACCGGCGCCGGTGCTGCGAGTTGACCGGCGGCCGCGTCAAGCAAAGCTGCCCGCAGAAGCGTGAGAACTGAACGAAAGCAGGTGAGGGATTTGGCTGAGAAGATTTACTGCGAAATATGCCCGAGGCACTGCGGGCTTGAGGCCGGGCAGACCGGGTTCTGCAAGGCCCGGAAGAACACCGGTGACAGGATAGAACCGGTCAACTACGGGCGGTGCACCTCCGCGTCCCTGGATCCCATAGAGAAAAAGCCTCTGGCCAGGTTTTATCCAGGGAGCAGAATCCTGAGCGTGGGCAGCTTCGGGTGCAACCTGGTATGTCCGTTCTGCCAGAATTATCAGATCTCCATGGCGGGGGACGATATGCGCACCGCCATGATGCCGCCGGAGTTACTTGCGGAAAAGGCGGCGGAATACGCTGACAGGCTGCCGGATCCGCAGGGCGGCGACGGACATTACAGCAATCTCGGCGTGGCTTTCACTTACAATGAACCGCTGGTGGGCTACGAGTACGTGCGGGACACGGCGAAGCTGGTGCACGAGCGCGGGCTGTTGAACGTGGTGGTGACCAACGGGCTGATCAGCCGGGAACCGCTGTCGGAACTGCTGCCGCTGATCGACGCCATGAACATCGACCTGAAGGGCATCCACAGCGATTACTATGACTGGGTGTCCGGCGGACTGACCGGGGCGCTGGACGTGGTGATGGACAATATACGGATCGCCCATGAGGCGGGGTGCCACGTGGAGATCACCACTCTGATAGTACCCGGGAAGAATGACAGCCTGGAGGACATGTCGGTGGAGGCGGAGTGGCTGGCTTCCCTGTCTCCTGACATTCCGCTGCACATATCCAGGTTCTTCCCCCGCTACAATTTCACCGAGGCGGAGCCAACGTCTGTGAAGAGGATCTATGAGCTCTGCGACATCGCGGCCCGGTTCCTGCGCCACGTTTATCCGGGAAACTGCTGAGTGGCTGCGGAAACACAGGCGAATAATGTATAATCCCCCGGTCTCCGGATATCAAGATGGCGGCGGGGGATTTTTCTGCCGGAAAATAAAATGCAAAAGCAGACGAATTATTGTGTTAACAATTGTAAAGATCAGGCGTATAATAGGTTTCAGGTGAGACGACCCGGGCTGCAGCTGCTCGCGGCCGTATCAAAGAATCCGGTCCTGATCGCCTGTCGGTTTCAGTGCTGCCATAAACGCGGGGTATTAGCTCAGCTGGGAGAGCGCGTGGTTCGCAATCACGAGGTCAGGGGTTCGATCCCCCTATACTCCACCAAAGAAAGAACAAAGGGACCCTGTGGGGGTCCCTTTTATTGTTCGCGGAGCCGGCTTTATTTTTCCAGATAATTAAATTCCTCGTTGTCACATTCCACGGGCAGCAGTATCTCTGTCACGTAGTCCTCCTGATCGTCGGAAGTGTAGATGTCTATCACATACCGTTCGTAGGAACTGCCAAGCAGGCTCAGTCTGTGAGCCCTTGCCCAGTCCAGTGCCCTCCGGTAGGTTGCGGCGATCTGAGAAAGAGGACCGAGGTGATAGGCTGAAACCGCCATGAATCCGTCGATGGTGCGCAGATTTTTGCTGCTGCTGGTGCCGGGGTAACATTCCTGGATAAGGGTGACATCGGAAGTGATGCCCTCGATCCGGTTTCGCATATCTTCGCTGAACAGCGTATATGCGCCTCCCACGTCTATGAGGGAGTGACCGTCTGACTTTGCCATGGTGTAGTGGAGTGTCTCCAGCTTGGCTTCTCCGAATGGATCGTCTGCGTCCAGTGTTCCTTCCAGGCACATGTAGTTCCTGGTTGGGATATGCTTCAGGGATATGTTGTCCGGTCCCAGCATACGTACCTGACGCCCTTCGCACAGCAGTCCGTACCATCCTTTGAGCGAATCGAGACGGTTGCGGTAATATTCCAGTTTCTTTCTGGTGTCGTCGATCTGTGCCCGGAAAATCTCTTCGTAATCGTCCAGTTCGTTGGTGGATAACAGTCTGCCTGCAGTTTCCAGAGAAAAGCCCTCCTCCAGGAAGTACCTGATAACCTGAACCCGGCGAAGGGTTTCCATGGTGAAATACCGGTATCCACCCTTGGAAATATGATCCGGTGTAATCAGACCTTTTGCCTCATAGAGTCTTAACGCCCTCCGGGTCACATCGCATATTTCCGATGCCTGACCGGAAGAATAGAGCTGTTTCTGTTCCATGCCGCCCTCCTGTTCTACATTAATATCTTATCTGATAAAGAGAAAGGGTTCAACCGGATCGGAACGGCTGAACCCGATGTGCTATTGATCTGCTTCTTCCTTCGAGCCGAAGAGATCCATTCCAACCACGCCGACGGTGATCATGACAAGTCCGATGATGTCAGCAGTTGTAAGGGGAAGATGGAACCATGTCACAGATACTATCGCCAGGAAGATTATTCCCACACCGGACCAGACGGCGTAGGCGATTCCCAGATTGATCTCCTTAAGGCTGAAGCCGAAGAAGACTGCGCTCAGGGCGTAGATCAGGAAACAAACCACTGATGGTACGGGATTCGTGAAACCTTCCGTATAGCTGATTATGAAATTGCCGATCAGTTCCAGAAGGACGGCGATCAGAAATAATACCTTTGCTTTTGTTTTTTTCATTATCATTCACCTCCTCACATGGATCCGTACAAGTGGATGATGACGCAGGCTGCCAGGATCAGAGCCATGCAGAAAACGCCGATGAGTGTGATTTTCTGCCTGAATACCAGGACGGAAATGAGTCCTGAAAGAACTATTCCCACGCCGCAGAATACGGCATATGCGATGCTGATGTTGATAGTGAGGATTGACCTTGACAGCAGGACATAGCTGAATGCAAAGAGCAGGACTCCCAGTACGCTGTGTTTTTTTATTACCATCCCGTCACTGGCGGTCAGTGCAGAAGATCCGGCTACGCAGGCGAGCATGGCGAGTCCAAGAAAAAGATATCCCATTTTACACCTCCAATAAACGTTGAAATTTGAATGATTGTACTGTCTTTATCTACCTGTATCGTATGGGTCAACCCAGGGTCACAGTCAAGGATTTACAGAAGAAAATCACTGAAAAAGGCGACTATTTATGGGATTTTTCAGATACTGTACCATGGCTCGTTTTAAAAAAATGATGGGAATATGGCATAAACCGTTACCCCGGGTTACGCTTGACATTGCGGAACCCCGAGGGTCGGGTACAGCAACGGGGGTAACCGGATAGCCCGGGGAGATTGAAAGAAACCGGAAGGTTGACCTTAACGCTTTTCAAATCGCAACGGAGCGAATGGGATAGCCCGGGGAGATTGACGAAATCTGACCGGCTGCAATAATAACACTGCCGGTGCCGGCGGCAGCGCAGAGGAGCGGGCTTCTGCCGAAGTGGAAAAAGTCAGCGTGGAAGAGGGTATCATAGGGACCTGGATGTTGTCTGAGCAGAATGGAAAGCCTGCGCTGACCGATGAGAAGGGGCTGCTCATTGTCTCGGCAACCGAAGCTTATGTGAGCATATCCAACACCAGTGGCAAAGAGTCGTGGATCGATCGTATGAAGAGTGATGTGGAAATAAACGGTAATGTTGTAACCGTTGCGTTTACCCCTCATGAGGGCGTTTCCGTCGAGCTGGAAGTTTGATATTAATGAGATCAGCCCTGATGACGGACAGGATCACCGCTGGGAGTACAAGGAAGGTGGAGATTTCGTCTATTACGTGAAGAACGACGATGATCAGTGGATTCCATCGGCAGATCAGCACAATGAGTACTTCGTTGTGGGGAATCTGCTCTGCACCCGCTGGTTCGAAGATGATACTGAATACCGCGAATGGTGGGAGATCCCGATGGACGGCGACAAGATGAAATGGACGGCCCTTCGTGGGAATGACGACGGTACGACCGCCAATATCGAATTTGAGATGACCAGAGTGAAGGGATAGTCGTCCTGAAGCAATGAACGAATCGTGTGTGAAACCGGGGGAGCGATCTCCCCGTTAGTTAGTCCGCTTTATTCTGTGTTCACGGCAGAGTCCTGTGCCGGGAGGAGGGTTATGGATTATATTAATGAATACAGCTCGCCGCTGGGAAAAATCATCCTGGCCAGTGACGGCACTGCCCTGACCGGATTGTGGTTTGACGGGCAGAAGTACTGCGGCGGCGGCTCCGATGCCGGGGATGAGGATGTGCCCGTCACCGGACTTGAGGCTGCCGACCGGAAGTGCTGTTTTGGTGTGCTTGGTGCCGGGGATGAGGCTGGTGCCGGCACCTGGCGCGGGAACGATGCGCCAGGGGGATCGGTGCCGCCCGGACCTGAGGCAGCCGGGCAAAAGTACTGCGCTGCCGGTCTTTCTGCTGGTGGATCCGGCGCTTTTGACGTCGGACAAAAGTCCTCAGAATCGGCGAAAACTTTGGCAGCCAGCCTGAGGAACAGTGCTGCCAGGTTTGGTGCTGACAAATTGACTGACGATGTAGGCGGCTCCGGTGCTGAGTACGAGGAAAGACAGCTGCCGGTGTTTGAGCTGGCTGCGGATTGGCTGGATGTGTATTTTGCAGGCAAAAGGCCTTGCTTCACGCCGCCTCTGCTCATGCGTGGAACCCGGTTTCGAAGAGAGGTCTGGGAAATCCTCCTCTCTATCCCTTACGGGAATACTGTCACATATGGTGAGATCGCGGACGGGATCTCGAAACAGCGAGGCGGCGGCAGGGTGTCAGCTCAGGCCGTCGGCGGTGCAGTGGCACACAACCCTATATCCCTCATAGTCCCCTGTCACCGGGTAATAGGCGCCGACGGCAGCTTGACCGGATACGCCGGTGGCCTCGACAGAAAAGCCCGGCTGCTTGAGCTGGAAGGCGCAAGACGACCGGAATAGACAAATAATTTCAATTTTCGGTGAATTTTAAATTTTTTTCGATTTTCATCGAAAAAATGAAGCAGAGGAATGGAATATGCTGGTTTAAATTGATAATTTGGGTATTATTATAGATAATTAATGGAAAAAATAGATAAAAAAACCATGAAAAAGGTTGTAAAAATGTTAAATAACAGAATATATGTATAATTTGCCAAATTGATTTTCGGTGAAAAAGCAAAACATGCTTCGTTTCACCGAAAATATTTTTTGTAAGCTGGAAAACGAAGCGATGATAAAAAGATATGGAAATTTTGATCTGCGGCTCAGTAAATAAACTGCCTGCAACCCGTGGCTGCCGGCAGTACATAATCTGTAATTGTAACACGGCAGCTTGACCGGATACGCCGGTGGCCTCGACAGAAAAGCCCGGCTGCTTGAGCTGGAAGGCGCAAGACGACCGGAATAGACAAATAATT
>JAIKWW010000060.1 GCA_024684465.1 Clostridia bacterium | reverse complement strand
CGTTAAACCGGTTCATGGTCACATCGATGCCCTCACTGATCCAGCATTCCACTGCATCAGCCGCTTTCTCTATGGCATCCTCCACAGTTTTCACGTCATCCTTGCGGAACCCGCTGATCACGTAGTTCGCCAGGTCGCCCTTCCGCTCGCCGCCTATGCCTACGCGTATCCTCGGGAAGCCGTCATCCTGAAGATCGTAGATTATTGACTTCATGCCGTTGTGGGTGCCTGCGCTGCCCTTCCCCCTGACTCTGAGGGTACCCATGGGAATGTCTATGTCGTCGTAGATCACCATCAGGTCCTCCATGTCGGTCTTGTAGTAGGCCACCGCCTCGCGTACGCACTGGCCGCTGAGGTTCATGTAAGTCTGGGGCTTCACCAGCATCACTTTAGTGCCGTTCACAAAGCCTTCCCCCACCAGACCCTTGTGCTTGATCTGCTTCACAGGGATCCCCAGTCTCTCCGACAGCAGATCCACGGTGAGAAATCCCATGTTGTGCTTTGTATTCTCATATTCTTTACCCGGATTTCCCAGGCCAACGATAACTTTCATGTATTTTTTTCTCCAATTACAACGACCGCCCTCGCTGGATAGCCGGGGCGGTCTGTGTTGCCTTATTCAGCCGGGAGCCAGCATTTGCAGCGGTTTCCGGCATTTTCATCTGTGACTGTTTTCGGCGTCCGCCCTCAGGCAGCGCCTGTTTCCATTAGCTGAAGAGCTCGCTGATGGATTCGTTCTGGAATACGGCCTTCATCGCCTCCGCCAGCAGCGGTGCAACGGAGATCGTTCTGATCTTGCTGATTCTCTTTTCCTTAGGAATAGGAATGGTGTTCAGAAGTACCATCTTTTCGATGGAGGAGTTCTGGATCCTCTCGATAGCCTTGCCGGAAAGAACCGCGTGGCTCGCACATGCGTAAACCTTCGTTGCGCCCAGCTTTGTCAGCGCATTTGCCGCATTTGTGATGGTGCCGGCAGTGTCGATCATGTCATCCAGCAGGATCGCTGTCTTGCCGTCGATGTCGCCGATGATGTTCATGATCTCGGAAACGTTCGGCTTAGGTCTTCTCTTGTCAACGATGGCGATAGGCGCATCCAGCTTGTCTGCGAACTTTCTCGCTCTCGTAACGCTGCCCAGGTCAGGAGAAACTACGACGATGTTCTTGTCGATGTCTCCGCTCTTGATCTTTTCCTTGAAGTAATTTGCCAGGAAAGGACCGCCGTCCAGGTGATCTACAGGGATGTCGAAGTAACCCTGGATCTGAGCTGCGTGAAGGTCGATGGTGATGACTCTGTCCACGCCTGCAACACTGAGGAGGTCAGCTGTGAGCTTTGCTGTGATAGGATCTCTGGACTTCGCCTTTCTGTCCTGTCTTGCATATCCATAGTAAGGAATAACGGCGTTGATTCTTGCTGCGGAAGCTCTCTTCATTGCGTCGATCATGATGAGCAGTTCCATGAGGTTGTCGTTGGCAGGTTCGCATGTGGACTGGATGATGTAGACATCCTCACCTCGAACACTTTCCCAGAGGCTGACAGAGATCTCTCCGTCGCTGAATTTGCTTACAGTTGATTTTCCCAGAGTCTTGCCCATGATCGATGCGATTTCTTCGGCCAGTATGGGATTTGAATTTCCCGCAAAGATCTTAAAATCGTTAAATACGCCGTTTTTCATTATTGTCCTCCGTATCTGGTGCTGCAATATATTTGTTTTCTATGTTGTTATCATATAGATAATAATGATTACGATATCAATGGCTCATGCCCGCATCCCGATGCATTCGCAAGATCCCCGGGATGACAGCAGCCTGCTATTTCCGGTCTTCGCCCGGTTCTCTCTTGAGGCCCTTGCGCTCGACCCAGCCTTCCACTTCCAGGCCCTTTGCCCTTTCCACGAACAGCGCGCCGGACTTGACATTCTTTGTAACTGTGGAGCCCGCCGCAATGTAAGCGTCCTCCTCCAGCTCAACAGGAGCAACGATGTTGGAGTTGCTCCCGATAAATGCCCTGTCGCCGGCCTTTGAGCGGTATTTCTTCTTGCCGTCATAGTTGACGAAGATCACGCCGCAGCCGATATTGATGTCCTCGCCGAGATCCGCATCCCCCACATAAGCCAGATGGCCGGCCTTCGATCCGTTGCCGAATGTGGAATTCTTGAACTCAACAAAGTCGCCCACCTTGCACTGGTCGCCGATCTTGTTGCCCGGACGCAGATATGCGAACGGTCCGATGTGGGATCTGCTGCCCACTTCGCTGTCCTTTATCACGGACTTCAGGATATCCGTGCCGTCACCGATGATGCTGTTCTCGATGATGGTATCACGTCCCAGAAGAACGCCTCTGCCGATCTTTGTATTACCCTTCAGCTCAGCTCCCGGCCAGACTTCAGTGTCCGGTCCGATCTCCACAGAATCCTCTATGTAGACAGAGTCCGGATCGATGATGGTGACGCCGGCTCTCATGTGCTTTTCAGCGATCCGCTTTCTCATCACCTTCGTTGCCCTTGCCAGCTGAACCCGGTCGTTGACACCCATGATCTCGTCCACGTCTGCCACAGTCACCGCAGCTGCGCCGCGGCCCTGTTCCACCGCCATGGTGATGAGATCCGTGATGTAATACTCCTTCTGGGCATTATTACAGTCCAGTTTATCTATGTTCTCCCTCAGGAATGCCGCATCGAACACATACATTCCCGAATTGATCTCATTTACTGCCTTTTCCTCTTCGCTGGCATCCTTCTGTTCCACGATCCTGAGAAGTCCGCCATCAGCATTTCTTATGATCCTGCCGTATCCGGTGGGATCCTCCACCTTTGCGGTGAGCACCGTGACATCGCATCCGCTGTTCTCATGGTACTCGGAAAAAGCTCTTAAAGACTCTGCTGTAATGAGAGGCGTGTCTCCGCAGAGCACAAAAACACCGCCGTTTTCCGGAACCGCCCCCATGGCCTGCATCACTGCGTGGCCCGTGCCGAGCTGCTCTTTCTGAACGGCGAATGTGACATTTTCACCCTTTAAACCATCCTGCACCCTGTCAGCGCCGTGTCCGATTACCACTACGATGTCATCGATGCCCGCACCGCGGACCTGACTGATGACGTGGGATACCATGGGCTTACCGCATACTTCATGAAGAACCTTCGGCTTTTCAGACTTCATGCGTGTTCCCTGGCCCGCTGCCAGAATGACGGCTGTTTTCTGATTCATCTTTCAATCGCTCCTTAAAAAGCTCCTTGAGCAGATATACCGGTTATCTTTCGATAGTTGTACATAGTTATTATAAAGCACGAAAAATTATATAACAAGGTGTGGAATGATACAAGATAATAATTTGAATTGACGGTATTTTGGTATATAATAAGAAGTCACGTAAAGAAAACAGAAACAGAAAACAAAGGAGTCGTAACATGCTCGACATCAGAAAATACAAGCATATACACTGCATCGGCATCGGCGGCATCGGCCTCTCTGCCATCGCAGAGATCCTCGCAAACAGAGGATATGAAGTGTCCGGTTCCGACATGAAGCTCTCAAATGTCACAGCTCATCTGGAATCCAAGGGGATCAAGGTCTATCAGGGACACGATGCCGCAAACATCAAGGGCGTTGACCTGATCGTGTACTCTGCTGCGGTTTCCCCGGAGAACCCGGAACTGGTGGCAGCCAGAGCCCAGGGGATCACGGCGGTTACCAGAGCCGAGGCCCTGGGCGCACTCATGAGCGATTACCCTACCAGCATCGCCATCAGCGGAACTCACGGCAAGACCACCACAACTTCCATGGTCTCGCTGATCCTGGACAGCGCCAACACAGACCCGACCATTCTCGTGGGCGGAAATCTGCCTGAGTACAACGGCAATGTCAAGATCGGCCACAGCGATTACTTCGTCACTGAGGCCTGCGAATACATGGACAGCTTCCTGTCCCTCCGTCCGAAGGTGGAGATCATCCTGAACATCGATTCGGATCATCTGGACTACTTTAAAGACATCGAGCACATCGTAAAGTCCTTTGACAAGTTCGCAGAACTGATCCCCGATGACGGCATCATCGTCGCGTATGACGCAAATCCGTTCGTATCCAGCATCATCCAGAACGTAAAACACGGACAGGTGATCACCTTCGGTTTCAACCCGAGCAGTGACTTCTACTCCAGGAACATCAGCTTCGACAGCAACGGCTTCCCTTCCTTCGACGTATTCAACGGAGACAAGAACCTGGGAAGAGTCCGGCTGTCCATTCCGGGGGAACACAATATCGCTAACGCACTGGCTTCCATCGCCTGCTGCTACACTCTCGGCGTAGACCCGGAGCACATCATCGAAACTCTGGGCAAGTTCCACGGAACTCACCGCAGATTTGACATCATCGGCGAGACTGCAAACAAAGTCAGGATCATCGACGATTACGCTCACCATCCTACCGAGATCAGGGCAACCCTCAAGGCTGCGCAGAACATGCCACACAACAGACTCTGGTGCCTGTTCCAGCCTCACACCTACACCAGGACACTGGCTCTCTTCGACGAGTTCACCAAAGCCTTCAACGATGCGGACGTGCTCATCATGGCCGAGATCTACGCTGCGAGAGAGAAGAACATCTACAAGATAAGTTCCAGGGAACTCATCAACGAGATCAAGAAGCAGCAGCCTGCAAAGGAAGCTTACTACTTCAACAGTCT
>JAIKWW010000092.1 GCA_024684465.1 Clostridia bacterium | reverse complement strand
GGCAAGAGAGGATGACATATGTGAGCTCCGGCTTTCGGTAAAGGATACAGGGGCAGGCGTAAAGGAAGAGGATCTGGAGAAGTTGTTCACCGCCTACGAAAGACTGGAAGAGGAAAAGAACAGCGCGATCCAGGGCACAGGCCTGGGACTTAACATCTCCAGACGATTTGCCACACTCATGGGAGGCGATCTCTGGTGCGAGAGCGTTTACGGAGAAGGTTCGGAATTCATTTTGACTGTGAAGCAGAAAATTGTTGATGCCACACCTATGGGAGCATTCATCGAAAGAGATGAAAAATCTGTTAAAGGTCCTTATGTTCCACACTTTGTGGCACCGGATGCAGATATACTGGCAGTGGATGACAATCCGATGAACCTGAATGTCATAAAGGGCCTGCTCAAGGCCACAAAGGTTCTGCTCACCACGGCTTCCGGCGGTGAAGAAGCTCTTGAAAAAATTAAGGAATCCCACTTCAACGTGGTTCTTCTGGATCACATGATGCCGGGAATGGACGGCATCGAAACACTCGCCCGTATACGTGAGATGTATCCTGATCTGCCGGTATACGCACTCACCGCAAATACCACTGACGGGGAAGAGTTCTATATTAATAAGGGATTTAACGGATATCTGACAAAGCCGATCGACAGAGACCTTCTTGAGACTGCCATCATGAAGCACATTCCGGAGGAACTGATGATAAAACCTACGGAAGAGATGGCTGAAGAAGAAATCACCGAACTGCCGGATAATCTGAAGTGGCTGGAAGAAGCAGAGGGCATATCGGTGGATGATGGAATACAGTCCTCCGGTGGCGTCATGAACTTTATCCAGTCCCTGAGATTATTCTATGACACCATCGACGGCAATGCCAAAGTCGTCATGGATGCCTATGAGGACGGAAATATCCGGCTGTTTACAATAAAAGTTCATGCCCTCAAGAGTTCAGCCCGCATAATCGGAGCGTCGGCTCTGTCGGAACTGGCGGCCGCTCTGGAAGAAGCGGGCAACAAGAACGATATGGAATTCATCAATGCCAATACGAACCGGTTTATCTCGGATTATACGGCCTACAAGGACATTCTCGAAAGGCTTGCTGAGGAGGATAAGAAGAGAGATGACAGAAAGCCTGTTCCTCAGGAAGATCTTGAAGAGGCTTACAGTGTTCTGGCAGAAGTAATTCCTCAGATGGACTATGATTCAGTGGAAATGATAGTGTCTCAGATCAATGAGTTCAAACTTCCGGAGGAAGATGAAAGATTTTTCGACGAGCTTACGAAAATGATGAAGACTTTCGATTGGGACGGAATGGATGCCCTGGTCAAAAGCCGGATGTAGGTGAGTTTTGTTTAATTAATGAAAGGAATCGTTATGTCAAGTAACAGAATGATTATTATCGGAGATAAGGAGACATTCATCCTTCGCATGCTTGTTCAGAAGGCCCGGAACGGTGGAGTGGAATGTGATTTTGTCAAAAGTTCCATCAATGAGATATACTCCGGCTGGGGAGACGCTTCACTTGTAGTCATATACATCGACGACGGCGAGATAATCGATGATGTGGAAATCCGGTTTATCGTTGAAAGACTTCTGGAAAAGGACAGCAGGCTGATCATAATCGGGGCTCCGTCCGACATACAGTCAGTCTATGAAAGAGTTCCGTCTCAGGTTGTGATCGCCACATTTGCCAAGCCTGTGGATTACGGAAAGTACGTGAGGAAAATACAGGATTTCTTCAACAAGGCGAACTCTCCTGACGCCATGAGGAGCATACTGGTCGTGGATGATGATCCCCAGTATCTGTCACTGATAAGGAACTGGCTGAAGGATCAGTACCGTGTGTCCATGGCAAATTCGGGAATCCAGGCCCTCAAATACCTGAGTCTTCAAAAGGTGGATCTTGTACTTTTAGACTTTGAGATGCCTGTTACCAGCGGGCCGCAGGTGCTGGAGATGCTTCGCAGTGATCCTGATACCAGATCGGTCCCGGTCATCTTTCTTACGGGCAAGAGCGACAGGGACAGCGTTATGGAAGTGGTAGCCCTCAAGCCGGAGGGTTACTTTCTCAAGAGCATACAGAAGGAAGAGCTGCTCATGAGACTGAGGGATTTCTTTGTCCTCCACGGTTGATTCACAAGATAATGGAAGGGAGCTGCTATGGGTAATTTTTTCCTGGCACATCAACTGAATATAATGCTGGCCCTGGGCAGTGTCTGTGGAATGACTGCAGTGTATACATTCATCCTGAAGTCTGTCACCAAGAGAAAGAGGATCATCATTATCGTAATGGAACTCTCCGCTATGATACTGCTGTACTCAGACAGACTGGCATATATATATCGCGGTGACACCTCCGAACTGGGTTTTGCCATGACCAGAGTGAGCAATTTTCTGGTTTATCTCATGACACTTGTGGTTGTAATGGCGGTTAACCGGTATATCGAACAGCTGGTTATGAATGATTGCGGCGCAGAGACCGTTCCGAGAATGCTGAGATTCAATGACATGTGCCTGCCGTTGGGGATGATTCTGGTGGTCATCTCTCAATTTACGGGATTTTATTACACATTTGATGAAACGAACCACTATGTACGTGCTCCGGGCTTTATTGTATGCTACATTTTTCCGGTGTTAGCGGGGATCCTGGAGTTCATAGTCACTTTGATGTTCGTGAAGAAGCTGGACAAAAAGATTTCCATTCCTTTGATGATGTTTACAATTTCACCGATCGTGGCGGGAGGAATCCAGGTATTTACCTACGGCTTTTCTCTTGTAAATATCGTCATGGTGGGAACAGTTATCATCATCTACACATTTGCTCTCATGGATATGGATCAGACAGCGGTCAGAGCACATGAAATTGAGATGCAGGTTTTAGAAAGTGACAGAATGAAGATGCATCGTCTGTTCAATCAGACTGCAAACGCATTTATCACAGCAGTAGAAAAGAAGGATTTCTTTTCCCAGGGGAATTCTGCAAGAGTGGCTGACATTGCCGGAAAGATCGCTGAACGAGCCGGAAAATCCGATGAGTTCTGTAATCAGGTCTACTACGCTGCGCTGCTTCATGATGTGGGAATGATAGGGATACCTGACAGGATAATGGAAAAGAAGACCGAGCTGACGGAGGAGGAGTATGAGCTGATCAAGCGGAAGCCGGTGATGAGCGGCGAGATACTTTCCAGCATAACAGAGTATCCATTTCTCAGAGACAGCGCTCTTTACAGCTGTGAGAGATATGACGGAAACGGTTATCCGGAGGGACTGAAGGGAAAGGAGATTCCCGAGATGGCAAGGATAATTTCCGTTGCGGATGCTTTTGTATCCATGACTTCGAAAAAGCGGTTCAGAGATCCAAAACCGATCCAGCTTGTAAAACAGGAATTTATAGTGGAAGCCGGGATACAGTTTGATCCTGAATTTTCGGATATAATGGCTCAGATGATAGACTATGAGCTCCATGAGGATACCGGGCTGTTGTCGAATATCGGAACAACGCTGAAGTGTGCTGCTTACAGGTCGGCGATTTCCGAGGGTATACCGGTTAACAGAAATGTAACTGAAATACGTTTTGAATTCGAGCCTTCAGATTCTGAGGAGGGTGGATTTTCTGCGCCGTCGATAATTCTCTTCGATTCATATGACAGAATGGTTCACGATAATAAGAAGTCCATAGATGCGACGAATTATATTGAATACGGTGAGATATGGTTTGACGGCCATATGGTTTCCACAGCAGCAAGAAACATGGAAATGACTGTCATTCCGGAAGTAAATGAAGATAATCCTATCCTGACCGGAAAGACAGAATGCTTTATCTCTGCAGTGAGATATGCAAATCACGTACGGGTCAGAATGAAGGCGGATGAGCGACTGACTGAAGTGGTCGTGGCGCTGCCGGAGAGCTCCAAGTCGGCATGTATAGGCATAACCGGGGAAAACTGCGTTATCAGCGGCATTGATATAGAACAGAAGGATGAGATGGTATCCGATGATGAGATCAGGAAAATTGCGGAGGATATAAGCTACATCGACCGGATGGAATCAGACATACCTAACGTTCAGGTGGACAGAAACAGATCTGCAGCCACTGAAGCTGTTGAGGTGAAAGGTGATACACAGATCCTGTTCCATACCATGAGTCTGCCTTCCGCCAATCTGGTATGGCATTGTCCTTACGTTGTGATATATTATTCTTCGGATAAACAGGTGGGAGGCAATGGATTCCGGGA
>JAIKWW010000091.1 GCA_024684465.1 Clostridia bacterium | reverse complement strand
GCATCCTCATCGGGATCGTGAGAGTCCACATCTGCCACCAGTGCCACCTGTTCCAGAAATTCCGGCAGAGTGATCTCCGGGTTCTCGTCTTCGCTGTCCAGAATAGCGGATTTAAATTCCAGCAGGTTTTCCAGCCTTCCCTCAGCTTCAATGGTATTTGCCTCGGTCAGAGCATCTGCGTAGCCACTGTCTGAAAAGAGACGGTCGTATATATCGCTGACCTTCATATCTCCTGCATGAACATGACAATCGATTATAAGTCTCACCAGATTGTGGATACCTGCAGCCGCCTTGGCTCCGAGACCGTCAACTATATCATCGTCTGCGAGGATCTCAAACAGGCTGGCCTCTCTCTGCTGTGCCAGCACAGTCAGCTTGTCCAGAGTCTTCTGTCCGATGCCCCGCTTCGGTTCATTGATAATCCTCATGAGAGAAAGGTCGTCCGAAAGATTGAGCACCAGCCTCATGTATGACAGCATATCCTTGACTTCCTTGCGATCGTAGAACTTTGTCCCGGCCAGCACTTTGTACGGAATAGCATCCGCCATGAATGCATCTTCAAAATTTCTGGACTGGGCGTTTGTTCTGTAGAGAACGGCAAAATCCGAATACTTCCGTCCCTCCCTGTGAAGCCTGTATATCTGATCCGCAGCATAGCGCGCCTCTGCCCGTTCGTTGTCCAGACGCTTGTAGGTAACCTGTTCTCCAGGCTCATCCTCAGTCCAGAGTTCCTTGTCCTTTCGTCCCTTATTATTCCTGATTACGGAATGAGCCGCCTTCAGGATATTCTCCTTGGAACGGTAATTCTGCTCAAGTTTTATGGTGACGGCTTCCGGAAAGTCCTTGTCAAAATTCAGAATATTGCTGATATCCGCGCCTCTCCACTCATAGATACACTGATCGTCGTCTCCCACAACGCAGATGTTTCTGCTCTTTTCAGCCAGCATCTTCACTAACTGATATTGAAGGTGATTGGTATCCTGATACTCATCCACCATTACATATCTGAACCGTTCCCTGTATTCCTGCAAAACGTCAGGATTGTCCTGCATGATCTGAACTGTTCTCCAGATCATGTCATCAAAGTCCATGGCATTATTTTTCTTCAGCGTGGATTCATAATACTTATAAATCCTGCCATAGGTCTTTTCACGTGGAAGAACTCCCGCATTTCTCAGAAATGTTTCGGCGTCGATTCCCTTTTCCTTCTGCTTGCTGATGACACTGAGAACTGCTGCCGGCTTGTAGTCCTTGTCACTGATATTCAGCTCCTGCATGGCCTTCTTCACCACTGCTTTCTGATCCGCAGTGTCATAAATGGTAAAATCGTTGGTATATCCGGCTCTTTCTGCATACTTTCTGAGAATTCTGAGGCATGTGGAATGGAAGGTGAGTATCCACATGCGTGTTCCTTCACCTATTATCTGTTCCACCCTTTCCCTCATTTCTCTGGCAGCTTTGTTGGTAAAAGTCACCGCGAGAATATTATAGGGATGGATGCCCTTTTCCATGACCATATAAGCTATTCTTCTGGTCATGGTGCTGGTCTTTCCGCTTCCTGCCCCTGCAAGTATCAAAAGCGGCCCATCTACCTTACGGGCCGCTTCACGCTGTTTGTCATTGAGATTGCTGAGATAATCCATTTATACTGTTTCCTCTGTCTTCCTAAATTATTTTACCCAAATTCCGCCTCCGACGAATTCTCTGAGGATAGAATTGTTGGAAATGACACTGGTATCAGTCATTTCCACTACACCTGAAAGCAAACCCAGCAGACGCTGAGCTTCCGGATAGCACTCCTCATCCGGACGGATCTCTCTGAGACTCGGCTCCACCAGCGGTTTAAGCGCAGCCATCTCGTAGATAAATGCCGAATTAAATACCGCATCGGCGGAACCGTTATACGGAAATATATTCCTTATCTCACCCCACCTCACGTCATCCCATTCGCTGAGAGTCTGTCTTGCAGTCTTTCCTCTGGATCTGTTGTCCCTTGCGATCCTGCGGAGAAGTCTCACATCCGTTACCGGAATGCGGTTATTCCTGTCAAAATTCAGAGTCGTCAGGGGACTGATGTATATTCTGAAGATCAATTCATCGTCGATCTGTTTAGTGAGCTCCCTGTTAAGGCCATGGATGCCCTCTATTACGATCGGCTGATCAGATTCAGCCTGTGTTATACGTACGCCGTATCTCCGGCTTCCCGAAATAAAATCAAAGACCGGCATATCCACCGTCTTCCCATCCAGGAGTTCATTCAGCTGACGGTCAAACAGTTCCACATCGATGGCAGACAGAGACTCGAAATCGTATTTTCCGTTTTCCTTGCGAGGATTGTTGCGTCTTTCTTTGAAATAGTCGTCTGTCCCCATATAGAGCGGCCGCTTGCCATTGGCCCGCAGCTGGATCGACAGCCTCTGGGCAAATGTAGTCTTTCCCGAAGAGGACGGACCTGCTATCAGGATCACCCTCTTATTTTTTCCCACGATTTCGTCGGCCAGCTCCGCTATGCGCTTTTCCTGATAGGCATCCGATATCAGGACCAGATCTCTCCACTCCTCCGACTCCAGCTTCCTGTTGAGATCCGCCATATCCTGCACCTGAAGATTTTCTCTCCATTTGGTAGTGCGCTTGAAAACTTCGTACATCTTAAAGTCATCCCGGTACGGAGGCAGCTCATAATTGCATTCGAAGCTCGGCACCCGGATGATCACGCCGCCGTCATAGGGCACCAGCTCAAACTTGTCAATTGCCGTCACATCGGTAAGCATCGGCTCATAAAAAACAGCCGAAAAATCCTTCAAAGAATACACATAAGCCGTTTGGATCCCGCATCCTCTGATATAGTCGATCTGCTCCGCAGTGAACTCCCTGGGAGGATCATCCGACAGGATCTCATCTCTGCAGCAGATTTTCTTTCCTATCGGATTCCCCTCTGCGATGAGATCCCTCATGAGCTTTTCAAGTTCAAATATCAGTTCCTTCGGCTGAACCGGGACCTTCAGGATCCTGGTGTAATTGCCTCCATTGAGAGGAAACAACAGAATGGAGTGAAGCCACGGATATTCTATATACAGCACAGTGAGATAGAGGAAGTAAACCGTGCGCTGATACGCAAGTCTGGCCATTCTGTCCCGCATATCAAGAAATTCCACGGTACAGTCAGCATCCACCTTTTCCAGCAGATCACTGAACACGCCGTCCTTCATTGCCATCAGCGGTTTATATTCCGGATTGCCCAGACACCGTGATGCGACTTCGCCGAGAGTTATTCCTCTTTCCACATCACATGATACGGTCTTTTCGCCGTGCCAAATATCAATACTGACTGTTTCGTTTACCTCGTTTCTCACCTTGAAACTCCTCTCAGATACCGAATTTGTCTATGCCGCCCGGTTCAGATGTTTCCTGACCTCCCGCCACTGCGGCATGTACAGATCCATGAGATTCTTAAACTCCCTGCCGTGATTTCTCACCTTAGTGTGAGCCAGCTCGTGAAGGATCACGTAATCCAGACATATACGGTCCTTCCTGGCCAGCTGAAGGTTGAGCCAGATCTTATCCGTGACAGTATTGCAAGTGCCCCACCTGGATTTCATATTTTTGACCTGCCAGCTGCTGCACCTGAGTCCCGTTATCTTCTCGATTTCAGGAAGCCGCTCCGTGATCCGCTCCTTGAGCAGACCGCGGTACCATTCATTCATCATTTTCCGCCGCACTTCCGTGTCCGCTCTTTCCGGATCCTTCAGCACCATTATTATCTCTCTGCCTACCTGCTTCACAAAGTTCCGCCTGCCATGTACGATCCTCAGCTTGTGTGGCTTCCCCCAGAGATAATGAATCTCACCCTCGTCAAATCCGGGTTCTCTTACCGGATTCCTGGATGCTATCTTTTCCTGGTTCTTCAGTATCCACTCCTTGCGAGTCCTTACAAACTCCGTGATCCGTGCATCCGGCATCCTCACCGGCGCGGATATTTCCAAATGACCGTCGGGAGGTTTGACATACAGATACATATTCTTTATGCGTTTGCGATTTACCATAACAGGTAGACCGTCAATCACCTTCTTCATATTATCCTTCCTGCCCTGTTACAAAGTATCTAAATCCGTGGGAACAGTATACCACATGACAGGTGCAATCTCAAACATCCGTTTCTTTTATTTCATGCGCTCTTTAATGCAATTCTCCATTATCTTTTCTGAATATATCTTTCTGAATTCCGAGCATCTTACCACCCTATTGCTCAGGCGTTCCGGCGGAATGACCGAGTATTCGTTCACCTGTCTGACCAGGGCTTCCAGGTCCTCTTCCCGATGCG
>JAIKWW010000111.1 GCA_024684465.1 Clostridia bacterium | reverse complement strand
TGGAAAAGTATGCGGAAAGAGCCGGTCTCACTGACAGCTACTCCATAAACGGCATAAAGACCAAGCCTTCCACATTTGATTTTGATGCGAACCTGCCATGGGGCGGGGTTGGCCAGGGGAAGGATATGGTAAACCCGTGCTCCCTCATGGTCTTCTGCGGAGCAGTTGCTAACGGTGGAAAGGCTGCAGTGCCGCAGATCATCGACTACACTGCATTCCACAAGGGAGTCAGGAACAGCATATACATAAAACACCAGACGTCGAAGCTCATAGATGAATCCACAGCAGAGACTTTAAAATCCATGATGAGGAGCAATGTCACCAACCATTACGGTCAGTCAAATTTCGGAAATCTCAACATCTGTGCGAAATCCGGAACTGCCCAGGTGGACGGCAACAAGCAGGATAACGCCTGGTTCACCGGTTTTCTGGATGACAGCGAACATCCGCTTGCCTTTGTGGTCCTGGTGGAGGAAGGCGGTTCAGGAGCGTCTGTGGCAGGTACTGTCGCTTCCAAAGTGCTTAACAAGGCAGTGGAGAGTGGATATTAATGTCGGGTTTTTTCATGTCCCGATGGAAAAACCGGAGCATTATGCTATAATTAATCAGAACAGATTTTTGTTAATGAACGTACAAGAGAGGAATAAATGGAACCTAAATACAAGAGAGTGATAATCAAAATCAGCGGAGAAGCACTGGCAGGAAGCAGAGGCTTTGGACTTGATGAAGACATGTTGAATATGGTAGCGCAGGAAGTGAAGAAAGTTCACGATCTGGGCGTACAGGTAGCAGTAGTCGTAGGCGGCGGAAACTTCTGGAGAGGCCGCACCAGCAAGAGCATGGACAGAGCGACCGCTGACTACATGGGAATGCTGGCAACGGTAATCAATTCACTGGCTCTTCAGGATGCTTTTGAGGCGAATGGCATTGCTACCCGTGTACAGACAGCGATCGAAATGAAGGAGGTTGCTGAACCGTACATCCGCAGACGTGCGATTTCACAGCTGAACAAGGATCTTGTAGTTATCTTCGGAGCCGGAACCGGAAATCCGTTTTTCTCGACAGATACCACGGCTGCCCTCAGAGCTGCCGAAATCGAGGCTGATGTGATCCTCCTCGCAAAGAAGGTGGACGGCGTATATGACAGCGATCCTGAAATCAATAAGGATGCGGTCAAGTATGACGAACTCACGCATCAGGAAATCCTGGAAAAGAACCTTCAGGTAATGGATTCCACTGCAGCTTCCATCTGCAGAGATAACGGTATAATTATTCACGTATTCTCCCTCAGCGAAAAGGACAATATCGTCAAGGCTGTTTACGGAGAAAAGATCGGTACGATCGTTAGATAAAATATCTTTTTCATCTCAGATAATCGAAAGATATAGTGTTAAAAATTCAGAAAGGAACAGACCACAATGGATGATCTAGTAAAAGCTTTACAGGTAAAAATGGAGAAGACGATCTCAGTACTCAAGGAGGACCTCTCAACGGTCAGAGCCGGAAGAGCAAATCCAGCCATTCTGGACAAGGTCGTAGCTGACTATTACGGCACGCCGACACCTATCAAGAATATGGCAAATATCGCAGTACCTGATCCGAGACAGCTGCTGATCACACCATTTGATCCTTCCAGCATCTCTGCAATCGAGCATGCTATCAATGAGGCAAATCTCGGATTCAATCCGTCCAATGACGGCAAGGCCATCCGCCTTGTCATCCCTCAGCTCACTGAGGAACGCAGAAAGGAACTCACCAAGCAGACCAAGAAGATGGGTGAGGACTCCAAGGTGGCTATCAGAAATCTCAGACGTGATTTCAACGATGACGCCAAGAAGATGGAAAAGAACGGTGAACTGACCGAGGATGATCTGAAGAAGGGCCTCGACAAGATTCAGAAGGCAACCGACGAATTTATTAAAAAGATAGACGATATGATCAAGTCTAAGGACAAGGAGATTATGGAGGTTTAACTTTGAGTAAATTTCCTGACGTACTTGGATACAGACTTTCGGCCGGCATTGAAATTCTCAAGCCGGCCGGTTTCCGTTACAGGACAGAAGTGGCGGAGCCGCTGAAACCCCGTTCCCTGAAAGAAGCTGAGGAAGACACCCGGGTGACGGATGTGACCGGGGCTGATCCCGATGTGAGGATCATCAGACAGAGGGAAGACAGCGACGGAACCCTTGTCCTGACGGTGTGCAGGGTATCCGAAGATGAGAATGCCGGTCATGGCAAAGGAAAAAGATAACATGGCAAACAATACTGACGTTAATATTAATGATGAAAATGCACCGCAGGTGCCAAAACACATTGCCATCATCATGGACGGCAACGGCCGCTGGGCCAGAAGGCGGGGCATGCCGAGAGTTGCGGGCCACAACGCAGGCATGAAGGCTCTCAAGGAGATCGTCCGCATTTGTTCCGACATGGGAGTGAAATATCTGACGGTGTATGCGTTCTCCACAGAAAACTGGAAACGCCCTCAGGATGAGGTCACCGGCATTTTTAAGATAATGGTCTACTACATTCAGAAAGAACTCAGGGAACTTGCCGAGAAGAATGTCCGCATACGCGTTCTCGGCAACTGGGATGCCATTCCCGAGGAAGCTGAAAAGAGCATGGAGCACGCGCTGGCCGAAACTGAAAAGAACGACGGTATGGTGTTCAATATCGCCCTGAATTACGGGGGGCGCACAGAGATTACGGACGCCTTCAGGAAGATCGCCGCTGAGGCGGCAGCTGAGGGAAAGTCGCCGGAAGAGTTCGCAGACAGCATCACAGAGGAACTCATAGGTTCGGCCATGACCACAGCGGGAATGCCGGATCCCGATATGATAATCCGTACCGGCGGAGAGATGCGTCTGTCCAATTTCCTGCTCTGGCAGTGCGCTTACAGCGAATTTATATATACAGATGTCTTCTGGCCGGATTTCGATGAGAAAGAGCTGAAACGCTGCATTGAAGAATTCAACAGCAGACATCGCAGATACGGCGGACTGTAGACTTCAGTCCGACTTATTTCCGGAGGTTTGATCAAGTAATGAAGACAAGGATTATTTCAGGGCTCTGTATGCTGCCCTTAGTGATATTGCTGCTGCTGGGAGGATATTTTATCACTGCAGCGGTATTTCTCATTGCAGTTGTGGGAATCAGAGAATTCTTCAACGGATTTGAAGCGATGGATATACATCCGTCATATCCCATAGCTCTGGTGTCCGTAGTGATGCTCTACGGCATCAATATCGCTTCAAAGCTGCTGAACATCAGCGGTAATGTGGTACACGACCTGTATCTCTTCTGGCTCTTCCTGTCAGTGCTGATGTCTCTTCTGTATCTGTTCAAAATAGAAGAGCGGAAACTGGCTGACGGCATGGCCACGATCACAGGTATCGTATACATCGGATTCTTTTCATACCATGCGGTGCTCACAGAGGACGCCTTCAGCAGCATGTGCAGGCTTTCACCGGTGTGGTTCATAATAATCACCGCATTTCTGACAGATATCTGCGCATATTTCGCAGGTTACTTCCTGGGAAAGCACAAACTCTGCCCGGTGATCAGCCCAAAGAAGACGATAGAGGGATCCGTGGGAGGAATTCTGGGAAGTGTGATCGTAACAGGTCTGTTCGGATATTTCTTCATGGACAGGAATATGCTGATCTGGTTCCTGATTCTCGGAGCTGCCGGCGGAGTCATCTCTCAGTTTGGAGACCTGACAGCATCCATCTTCAAGAGAAAGATGGGTATAAAGGATTACGGAACTCTGATCCCCGGTCACGGTGGAATCATGGACAGATTTGACAGCGTTCTGTTTACGGCGCCTATGACCTATTACATGCTTCAATTGATATATGGAATTCACTAGCTATTATTAATGACAGAGACGGAGGCACGGTGAAGGATGAGCGGAGTCAAAAGGATAACGATCCTCGGATCCACGGGGAGCATAGGAACGCAGGCTCTCGATATTGTCAGAGAGAGCAGAGGCGAATACAGAGTCGTCGGACTCTCCTGCATGAGTAATGTGGAGCTGCTTGCGAAGCAGATACAGGAATTCAATCCGGAGTTTGCCGCCGTGGGCAGGCTGGAGGACGCACAGCGGCTTGCGATACAATTTCCGAAGGTGCATTTCTTTGCCGGACACAACGGCATCGTAAAGCTGGCTGAAGAAACCGAGGATGAGATCCTGCTGAATGCAGTGGTGGGAATGGCCGGGCTGGAACCCACATATTACGCGCTGATGGCGGGCAAGCAGGTGGCACTGGCAAACAAGGAGACCATCGTTGCAGGAGGAGCCCTGATCATGAAGACTGCAGCTGTCAAGGGAAAGAAGATCCTTCCCGTGGACAGCGAACACAGCGCCATCTTCCAGTGCCTTCAGGGCGGCATCCAGGGACTGAGCAGGATAATACTCACGGCCTCAGGCGGACCGTTCCGGGGTAAAACTCTGGAGGAACTCAGGGGAGTAACTGTGGAACAGGCGCTTGCACATCCCAGCTGGAACATGGGACGCAAGATAACAATAGATTCCGCCACCATGATGAACAAGGGGTTTGAGGTGATAGAGGCAAAGTGGCTCTTCGATGCAACTCCTGACATGATCGACGTGGTGGTTCATCCTCAGAGCATCATTCATTCCATGATCGAATACAGGGACAGCGCAGTAATGGCACAGATGGGAGTTCCGGATATGCGCCTGCCTATCGCTTACGCATTCTCATATCCGAAGCGGAAGGCACATGATCTTGAAAGGCTGGATCTGGCAAAACTGGGAACGCTGACCTTTGAAAAGCCGGATATGCACACATTCCTGTGTCTGGATCTGGCTTACCGGGCGCTGGAAAGGGGCGGTACCTGCTGTGCGGAGCTCAACGGAGCAAACGAGATCTGCGTAGCGGCTTTTCTGGAAAGAAAGATCAGATTTACGGATATACAGAACACCCTGGAGAGGATCGTGGAGGAGTATATCCCAAAGAAGGCGGATTCAGTGGAAGCCATCATCTCTGCGGATACCATGGCGAGAAAAAAAGCGATCTCGCTGCTTAAGGAACTGTAATACAGAGTTACAGAAAAAGGGGGACAGGATATGCATTTGATCCCGGGTATACTCCTGGCTATAGTGCTCTTTGCCGTGCTGGTCATCGTCCATGAGGGCGGTCATTTTCTGACGGCAAAGGCCTTTGGGGTCAGGGTCAACGAATTTTCAGTGGGCATGGGGCCTCTGATATTTCAAAAGAAGAAGGGCGATACGGAGTATTCTGTCAGAGCGATCCCTGTGGGCGGATATGTGGCCATGGAGGGTGAAAACGGAGACTCCGAAGATGTCAACGCCTTTAACAACAAGCCCTGGTGGGCGAGGGCACTGGTACTCTTTGCGGGACCTTTCATGAATCTGGTCCTGGCTGTGGTCGTTCTGGCGGGTCTTGTGACATACATGGGTACAGGAATCGCCGGCGATATAGGTTCGGTGAAGGAGGATTCCCCTGCATATCAGGCGGGGATCCGGACAGGCGATGTGATCACCTGTGTCAACGGCACTGAATACGAGCCCGGACTTGATGTGGCTAAAGCTCTCAACGATGCTTCATCCGGGACGGATGAGACCATTGATATAACTTATGTCAGAGACGGAGAAAACGTCGATGTGACCGTGCCTTTTGAAACGGACGATCAGGGGGAAAGACATATAGGTGTTTCCTTCAGGCTTGAGCACAATGTGCTGGTTGGTCTCAAGTACGGAGTGATCGACTGTGTTAAGATGGAAAAGCTCATACTGGACGCGTTTGCATCACTCTTCAGCGGGCAGGGTTCGATGGACGATGTTGCAGGTCCGGTGGGGATAGTCAACGTGGTGGACCAGACCGCGCAGACAGGAGTGTTCAATCTGCTCTATCTGCTGGCTCTTCTCAGCATAAACCTGGGGCTGGTAAACCTTTTTCCGTTCCCTGCACTTGACGGAGGGCGCCTGCTTTTCGTATTTATCAGACTTTTCACAGGTAAGGCCATCACGGACGAAATGGAGTCCAAGGTGCATTATCTGGGCATTGTCGTATTGTTCAGTTTTATGATAATGATCACATTCCACGACGTGGCGAGGATATTTACGCAGTGACCGGTTTCCGGCCGCTGCTTTCCTTATGGAGAGACGATATGAAGAAAATGACGAAACCTGTTATGGTGAGGGGCGTGCAGATCGGCGGAGGTGCGCCGGTGGTGATCCAGTCCATGACGAATACAGATACCAGAAATGTGGAGGCGACCCTGGAGCAGATAGAAGCGCTCCACAGAGCGGGCTGCAGGATAGTGAGGCTTGCTATCCCGGATATGGAAGCTGCGGAGGCTTTCGGCGAGATCCGGAAGAGGACAGATGTGCCTCTGGTTTGCGACATTCACTTTGACTGGCGCCTGGCTTTGGCATCCATTGAGGCCGGCGCGGACAAGATAAGGATAAATCCTGGAAATATAGGCTCTGAAGAACGGGTGCGGGCTGTGGTGGATGCTGCAAAAGCACGTCATATTCCGATCCGCATCGGGGTGAATTCCGGTTCTCTGGAAAAGGACATACTTGCCAGGGACGGCAGAGTCACCGCCGGGGGCATGGCGGAGAGCGTCATGAGAATGGTCAGACTCGTTGAAGATATGGATTTTGACGATATAGTTATCTCCGTTAAGGCATCGGATGTGGTCATGAACTATGAGACCTATCTGAAGGTCTCTCAGATGACAGATCATCCTCTGCATGTGGGAGTGACCGAGTCGGGAACTCCCGAACTGGGAACGGTGAAATCGGCCGCAGGGATCGGCGCACTCCTGCTGGCTGGCGTGGGGGATACGATCCGGGTGTCTCTGTCCGGAGATCCTCTGGCGGAGGTACCGGTGGCAAGGCAGATCCTTCAGTGTACCGGCAACATGAAGGGCGGAATCGATTTTGTTTCATGTCCCACATGCTCCCGCTGCAGGACTGATGTGGCAGGTATAACCACGGAACTTTCCCACAGGCTCAGGGATTACAGCGAAAGGCTAATGGAAGCGGATTGTGAAGGTCTCACGGTGGCTGTCATGGGATGTGCCGTAAACGGGCCGGGTGAGGCCAGGTCAGCGGACATGGGCGCAGCCTGCGGAGACGGAAACGGCGTGATCTTCAGCGGAGGAAGCGTAATCCGGACAGTGGCTGCGGAGCAGATCGCGGATGAGCTCTTCACTATGGCTTCAGAAGAAGCGGAACGCAGGCTTAAAGATGCCGGGAGGCATTGATCATTAATGGTTAAGGTTAATTTAATCTCCGGTTCAGTTGCATAGTTAAGTTTTCAAATTTATAATGATATAAGTGAGCGGAGCTCTCTGTTCCGCTTTTGGTATTATTGTATTTTTGAGATCGGAAAGGAGAAGACCGGAGATATGACAGTTCAGGAATTCTTAACTTCACCGGCGTTTTACTGGATACTGGCGGCATGCGCATTCTGTATCCTGGAAGCTGTGACTCAGGGTCTTACGAGTATATGGTTCGCCGGGGGCGCCGTAGTGGCTGCGACTGCTTCACTGAAGGTTGACAGCCTTATAATGCAGGTGCTTATATTTGTACTCGTATCGTTGGTATTACTTTATTTCACCAGACCAATCGCAAAGGCAAAGTTTGCCACGGACATCACTCCGATGAATGTGGACGCTCTTATAGGGATGACCGGAATGGCGGAGTCTGACGTGGACGGGCAGGTCCCGGGCACCGTGCGGGCTGACAACAAAGTCTGGACCGCAGTGCTTGCAGAAGGATCCCCTAAGATCGAAAACGGAGATCTGGTGACTATAACCGCGATAGACGGGGTAAAACTCGTTGTAAAAAAGCAGGCAGCTGAGTAATAACTGCCGCTTCAGCACTTTACCGGCTGGATTTGCCGGATGGCAGAAAGGAGTTTCAAATGCCATTTTTAATAGCAATACTCGTAATCGTAATCGCTCTTCTGGTGACGAATATCAGAATCGTGCCTCAGGCGAACGCATATGTTATCGAGCGTCTCGGCGCTTATATGGGAACCTGGAATGTGGGACTTCACGTGAAGATTCCTCTCATCGACAAGATTGCTAAGAAGGTTTCACTGAAGGAGCATGTCATCGATTTCCCGCCTCAGCCGGTAATCACAAAGGATAATGTAACGATGGAGATCGATACTGTAATCTATTTCCAGATCACAGATCCAAAGCTCTATACTTACGGTGTTGCAAATCCTATGTCTGCTATCGAAAATCTCACTGCCACGACTCTGAGAAACATCATCGGTGAACTGGAACTGGACGAATCTCTCACAAGCCGTGAGATCATCAACTCCAAGATCAGGATCGTTCTGGATGAGGCAACTGATGCATGGGGAATCAAGATCAACCGTGTGGAAGTAAAGAACATCGTTCCGCCGAGAGATATCCAGAACGCCATGGAAAAGCAGATGAGAGCTGAAAGAGAGAGAAGAGAAGCAATCCTCATCGCTGAAGGTGAAAAGAAGTCAGCGATCCTCAGAGCAGAAGGTAACAAGCAGTCCGCAATCCTGGAGGCAGAGGCGAGCAAACAGGCGAAGATACTGGAGGCAGAGGCTTCAAGAGAAGCAGCTGTTCTGGAGGCTTCCGGTAAGGCCGAGGCCATCAGACTGGTACAGGAAGCTACCGCTGACGGAATCAAGATGATCGTCGATTCAAAGCCGACAGATGAAGTAATCTCCCTGAAGGGTCTGGATGCGTTCACCGCTGCGGCGGACGGCAAGGCAACGAAGATCATCATTCCTTCAAATATCGCAGGACTGGCAGGTCTTGCCACCAGCGTGAAGGAACTGGTTTCCAACGATCCAAAATAAAAAACAGAAGACTAAGGTGAAAAATTAGTTATATGAATAACAGTTTTTTAGAACAGCATATTAATTGGAACAGGCTCGCTCCTCATGACAGGGGCGAGCTTAAAGTGACTATAGAGAAAGCTGAACTCAGTAAGGAGAATATGGTGCTGAATATCTATTTCCGCGCCAATTTTGTCATGCCTTTTTCAGATCTGCAGAGTTTTCTGAAGGATCTCTGTGACAGTGTTCCCGGCATCAGTTCAGTAAAGTATCATTTTATTTATGAGAATATAGTGCAGAGCAGAGAGGAGATAATACACCTCTATCTGCCGTATATACTCCGTGACGAGAGACTCAGCGGCCTGAGTCAGATCTGCAGGACCGTGGACCACCAGTGCCTGCGCATCCGGGAAGACGGAGTGGTGGAGATCATGATTCTCGGCGGCAACAATGTGGATCGTTTCAACAGCCTGGCGTCGAAGATGAGTGAGTGCTTCAGAGCGAATTTCGGAATGGATCAGAAATTCGTTTTCGTGAACAACGATGCCGCGGTGGAAGAGCGGACCCGGATGCAGCAGGAGCAGGAAAAGATCGAGCTGGCCCGCATGGAGGAACAGCGGAGGATCGCTGCGGAAAATGCCAGGAACAATCCGCCGGAACCTGCTCAGGGGGGCTATGGCGGCTGGAATGGCGGAGGCCAGAAGAGGCAGAGCCGGAAGTACGAGGGACCTGTTGACGGTAACAGATTTATCGGTAAGCCAATCTCCGGCAACTCGATTCCGATCCACAGTATCAACAGGGATACGGAACATGTGATAATAGAGGGCAGCGTGTTCAGCTACGAGTCCAAAGACATCAAGAACGAGCGCGCCATCCTGATGATCTACATGACGGACAAGACGGACTCTATCTGCGTGAAGATGTTCGTTTCCCAGAAGAAGAGGGACGAACTCAACGATTACATAAAGAACGGAGTGTATATCCGGGTTGAGGGCCGTTGTGAATATGACACCTTTGAGCAGATGACAGTGGTAATGGCGGATTCCATCGAAAAGGGCAGCCAGCCCAAGCGAGAGGACGATGCCGATCCCGACAGAAAGAGAGTCGAACTTCACGCCCATACGAAGATGAGCCGCATGGATGCGGTGACTGAGGTGGCGGATCTGGTAAAACAGGCGAAGGCCTGGGGGCACAAAGCCGTGGCCATTACGGACCACGGATGCTGCCAGGGTTTTCCTGATGCGGCAAAGGCTGCCGGTGGAGATATCAAAGTGATCTACGGCGTGGAAGGCTATCTGGTGGAAACTCAGCCGGGGCCCAGAGGCACTGTTGATTTCAAGTCAAATCCGACGTACCACATAATTATTCTGGCAAAGAATGCCACCGGTCTCAAGAATCTCTATGAACTGGTTTCGGTTTCGTATCTGGATTATTTCCACAAGAGACCGAGGATGCCACGTGAGGAGATCGAGAAACATCGCGAGGGCCTGATCATAGGTTCAGCCTGTGAAGCCGGTGAAGTCTTCAGGACCATGACCGGAGGTGGTTCTGATGAAGATATCATGAAAGTTGCTGAGTTTTATGATTACCTGGAGATCCAGCCGAGAAGCAACAACATGTTCATGCTGGAAAAAGGCATGGTTCAGAGTGAGGAACAGCTGCTGGACTTCAACAGAAAGATAGTTGAAATCGGAGACAGGATGGGCAAGCCGGTGGTGGCAACCTGCGATACCCATTATCTGAATCCGGAGGATTACATATTCAGAAATATCATCCTTGCGGCACAGAATTACAAGGATCTCAATGACAGACCGAGTCTCTACATCCGGACAACCCGGGAAATGCTGGAGGAGTTCGCATATCTCGGGGCTGAAAAGGCGGAGGAAGTGGTAATAGACAACACCCAGATGATCGCGGATATGGTAGAGGAAATCATTCCGGTGCCAAAGGGCAAGTACCCGCCTAAGATCGCGGGAGCTGAGGATCGTCTGAGGAACAGATGCTATGAGAAGGCTCACAGCATATACGGTGATCCGCTGCCTGAGCTGGTACAGACCAGACTGGACAAGGAACTGCACTCTATCATCGACAACGGCTACGCTGTCATGTACGTTGCAGCTGAGCTTCTGGTGCAAAAATCACTGAGTGACGGGTATCTGGTAGGTTCACGAGGATCTGTAGGTTCTTCGTTTGCAGCAACCATGGACGGCATTACGGAGGTTAATCCGCTGCCGCCTCATTACATCTGTGAAAATCCCGAGTGCAAGAATGTGGAATTCATGATAGATCAGGGGTTTGACTGCGGGGTGGACATGCCGGACAAGGTTTGTCCAAAGTGCGGACAGAAGTACAAGAAAGAGGGCTTCAACATCCCGTTCGAGACATTCCTGGGATTTAAGGGTGATAAGGAACCTGATATCGACCTTAACTTTGCCGGTGAATATCAGCCGGTAGCCCACAGATTCGTAGGTGAGATCTTCGGTGAAAAGAACGTGTTCAAGGCGGGAACCATCAGTACCGTTCAGGAAAAGATGGCTCACGGCTACGTGAGGAAGTACTACGAGGAACGGGGCAAGAAGGTCAACAAATGTGAGGAACTGAGACTTGCTCTGGGCTGCACCGGCGTGAGAAAGACCACGGGACAGCATCCGGGCGGAATAGTAATCTGCCCGGAAGGACATGATATCGAGGAGTTCTGTCCTGTCATGCATCCTTCTGAAGGCATGGTAAAGGACATTGTGACAACACATTTCGATTACCACAAGATCGATGAGAACCTGCTGAAACTGGATATTCTCGGCCACGATGTTCCTACCATGATCCGTATGCTTCAGGACATGACAGGGATCGCTCCGGATGATGTTCCTTTTGACGACAAGGAAGTTGACAGCATATTTCTGGGGACTGATGCACTGAAGATAAAAATCGATGATTACAGGCAGAAGCACGGCACTTTCGGAATTCCTGAATTCGGCACAAGTTTTACCAGACAGATGCTGGATGATACCCAGCCGAAGAAGTTCTCTGCACTTGTCCGGATCGCGGGTTTTTCTCACGGTACCGACGTGTGGATCAACAACGCCCAGGAATTCATCAAGAACGGACAGGCTACCATGGACGATGCCATTGCCACCCGAGACGACATCATGAACTATCTGATCGAGAAGGGGGTTCCGAAACAGGATTCCTTCTGGATAATGGAGCATGTACGTAAGGGTAAAGGCCTCAAGGAGGACGAGGAAGCCATCATGAGGGAGAACAATGTTCCCGAATGGTACATTGAGTCCTGCAAGAGGATCAAGTACATGTTCCCGAAGGCTCATGCGGTGGCTTATGTAATGATGTCGTACAGGATAGCGTACTTCAAAGTGCATTATCCGCCTGAGTTTTACGCAGTTCATTTCACCATCAAGATAGATGCTTTCAATGCCAATGTCATACTGGCGGGCATGGATGCGGTACTTCAGAGGATGGATGACATAAAAGCTCTCGGTGACAGTGCAACACCTACCGAGAAGAGTGAATATCTGGTTTACGAAGTTGCATACGAAATGTATGCCAGGGGATTTGAATTCCTTCCGGCCAGACTCGGTCACTCTCAGGCTGTCAAGTTCTGTGTGGAGGATGGCAAAGTGCGCATATCCTTCAGGGCACTGGAGGGAATGGGAGAGACAGCTGCAAAGAGCCTCGTGGATGCATACAATGACCATCCTTTTGGCTCTGTGGAGGATCTCGTGTCCAGAACCAGTGTCAATTCTTCCAACGTGGAGACACTTCGCGAACACGGCGTGTTGGGTGACATGCCTGAAACAGATCAGTTTTCACTGTTTGCGATGTTATAATTATTATTATTTTATTTTGGAAACCGGTTTTCGCCGGTATTCCCTTTGAAAGGCAGGGAAAGATAATGGAGAATCTGGCAGATTTTTTGCTTTCGCGGGATGTTCCCGATGATCATCCGCAGTCTTATTTTGAGAATGAGGTTTATACAATCGGTGACTATCGCAAGGTGGTATCAGAACTTACGGAGGATTTCCGGAAGAACACTCTTCCGCGGAATGCCTCAGCGATCCTCATATTTGACGATCATCCGCTGGCGCTGGCGCTGTTTCTGACATGCATGAAAAACGGGATCGTTCCTGTGATGGTGTCCACATTCATTCTGGATACTGTACTGGACAAAGCCGTCAAGGCCACGGATGCCTCGATGATCTTCTCCGACGGCAGCAGAGATCTTTCCCGTTTTCAGGATAAGGTGATCCTCGGAGAGCTGGGGGGAGAGATGAGACCGGGAAAGGCGGAACTCAGGATCGTGAACGACACTGCGGGAATCAACCCTGTGGAAGTGGATGCAGAGAGACTGACATTTTTCCTGATGACTTCGGGGAGCACCGGAGAGCCTAAGATAGTAGAGCATGTTCATGGAGGCATGATCTTCACAACCAGAGTTTATGCACATGAAACTCTGGGCATCGGCAGTGATGATTCCATCTACTCCATTGCAAAGACCAGCTTCGGCTACGGCCTTGCCAATAACCTGTTCTTTTCATTCGCCACGGGCGCAGCGGCCTGGCTGGAAAGAGAACAGTTTGATGTGTCGCTGTTCTTTGAGAGGATGGAGCGCATGAAACCAACCGTGATGTTCGGCATACCTACCGCATACCGCATGCTTCTGGATCATGTGGCGGAGCATCCTGAGGACGGTGAAAAGTTTAAGGATGTCCGGGTTTTCGTATCTTCCGGAGAAGCTCTCAGGGAAGATATCTCAAGGGAATGGAAGGCACTGACGGGCCGGTTTATTCAGGACAATATGGGCAGCAGCGAAGCGAGTGCCATTCTTCTGAATGCGGGAAATGAAGAAAAGTACGGAAGCGCGGGAAAGCCGGTTAAGGATTCCGAGGTACGCCTCATAGGTGCCGATGGCAGGGATTCCGACGCGGGAGCACTCTATTTCAAGAGTGAGGGCAATGCTGTTGGTTATTATAAGAATCCTCAGGAGAATGCTCTGCATTTCAAGGACGGTTATCTGATGACCGGCGACGTGTTCACCATCGATGAAGACGGATACTTCTGGTATGCGGGACGTGAGGATAACATGATGAAGTATCACGGTTTCTGGGTGTTCCCGAAGGAAATAGAGAGAAAGATCATGGAGTTCCCGGGAGTTCGCGAGGCAGTTGTGACTAAGGCAACCGTTGACGGAATCGACATCATGGCGGCTGCGCTGGTTACCGGTGAGGATTTTGCCGGAACTGACCGGCTGTCCGAATTCCTGGAGGGCGAGTTGGAAATGTACAAATGGCCGCAGGAATATCTTTTGTTTGACGAGTTCCCTCTGAATGAAAGGGGCAAGGTCGACCTG
>JAIKWW010000045.1 GCA_024684465.1 Clostridia bacterium | reverse complement strand
CCGTCTGTGCCTGTCGGAAGTGTGAAGTCATCTGCCAGATTCATCACAACCATGGATCCACTCAGGATCGTTTCCTTCTGCTTAGGATATGTCGTTATATCGAAACGGCTGCTGCCACACTGAGCATCTACCGACTCCTCTCCGGCTCTTACTGCAATTGCCTCCCCGAATTCAACCGGGATTTCATAGCCATAGCCGCTACCGATAGCGTAACCTGATGTCTTATAGTACTCTTTCGGATCAACGTTTGTTACCGGAAGGGTCATCGTCACTTTAGTGTTATAGCTGCCGTCCAGCTGAGTTGCCTTCAGCAGCTTCCCAACAGTGCCCTTATCCGCGGATAACGGTCTCGCGTCGGCATAAGTCTTGAACGTGCCCTGTGCCAGTTCAACGTGAAGCGGAGGATCGTAGTACTCATTGAGCATATCGAAATCAAATCCTGATTCTTCCTGCGCGTCGATGCCTACAGCCTCTGCAAACGCATCAATATCGTTGGCCTTGACAGCGGCTTCAACTTCGTCACTGTTCGCAGTGATAACGTCATCTTCCGCCTGGGAACTTAATACCTGCGGCTCGTCGTTATTATTATCGTCATCCTTCAATTCGAAAGGCGCCCACATACCGTGAACCAGATCGACGATCTCATTTCCGTCATTCTCGTTCTTCGGCTGGATATGACCGACTACACTGTAGCCGCAAACTGATTTCAGTTCATCATAAACCTCAACCGGATACTTGAACTTCGGAATAAGCTTCGCGGTATTCGACGGTGACATGTTTCCCATCTCAACATATGTGCTCCGAGCCATAGTGCCCTTGTTGGCCTTCATCTGCTCATCCAGAGCCTTCGGAAATTCGCCGAGAGTCTCGGTTACCGTGAACACAGGATGTTCCTCATAGTTATCGTCGATCATGTTGGCATCGTCAGCCGTTACAGTTACGTCCACAGCTGTCATGTGGATTCCGTAAACAGCGCGTTCTTCCGGATCATCCGAAGTGATACGCTCTACAACGAAGCCCGGCTCGTTCATGCCGTCAGCAGATGGAGCCTTGAAAAAGTCCTCTGCTTCGCTGCCGTCTGCATTATCAGTCACGAATGAGCCAAATACGTCAGTACTGATTGCCCATACAGCAGCATTCATGTTTTTGAAAAATGCGTAATTTCTTGTTAAATTAAGATCTTCCAGAGTCTGTCCCTCTACCGGCTGGAGCTGCGGGCCGTTATCGTCCCCTGTTTTCCAGTCGCCATTGTAGGAACGGACTTCACCGTAAGCTACAGGACCAACAAATGGAAGCAGAGATCTGAAATTCCCCATAGACATTCCAAATCTCTCGTCCAAAGGAGTCTTCTCCTCTGTCTGATTGTTTCCGGTCGTCGGATTGCCTGCAATCTGATCAGTTCCGGTCGTCGGCTCGTTTACTTCGACTCCGGTCGTCGGAGCCGGGGCTTCCGCAGCCGGAGCTTCCGCAACCTGAGTACCTCCGTCAACCTGAACCGCCAAAGGTTCAGATTCACCCGTTTCGACATCCGCAAATGCCGTCGCAGGAGTCATGGTCACTGCCATGGACAGCGCCAGAGCCCATACCCCCGCTCGTTTAAACCTTTTCAACATACTAATTTCCTCCTAAAAAACCACTCGAGAATTGCCGCCGCCATGTTTGCGTTCAGGCGGCTTAAAGCCCTTTCCTCTTGAAGCAAGAGTAACAATCTAAAGTTTCATTAAGGTTATAAATTGTAACCTTTGTAATGTTATTGTAATGTTGTAATGCATTTGTAATAATATTTTCATCCGCAGGATAAAAAAGCCGCATCGCAATTAGACGATTAAACTGTAACCGTAATATGTTTCAGACTCCATATTCCAACATTCTTTAACTTCGTTAAAACGAAAATTGTTCAAAAAGCCAGTGTGTATCTGACCACTCACTCCACTGCTTTTTACCCAGTCCCTCCACAACCTGCACCGGGCTCATTTGTTGCAGCAATTCCCAGGAACTCCGGCCAGGATCGGCCTCTTACGCAGGAATCGTTTCATTCCATATAAAAACTCCCCGCCTGTCGCGGGGAGTTTTTGATTTTGCCTTGGACAAAGGCATATGATAGATGCTGAAAGGGCATTCAACATGAGTGTTTTGCTGTTTTATCCTTCTGCCTTTGATCTGAGCTTTTGTCTATGCTTCAGCTTCGGTTCCTGCTTCAGATTCTGTTGCAGGTGTTTCTTCCTCTACAGGCTGGAATACTTCAGCGCCTCTCTCTGCACCTGTTGCCCACTCTTTTTCAAGTGCTGCCCAGTCACGGTTTGCGAGGATGCTCGTCCATGTCTCTACGCCGTCAGTGATGGTGTAGTCATGAGTATTGGTAGCTTCCTGAACTGCCACATAGTACCATGCAGTTGCCGGGTTGTCGGACCACTTAGCCATGTTGTCCAGCAGACCGGCTGCGCTGATCTTGTCACGGCCCAAAACTCTGTTCATCAGAGTCATAGCCTCTGCTCTTGTGATAGGAGCGTTCGGCTTGAAGCTGCCGTCCTGGTAACCTGTGATGTAGCCCAGAGCTGCTGCTCTCTTGATATTGTTCTCAGCCCAGTGTCCGCTGATATCAGAGAAGCTCACGCTCGATGTATCAACTGTGGATTCGTCGAATCTTGCAGCGATAGTAGCGAATTCCGCTCTTGTGATATTTCCGGATGGCAGGAATGTTCCGTCAGTGTAGCCTGAGAGCACGCCGCCGTTGGACAGAGTGGATACTGCGTTGTTGTACCATGCATCTGCTGCGGTATCCCTGTAGCTGTTGCTGCTGCTCCAGATTGCCTGTCTGGAATCGTCAGTCAGGAGTCTGAAGAAGATAGTTGAAACTTCTGCTCTCGTAATGAGGTTTTCAGGTCTTACTGTGCCATCTTCATAACCGATCACATATGCCACGTGGTCCTTCTTGTTAAGTTCAGGCAACTCAGCTAATGGAACCTGAGGCTCCGTGATAGTAGTGGATGATAAGCCACCGCTGGAACGGCCGCCGCTGTTTCCGCCACCACCAGGTACAGTGTAGGATACTGTCGGGATGTAGAATTCCTCAGGTTTTTCCTGTGGTTCAACTTCATCCTCGTCATCTTCTAACGAGTTTAACCTGAAGTACTCGTCGTCAGGATACGGACGGGCAGGGACTGCTTTTTCTTCTCTGACACCCCATTCTGCCAGGCTTGGACGATAGAGTGTCGCGTCCTTCAGAACCTTGATGATGGATCCGCCTGCCTCGCCGTAAGGATCATAAGAACCGTGAGTTCCTGACGCTGTGCTCACGTTGTTGAGAGTCTCGTCGAAATGGAATTCGAAGTAGTGCAGTGGATTCAGCGCGTTCCAGATCGACTCGTTATGACCATAGAATCCTGTGTAAACAAGGATCATGCAAGGACCGGTTATAGCTTCATCGTTATACATGCATATTTCTTCGGCAAGCTCTTTATCTGCCTTTGAAGATCCTATGCCCTCAGGGAGATATATTAATAAATATGCGAAATCTTCAGCATCGTAATCAGCTTCAGATCCGTTCGCCTCTTCATTCGCTTCGACTTCATCTTCACCGGATCTTGGCTTTTTCTTCAGACCGAATCCGTACATTTCCA
>JAIKWW010000041.1 GCA_024684465.1 Clostridia bacterium | reverse complement strand
CATTCTCTGCAAGATAAGCTGCAGCCTCGTCTATATGTGTTGAATGTGAACCCTTTACCAGGATCACATCTCCTCTTCTAATGATATCACCTGCAGAAGCGATGAACTCCTCCTTCGTTTCAAAGCTCACCAGTCTGCGGTCTTCGCCGATTCCCGCAGCAGCGCGGCTCATGATGCTGCCCACTGCCACCACCAGCTCCACGCCCTGTTCAAGTGCGAACCTGAGTGTGTCCCGGTTCATCTCCTCCTCGCCGTCGCCCAGCTCCAGCATGTCAGCCAGCACAGCCACTCTCCGCTCAGCAGGAGTAGCCGCCAGTACCTTCACACCGGCCATGGCCGACTCGGGATTTGCATTGTAAGTGTCATCGATGACAGTAATTCCATTGCCTTCACGGCGCAGAAGCCTCTTGCCGGTGTTGCTGAAATTCTCAAGCACCGCCGCACTTTCCTCCAGGCTTATGCCGTAGCGGAGTCCCAGCGCAGCTGCCACAGCAGCGTTCCAGGCGTTGTGTCTTCCCGGCACAGTCAGTCTGAAAGGCACAGACTTACCCCCGTAAGTGAGAGTGAAAGTAATTCCGTCGATGCCGTTGTCCTTCACATCTGACACAGCGACCCCATCCGGGCCGGCCTGCTCGCCCTGGCCCAGCTTCTCATAAGCCGTTTCAACCCCGGCGATCCTGCTCATGATATCGTCATCAGCATTGAACACGAAGAGATCACCCTCCCCCATGAAGTGGGTGATGTTCATCTTTTCCTCGCAGATATTCTCCCGGGATCCCAGATTTCCTATGTGGGACACACCTATATTAGTAATAGCTGCAGCCTCCGGCCGTACGATATCTGCCAGCGGGCGTATCTCGTCCCTGTGGTTCATCCCCATCTCGAAGATCCCGATCTCCGTATCCTCTTCAACGGTAAAAGCCGTCAGGGGCACGCCGATGTGATTGTTGAAATTCTCGTGATTGCAGATCGTCTTGTACCTGCTTGAGATGACAGCGTAAGTCATCTCCTTTGTCGTGGTCTTTCCCGTGCTTCCGGTTATGGCGATCTTCTTCGCGCGACATCCCGCCAGATAGCCCTTTGCCAGCTTCTGCATGGCAGTCAGGGTGTCTTCTGCCTCGATCACAGCCGCATCCCCGTGCTTCAGAACTTCCTCCACAGCCGGATGGCCCGCCGTCAGCAGCATTGCGCGGCATCCCGCCCCGTAAGCCGATTCGGCAAACTTCGTTCCGTCGTTCTTTTCACCCACCAGACCTATGAACAGCGTCCCCGCCGTCGCTTTTCTGGAATCGGTGACAACCGCACCGAACCTGCTGTCAGCCGGTCCGGATACCCTGTTTTCTCCCGCGAGCTCAGCAGCCGCCGCCACTGTCATTTCCTTCATCATCAATCTCCCGTCAATCCTGAAAACTACAGCTCATTCTCGATGATCTCACGGGCAGTTTCCCTGTCATCGAAATGGTGCTTTGTCTTTCCTATGATCTGATAATCCTCGTGGCCCTTGCCCGCGATGATCACAGTGTCCTCAGCGCCGCACATCTCAAGGGCCTTCTTTATGCCCTCGCGACGGTCAGGCTCCACCACATAGCTGCAGCCGGTCTCATCGATGCCCGGCAGGATCTGTTCGATAATCTTGTCCGGATTCTCAGTTCTCGGATTGTCGCTGGTCACAACGCAGAAGTCAGACAGGCTGCCTGCAGATGCTCCCATGAGCGGTCTCTTTGTATTGTCTCTGTCCCCGCCGCAGCCAAAGACAGTGATGATCTTTCCCTTTGTAAATTCTCTTGCTGTCCTGATGACCTTTTCAAGGGCGTCAGGAGTGTGAGCGTAGTCCACGATAACAGCCAGATTTCTGCTGTTTCTCACGCTCTCGAATCTGCCTGCGACACCCGGGGTGCCTTCGATTCCCTTCTTTACGTCATCAAAGGAGATCCCTGCCAGAACAGTCGCTGCCAGAGCGCACAAAGCATTGGAAACAGAGAACTTTCCCGGTGTGTTCACGTGCATCTTGCCGAGAGACTCGCCGTTTCTGAACACTTCCATGTCCGTTCCGCCTGCTCCCGCCTCCAGAATCTCCGCTCTGAAGTCAGCTGTTTCATCGCCGATACCGCAGGAATAGACATTTCTGCCCTCCGCCTTCAGCTCATCGAAGAGCCTTCGGCCGTACTTATCGTCAGTGTTGATCACGCTGCCCTTTCCGGTCTGCAGGAAGAGCTTCTTCTTCGCAGCATAGTAATGCTCAAAATCCCTGTGAAAGTCCATGTGATCCGGCGTCAGGTTCGTGAAGATGCTGTAGTCGAAGCTGATATCGTCAGTTCTGGACAGCGCAAGTGAGTGAGAGGAAACTTCCATGGAGCACACGTCTGTGGCATATTCCGTCTTCATCTCGTGGAACATGCGCTGCAGTTCCAGGGATTCCGGCGTGGTATTGACAGATGTGAAAGTCTGCCCGCCGTAAACGTATGCGATGGTGCCGATAACACCGCACTTGCGGCCTGCGGCCTCGACTATTGCCTGTACCAGATACGAGATCGTGGTCTTTCCGTTGGTGCCTGTAACGCCGAAGATCAGCATGTCATCGGAAGGACGTCCGTAGAAATTCGCAGAGATTGCAGAAAGCATGCTCCTGTTTTCCTTTGCATAGACCACAGGGATACCGATCCCCTCAAGCTCGTCCTCCGCTATTATCACCGCAGCTCCCGCCTTCTCGGCAGCTCCTGCGTAGTGGTGTCCGTCAGTGGTGAAACCCTTGATGCACACGAACGCATCTCCCGGTTTCGTGTTCAGAGAATTGTAGCTGATGCCGGAAATCTCTGTTTCTTCAAGCCCCTGCGGGCATTCAACTCCTGTATTTCTTAACAGATCGGCAAGTTTCATTATCATTTCCTCCATATTACGACTAATAGGAACCGGCTCCGCCGGAGCGGAACGCGATTCCCGTTATTACTTCCGTGTTTACTGTGCGTACAGGCACACCGTGTTGCCTCCGTAGAGCATCGTACCCGGCTTCGGATACTGATCCACCACTGTGAATCCGCTGGATCCGGTCGGGCATGCCATCCCGGTAAGACCAAGTTTTCTGAGAACTTCTACTGCGTCCTCGTAAAGGTAACCTGTAAAATCAGGGACAGATACGCTCTGTGACGCGACCGCCGCCATTTCCTCCTCGGTGTATTTCGGCTGAACTGCCAGGTAGTTCAGTGTGTCGGACAGGATCATCTTTACGCCCGGACCCGCTGTCTGCGAGCCGTAGTGAACGCCCTGAGGGGAGTCAACTATGAAGAGCACCGCAACCTGCGGGTCATCCATAGGCGCCATGGCAAAGAATGAGGAATAGGTCTGATCGGTGTACATTCCGTTTTCAACCTTCTGCGCAGTACCTGTCTTGCCGCCGACTCTCATGCCCGGGATATAGGCTGCAGAACCTGTACCGCCGCTTACTACGCCCTCCATCATGGAAGCCACTTCCGAAGCGGTCTGTGTGGATATTACCTGTCTTACGACCTTCGGATCGAAGGACTCCGTTATCTTTCCGTCTGAATCTGCCAGAGCCTGAACCAGTCTCGGCTTCATCATCTTTCCGTCATTTCCGATGGCACTCAGTGCCGTGATCATCTGGATCGGAGTCACTGCGATACCCTGGCCGTAACCCATGGTGGCCAGTCCTACAGGACCTGCGTCCGCCTTTGTCTGTATGATGGACGAAGCCTCGCCCGGGAAGTCTATACCCGTGTTCTTGCTTATGCCGAATAGATCCAGGTAGTTGTAAAATCTGTCAAGTCCCAGTCTTGTGGCAAGAGTGATGAATACAGGGTTGCACGAGTTCGCAACGCCCTGTACCAGAGTCTCTGTACCGTGGGACGCAGGCGCCTTCCAGCAATTCAGAGTAACGTCATAGATAGTGATAGGCGCGCACTGGAAAGTATCTGCCGTGCTGGTCAGTCCCTCCTCAAGGGCAGCTGACGTGGTTATGAGCTTGAATGGAGAACCCGGTTCGTAGAGCTCGTTTACCAGAGGATTCTTCCACATTTTGTTCCAGTAAGTCACTTTCTCAGCCGTTGTCATGCTGTCCAGGATAGCCGGATCGTCCCCGGTTGCAACGCCTCTCGGATTGTTCAGGTCAAATCCCGGATAGGTTCCCATGGCCAGTATGTCTCCGGTCTTCGGATCCATGACGATGGCCATGG
>JAIKWW010000112.1 GCA_024684465.1 Clostridia bacterium | reverse complement strand
AGAAGCTCATGCTGCTGAGCTTCAGTCATCATGTATTTGAATTCATATCTCTTGAATACCATCTGATTTGCCATGGTGTCACGTCCCTTCTGTTTGTATTTTCAATCGTCAATTTCTTCTCTTCATCTGTCCCGTCCCTTTTCCGCCGGGCTCTGTTCCCTTTGACAATTTGCAGTTTACCAACTGAACTTAAACTGAAACTTAATTTACTTAAAAACTCCGACGGTTTTTCACAAAAAATAAAAATAGCTGGAGCCCTTTATTTTCAAAGGCTCCAGCCTGCTTCCAGCAAACAGTCACCGGTATTTCGCACCACATTCCCCCAACGTTCACAAAACTGTCACATTGAGGTTCATTATCGCGAAATTCCGCTTCATCATGCCAATATTATTAATAATATCAATATCAATATCCCGGGCTCCGCCCTACAGCATCACCGTAAATATGATCCTCTTTCCGTCCCGGCCCTCCGCAGACACACGTCCCCTGTGCGCCTCGGCGATGGCTCTCACCACCGACAGGCCAATCCCGTGCCCGCCGGTCTCGGTGCTCCTGGACTCGTCTGGACGGTAGAAACGCTCGAAGAGCACATCCAGATTTCCGTTGTCGATGTGATCCACAGTATTTTCCACCCGGATTACATTTTTGCTTCCCTGCTTTGTCAGAGAAACCAGAATCTCCGCACCCTCGTCGGAATATTTCATGGCATTGTCCACCAGCAGTGATACCGCCTGACGGATCGTCTCCTCATTTCCATTGTACCTGCAATCCACGGGAGCACTGATCCTGAGCGTTTTTCCCCGGCTTTCCGCCACTCCTTCAAATGAACCGGCAGTTTCCCTGACAGCCTCCGACAGATCGAACTCCATAAACGGAAGTCTGGTATTTTCCTCGTCCATTCTTGAAAGGAAAACCAGCTTCTCCGTCAGGGACGAAAGCCTGCGGATCTGGTTTCTGGTGCTCCGGGTCCACTCGCTCTCCCCGTCCATCATCTCCATAACATCCACATTTGCCTCGATTATAGCCAGCGGCGTCTTGATCTCGTGGCTGGCATTGGTTATGAAACCCTTCTGCTTCTCGTAGGACTCAGCCACCGGCTTCACTGCTCTCCGGGAGAGGGTTACTACCATTATCAGCACCAGGAGCATCCCCAGCAGAGACACTCCGGAACTCACAACCAGAAAGTTGTGAACACTGTTCAGTTCTCTGTAACAATCCAGAAAAATGTAGCTTCTTCCGCCATCATCCGTGAGATACGAGGTGTACCGGTATATGCCTTCAAAACCGTTCTGATCGTTGGCAATCTGCCCTTCCACATCCCACAGTCCGAGGGCAAGTTCCTCAGCCTGCCCGGAAGAGACAGCTGCTATATGCTCCGTATCAGTTGCCGTCACGTTTCCGTTGTCATCCAGAGTTACGGTGAAATATCTGGTATTGAAAGGAGCTTCCAGATCCATGCTCCGGTCTCCTCTTCCAAAAAACGGCGGCGGACCCATGACAGTCCCTTCACTTCCGCCCTCAGCTCTCGCTTCTCCTTCCTGCGCCAACCCCGGGCCGCCTTCAGACTCAGGTTTCGGGAAAGTGCCGCCGTTGTCCCTTATGAGGGAAATGGTCTTTTCCGCATTACTCACCACATTGAGATAATTTGTGATGTTGATGGTTCCCATTATTACAAAAAGGACCACAAATACGGATATCATCGTCACCACTATAAATCTGCGCCGAAGGTTGTTAATCATCGTTTACCTCCAGATAATATCCCACGCTGCGCTTTGCTCTGATCGAAACCTTTGAACCGATCCCGGACAGCTTCTTGCGTATGTTGGAAATGTAGACCCATACCACGTTCAGCTCCGCGTCGGATTCGTTCCCCCAGATCTTTTCCATGAAGTGATCCGTGGAGATTATCTGTCCCGGATTCGACATGAGCATCTCCACCATCTGGAACTCTTTGCCCGCCAGGCGCTCCGTGCTCCCGCCGCAGCTCAGCAGAAAAGTTGCCCTGTCCAGCTCAAGATCTGCGAACTTCAGCGTATTGTCGGTCATCGTTTCGCCGGCCCTGCGGGTCATGGCCCTTACTCTTGCCAGCAGCTCCTTCATATCAAAGGGCTTTGTCATATAGTCGTCGGCTCCCCCGTCCAGACCGGCAACCCGGTCGTCGATCTCCGACTTGGCTGTCAGAAGCAGGATCGGAATCGTTATCCCCTTTTCCCTGGCTTTTTTCAACACTGTCAGTCCGTCCATCTTCGGCATCATGATGTCCATGATCGCGGCATCATAGAGTTCGGACTCCAGGTAATCCAGGGCATCCTGCCCGTCGTAGACCGGATCTACAGTGTAGTTGTTGTGTTTCAGTATCGTAGTCAGGGCGTTGGATAACTCCCTTTCATCTTCCGCAAGTAATAATCTCATACCAGACTCCGTCTCCAAAACCGTCCCGGCGCGAGCTGTCCGCCCCGGACGGCCTCCGGGATAAAACTAATTCTTCTCTATGCTGACCTTTCCTGCCTGTACGTCCTTGTAATCCTGAAGGTTTTTCCTCAGCAGATTCGGTGTATCAAGTCCGTAAGGACACTTTGACTTACATGCTCCGCAGTCCAGACAGCTCTCGATCTTTTCCATCTCCATTTTCCATTCCCAGGAGAGGTAGCCCGCAGACGGAGCTCTTCTCAGCAGCAATGACATCCGGGCGCAGGTGTTGATCTCTATGCCCACAGGACAAGGCATGCAGTAGCCGCAGCCCCGGCAGAAATCCCCCACCAGCTGTGCCCTGTCAGCCTCTATTATTGCCTTTATCTCATCTGTCACAAGTGCCTTTACGTCATTGAAAGCCAGGAATTCATCCAGTTCCTTCTCTGTCTGCACGCCCCAGATCGGGAGCACGTACTCATGCTCGTCGCAAAAGGCTGCAGCTGCGGCAGCGCTGGTGATGAGGCCGCCGGACATTCCTTTCATGCATATGAATCCCATGTCAGCATCCCTGCACTTCTCCGCCAGCGCGATTTCCTTTTCCGATACCAGGTAGTTGAACGGAAACTGCATCGTCTCATAAAGACCCGATTCCACAGCCTCTTCAGCTACCGGCAGCCTGTGCTCCGTTATGCCTATATGTCTCACTTTACCGGAATTCTTTGCCTCCAGAAGAGCGTCGTAGAGGCCGTCCGGATCTCCCGGTTTTGGACAGACTGCAGGATTGTGGAGCTGATACAGATCAAGATAGTCCGTTTTCAGTTCGCTGAGGGTGGTCTCCAGATCCTTTCTGAGGCCGTCTCCGTCCTTTGCCATGGTCTTTGAAGCGATAAAAATCTTATCTCTCACATTGTAATCATCACTGCAGAATGCCAGCCCTATCTTGTGTTCACTGTCACTGTAAAGTCTGGCTGTATCAAAAAAAGTGATTCCTGATTCATATGCCTTCCGGAGGAGCTTCACCGCTTCCTCATCGGATATCCTCTGGATCGGCAGTGCTCCGAATCCGTTCTTGCAAGTAACTATCTCTGTCTTTCCCAATCTGACAGTCTTCAATTTCTGTACCTCCGTTCCAATACTCCGGTTAATAAAATATTATTTTTGAGTGTGACCGGCGCACGCTCTTATACAATATGCCCTTTTGCTCCTGTGTCTTTGAACTATTATACTGCATTTTCCCGGCGTAAAAAACAGCCCTCTTGACGTTGGTACGACCTGAGGACTGTTGTTTGTTCTATGTCAGTTATTTAAAATGTGAGCTTTCTTCCTGCTCCCGTTCCCATTCCCAGATTCTTCTTAACCCTGGCGATGGTCTTCTCGGAAATGGCATTTGCCTTCTCTGCGCCGTTCTGAAGGATCCTGATCAGCTCATCTGAATGTCTGATCTCGTTGTACTTCTCCTGGAACGGAGTGAGGGCGTCAACAACAACCTCAACAAGATCCTTTTTGAGAGTGCCGTAGCCGCTGCCATCGTATTCCTTCTCCAGATCAGCCACGGTCTTTCCGGAAAATGCACTGTAGATGGAGAGCAGATTGCTGATTCCAGGCTTGTTCTCAATGTCAAATCTGATAATGCCGTCGGAATCCGTGGTAGCTCTCATGATTGCCTTCTTGATCTTGGCAGGAGAATCCATCAGGGAGATCCTGCTCATTTCATTTTCGGCACTCTTGCTCATCTTGCTTGTCGGATCGTCCAGAGCCATTACCCTGGCACCGCTCTTCATGTAGCTTCCCTCAGGAACCACAAATGTGTCCTCGCCGTACTTTCCGTTTACACGGATGGCCAGGTCACGGGTGAGCTCGATGTGCTGCTTCTGATCGTCTCCAACCGGAACCAGAGCTGCGTCATAGAGGAGAATGTCAGCAGCCATCAGCACAGGATACATGAACAGGCCCGTAGGAGCGGATTCCTTGTTCTTGCTCTTCTGCTTATACTGTGTCATTCTTGAGAGTTCACCTGTATAGGAGTTGCATGTGAGCATCCAGCCCAGTTCAGCGTGCCCCGGCACGTCTGACTGCACGAAGACGATAGACTTCTCGGGATCGATGCCGATAGCCAGATACAGCGCAGCCACATCGAGTATGCTGTTCCTGAGTTCCTCTGCACTCTTTGGAACTGTCATTGCGTGCATATCGACGATACAGTAGACACATTCGTGATCATTCTGAAGATCCACGAACTGCTTAAGTGCCCCGAGATAGTTACCAATATGGATATTTCCTGTCGGCTGAACACCGGAAAAAACTCTGCTCATTACTTTACGTACTCCTCTTTGAATTTTGCTCTTATCTTTTTTTCAATACGTGAAACCGTCATCTGGGAAACCCCCAGTTCTGCCGCTATCTGCTGCTGCGTCTTGTCTTCTATAAAGCGCAGCTGACAAAAGCGCCTTTCCTCCGGCGTGAACTTGTCCATGGTGCGTCTGAGAAAATCAGCATTTTCAAAAGTATCGAACCCGGTCTCTTCTTCGCCGGTGTACTTTTCGATAAACACATTGCTGTTCTCGTCCTCGCTCTCCATGCTCTGCTGCAGTGAATAGGCACTGTAGGCGTGCCCGGATTCCAGAGCCTCCAGCACGTCCTCCGCAGAGACACCCAGCCTTTCGGCGATCTCCGCAGCCTTCGGCGCTCTGGACAGTTCCTTTTCCAGTTCCTGCTGAACCTTCGGGATCCTTACGGAGAGATCCTTCATGCGCCGCGGCACCTTCATAGCCCAGCCCTTATCTCTGAAATATCTCTTGATTTCTCCGAGAATGGTGGGAGTTGCGAAGGCTGAAAATTCGACTCCCTTGTCGGGATCGAACCTGTCCGCAGCGAGTACCAGAGCCATAGAGCCGACCTGAAACAGGTCATCATATTCGATGCCCTTGTTCAGATATCTCTTGACCAGGATATTCACTATATAAATATATTTTTCAACAATCTTGTTTCTTATGGCCACGTCGCCCGTTTCCCTGAACTTCCGGAAGAGATCCCCGGTTTCCCTGATCTTGTCTTTTGTTTCAGGTGCGGGAGAAGCAGCTGTTGCTGCAGATTTTGCCATCTTGATCCCTCTCAGGAAAAGAACCTCTGTTACAGATATTTGATCAGGCGGATCAGCATATTATCCCTGTTTCTCCTGTCTGAGTAAACCTGAACTTCATCCATCAGGGCTCTCAGCATGAGCAGACTGGTATACGGATCGAAAATCTGTGTCGTTTCTGTTTCCTTATTCTCACCACCGGAGAGGTCTCTGCAAGGGAATTTTTCCCTTCCGTTCATCGTCTCTTCGGCGCACCTTTTAACCTCTTCACAGCAGGAAGCTCTGCTGGTATAGCACTCCACGTCCTCCCGCATATCCTCAGGTCCGATGCCGGGATCTATGCCGTCGTCGATGGAAATGGTAATGCAATTGTCTCCTACCTCGCAGTAAACGTCATAGTTTACACTCTCACCTGATCTGCAGTCGCAGAAAATGTGATTGCAAACCTCGGAAACTGCCACCTGAATGTCCTCTATATCTTCAAGGTTGAACCCCGCCGTATTTGCTGCGGAAGAAACGGCAAGTCTTACAACTCCCACGTATTCAGCCTTTCCGGGCACTGTGAACTTCAGAAAATCTGCCATTATTATCCACTCCTTTAACCATAGAGTATTATGATGAATGCCCCGGCTCACGCCGGAGCATATATTTTTATAATACCCTCACGGTTTCACCTCAAACGTTGAGAGTAGTCTGTTCACCGGAGCCGTCGTCAGATTCGCTGTCCCCGTCTTCCTTGTCATCATCCCTGACAACCTTGGCCATTGTGATGATATTGCTGTCCTCAGCGATCTTCATGATCCTGACTCCCTGGGTCGCTCTCCCCAGCTGGGACACATCACTTGCACTGATCCTGATGATGATACCGTCGGAATTGATCAGCATGACATCGTCAGTTTCAGCCACGACCAGAGCTCCGATCAGCTTGCCGGTCTTGTTGAACTTGGACTTGTCATAAGTCAGAAGACCCTTGCCGCCTCTTGCCTGAACCTTGTATTCGGTGAGAGTGGTCCTCTTTCCGAAACCGTTCTCGGTAACTACCAGCAATTCCTCTTCATCGTTGCAGGTAACCATGGAAACTACTCTGTCGTCACCCTCCAGAGTGATGGCTCTCACGCCGGATGCCATCCTTCCCATAGGTCTCACATCCGTCTCGTTGAAGCGGATGCTCTTTCCTTCCTGGGTTACGATGAGAACGTCATTCTCCCCGCTGGTGTGCATTACGTCGATGAGTTCATCTCCGTCTTTCAGCTTGATAGCCACCAGACCTGTCTTTCTGCTGGTTGCGAATTCTGCTGTGTCAGTCTTCTTGATGAGACCCTTCTTGGTTACGCAGATGAGATACTTGCCATCATTGTCCCTGCTCATAGGGATCATTGCTGTGATTCTCTCATGCTGCATCAGATTCAGGAAGTTGACTGCCGGAGTTCCCTTTGCGGTACGCTGTGCCTCAGGAATCTCGTATGCCTTGATTCTGTGGACCTTTCCCGTATTCGTAAAGAACAGCAGATAGTCGTGAGTTGAAGTCACGATCAGGTTCTTTACAAAGTCATTCTCTCTCGTGGTGAGTCCCGTGATTCCCTTGCCGCCTCTCTTCTGAGTCTTGTAGGTATCCATAGGAACTCTCTTTATGTATCCGAGATGAGTCAGAGTAACTGCCACCTGCTCCTCTTCGATCATGTCTTCTTCGTCGATCTCACCCTCGTCAGGAACGATCTCGGTTCTTCTTTCGTCACCGAACTTGTCTCTGATCTCGATGAGTTCATCTCTGATAACACCCATGAGTACTGAGTGATCTGAGAGGATCTTGTTGAACCACTCGATCTTCTCCTGCAGTTCTTTGTACTCGTTTTCGATCTTCTCACGTTCCAGACCCTGCAGCCTTGCAAGTCTCATGTCCAGGATGGCCTGAGCCTGCACATCGCTGAGTCCGAATCTGTCCATCAGCTTCTGCTTGGCATCGTTGTAGGAGGAACGGATTATCCTGATAACCTCGTCGATGTTGTCCAGAGCGATGAGATAACCTTCCAGGATGTGAGCTCTTTCCTGGGCCTTCTTCAGGTCGAATCTGGTCCTGCGGGTGATCACTTCCTCCTGGAATTCTATGTAATACTTCAGCATTTCGTAGATGTTCAGCGTTCTCGGCTGACCGTCCACCAGAGCTATCATGATGATGCTCTGTGTATCCTGAAGCTGTGTATGCTTGAAAAGTCTGTTGAGAGTTACCTGAGGGTTGGCGTCCTTCTTCAGTTCCACCACGATTCTCATGCCCTCTCTGTCAGATTCATCTCTGACATCGGAGATGTGTTCGATTCTCTTTTCCTTTGCCAGCTCGGCTATCTTTTCGATGACACGGGCCTTGTTCACCTGATAAGGAATCTCCGTGAACACGATCTGCATCTTGCCGTGGGAACCTTCTTCGAACTCGTACTTGGACTTGACTGTGATCTTTCCAATACCTGTTCTGTATGCTTCCCTG
>JAIKWW010000170.1 GCA_024684465.1 Clostridia bacterium | reverse complement strand
ATGGAGACAGAAAAAGACACACATCATAGTGTTCTTCATATTCCTGGTGGCAAATATCGGCGGCTGTCTCACTCCGCTGGGCGATCCACCGCTCTTCATGGGATTCCAGAGAGGCATCTCCTTCACATGGACATTCCATCTTCTGCCGCTGCTGGCACTGAATCTGGTCATTCTTCTCGCTGTATTCGCATTTATCGATCACAGATATGAGAAGAAGGAACTGGCAGAGGGCAGATCTCCTGAAGATATCAAGAAGGCAGGCGCTCCTGACGAAAAGCTGGGACTGGAAGGCGTACACAACCTGATCTTCGTTGCAATGATCATCCTGGGCGTACTCTCCAGCGGGTTGCTTCCGCAGATGTTTGACGTATTCGCAAACGGAAACGGCATCGTGATCTTCGACTACGAGTTCGCATATGCAAGCATCGTAGAGTGCGTGATCATTCTGGTGGCTGCAGGCCTCTCAATGATCACCACAAAGAAGGAAACGAGAAAAAAGAACGAATTCACATTTGCTCCTATCGCAGAGGTTGCAAAGCTGTTCATCGGAATCTTCATCACGATGATCCCGGCACTGGCACTTCTGAAGGTTCACGGCGCGTCTCTGGGACTGGATCAGCCTTGGCAGATGTTCTGGGCAACAGGTGCACTGTCCTCATTCCTGGACAATACGCCGACATACCTGGTATTCCTGCAGACAGCAGGTTCTCTGGGATACACAGCTGCAGACGCAGTTGCAACCACAGTTGGCGCAGTAGCTCCTACAATGCTCCTGGCTATTTCCGCCGGTGCGGTATTCATGGGTGCGAATACATATATCGGTAACGCACCGAACTTCATGGTTAAGTCCATCGCAGAAGAGAACAAGATCAAGATGCCTTCATTCTTCGGCTACATGGCATGGTCCTGCTCCATTCTGATTCCTACATTCGTAGTGGACATGGTGGTATTCTTCCTGTTCTAAACCCGGGGAGATAAAAACGAATATGAAATCAAATACCCTGCGGATAATTTCCGCAGGGGATTATTATTTTTTGAAATAGGTTTACAGGATAAAATGGTTTGAGTTCTTTTGGCTCGACATTCCGTCAGGATTATTCGGCGACGGGTCGTATCGATGTCAATCCTCCACATGTTCGCCTCTTACACGGGATGCGGAGTGGTTGACAACCATTCCCACTATCACGATATATCCCATCCAGAAGGACCAGATGAGGAGAGCTATGATGGTGGCCAGAGATCCGTAGATGATGCTCATGTGGCTTATGAACCTGAAATACAGGAAGTACAGGAATGTGCCTGTCAGAAGTCCCGCCGAGGAGAATACCGCACCTGGCAGTACTTCCCGGAATTTCGGCATCTTTGAGGGAAGTGTCTTGTAAAAAACTGCGATGAAGATCACCGAAGTTATAAAAAATACCGGCCACCTGACCAGGCTGAAGAGCCAGCCTGTGTAATGATCTGAATATTCCACATGATCATTGATGAACGAGTCCAGCAGGTTCACTCCCTCCTGACCGTAAACCAGAACCAGCATCCAGATGATCCCCACCGCTATGAGGAATGAGACCGTGACAATGGATCTGATGCGGGCTCTGATATATGCACCGATACCTATGACGTCTTCAGTGAGCCCGTAGGTATAGTTGGAACGGCGAATAAGGGAAAAGACCAGCTTTGAGGCAGCCCAGAGGGTCAGCGCCAGCAGGATGAAGCTGCTGAGACCGGCTTTGCCGGAATTGAGCAGCATGTCCAGGATGTTCCTCACAGTTATGCTGTCCTTTGTTTCATCCGGAAGGGAACTGATCATGAGTGACAGAACTCTGTTGGTTATTCCCAGCAGAGAAAGCACCTGGAATATCAGGGCGGAAATCGGAAGCAGAGAGAGCAGAAAAAAGAATCCTGTCTCAGCGGCAGCACCCTGATAGTAAGGATCCCGCAGCTGTTTGACCGTGTAGACTGTCACCTTCAGCATCCAGCTGCCGGCGCCGTCCCGGTACCCGGTTTCCCTTTGATTACTGCTGCTCATAACCTAAAGCTTCTCCAGCATTTCTTCCAGGCCTCTCAGGGCTCTGGCCCTGTGGCTGTTTTCGTTCTTTTCCTCCGGAGAGAGCTGGGCGTAAGTCCTGCCGCAGTAGCCTTCGGGAACGAAAAGCGGGTCGTATCCAAAGCCGTTTGTTCCCGCAGGAGTACGGGTGATGTAGCCCGGGCACTCACCCCGTGAACTGAGAACTTTTCCGTCAGGGAACACGATTGTCACGACGGAGACAAAGTGGGCCGCAGGTTTGTCCTCCGGCACCTCCGCAAGCAGTTCAAGGAGTCTTGCGTTGTTGGAACTGTCGTCGGCATCTCTGTCCGAAAAAACAGCAGGGAACACTCCCGGAGCGCTGTCCAGCGCACTGAACCTGGCGGAGTAAACCCCCGGAGCGCCGTTCAGACAGTCCACTTCAAGACCGGAGTCGTCTGCTACTGCCGGCATTCCGGTGGCTTCCATGATCGCTCTGGCTTTGATCTCGGAATTTTCTTCAAATGTGATGCCGGTCTCTTCCGGATCCACATCCCCGGCGCCCGCCTCTTTCTTGCTTATGAGGTTCATGCCGAATTTAGATGTAATGGCGCCGATTTCTTCAAGTTTGTGCAGGTTGCCTGTGGCGGCAACGATCGTAAGTTTATTTAATTCCATAAGTATTTCTCCATTTCTTCTAAATAATATAACAGCTATCAGATGCTGCGGCAATCAGTTTCGGGAAACAAGTCCCCTCCGGGAGTTCCCGACAGCTGTTTTGCGGCTGCCGCCGCCGGAGGCGAAAACCATTGGTACTGCTTATTGCCGATTTACTTGAAAGGATGATTGTAGTACAATTATGAAAGGAACGCGCCCGGCACGAGGCCCGGCGCTTGTGCGGAATTGTATAACGGGAGGAGAACATATGGCACTCGTCACCACTACCGAAATGTTTAAGAAGGCGTTGAATGCGGATTACGCAGTTGGCGCATTTAATGTCAATAATATGGAAATTATCCAGGGCATTGTGGAAGCTGCCCAGGAGGAAAATGCTCCGCTGATCCTGCAGGTTTCCGCAGGTGCAAGAAAGTATGCGAAGCCTGCTTACCTGAAGCACCTCGTGCTGGCTGCCATCGAGGAGAGCGGTCTGGACATCGCCCTTCACCTGGATCACGGTGCAGATTTTGACATCTGCAAGAAGTGCGTCGATGACGGTTTCACATCTGTCATGATCGACGGTTCCCAGTATCCTTTTGAGGAGAATCTGAAACTCACAAAGGAAGTCGTTGACTATGCCCACGCCCACGGCGTTGTGGTTGAGGCTGAACTGGGCAAGCTTGCAGGCGTGGAGGACGACGTGAAGGTTGACTCCCGTTCGGCGACATTTACTGTTCCGGAGGAGGCTGCGGAGTTTGTTGAGAGAACCGGGGTTGATTCACTGGCAGTGGCCATCGGGACCAGCCACGGTGCCTACAAGTTCAAGGGCACACCTTATCTCGACTTCGAGAGACTTCAGGAGATCCACAAGCTGATCCCTGACACGCCGCTGGTCCTCCACGGAGCATCAACGGTCATTCCTGAGTTCGTGGATCTCTGCAACAAGTTCGGCGGTGAAATTCCTGGAGCGCAGGGTGTTCCTGAGGACATGATCAAAACTGCGGCCAGGTACGGTGTGTGCAAGGTAAATATCGACACTGACCTGCGCCTTGCAATGACCGCTTCGGTACGTCAGTTCCTGGTGGAAAATCCTGCTGAGTTCGACCCGAGAAAGTATCTGGGACCTGCAAGAGATGCAATCAAGGGAATGGTTACCCACAAGATCAGAGACGTGCTGGGTGCCACAAACAAGAGATAAGAGAAGGAAGTTCGTGTCCGGGAGCGCTGCCGGGTAAAGGGGATGCCGCGGCGGAGACTTCCGGGCGTTACGGGGGATAACAGAGAGATGAAGATTTCAGAGAAGGTCAGAAATATAGTGCCCTCCGGCACCATGGCCATAAATGCAAAGGTCTTTGATCTGAAGGCCGGGGGCGTTCAGGTTATAAACCTCAGTGTGGGGGAGCCGGACTTTGACACTCCGCAGGAGGCAAAGGACGGCGCCATCAGGGCCATGGAGGAAAATCTGACCAGATATACAAAGGCTGGAGGCCTGCCTGAACTCAAGGATGAGATCTGCAGGAAACTGGAGACAGAGAACGGGCTGCACTACGAGCCGGAGCAGATAGTCGTGTCAAACGGCGCAAAGCAGGGTGTGGCAAATGCATGCTTCGCCCTGATCGATCCCGGTGATGAGGTGCTGATACCAACGCCGTATTATGTGAGCTATCCGGAGCTGGTGAAGCTGGCGGGAGGAACGCCTGTGTTCGTGGAAACGGACAGAGCCAACGACTTCAAGGTCACTGCGGCGGATATCGAGAAATACGTCACAGACCGGACCAGGGCGCTCATAATCTGCAATCCGTCAAATCCGCTGGGCACGGTTCACACTCGTGAAGAACTGGAAGCCATCGCGGAGTTCTGCTACAGCAGAGGCATATATATCATAGCCGACGAAGTGTATGAGGTGATCGACTTTGACGGAGGCTTCGTGAGCATGGCGTCCGTGTCGGAAGAGGCAAAAGAGATCACGGTGCTGGTGAACGGACTCTCAAAGTCCGTGCCCATGACCGGCTGGAGGATCGGATACACAGCCTGTGCCCCGGAGATCGCGGCCGCGATAACGGCCTTTCAGGGGCATATGACTTCGCATCCTTCCATCATATCCATGTGGGCCGGGGTCGAAGCTCTGAAAAACTCCGGAGAGTACACGCGGATGATGGTGGAGGAGTATCGCAAGAGGATGCACTTCGCAACAGAATTCCTCAGGAGGGAGCTTCCGGAGATCGGTTTCATCGAGCCAAAGGGTGCATTCTACCTGTTCCTGGACATCAGAGGACTGGAGTCCAGGCTTGACTGCAGCGAGTCCATGTCATACGATTTTGTGATGCGTCTGCTGGAGGAGAAGCACGTGGCTGTGGTTCCCGGAAAGGCCTTCGGCAAGGAGGGTTACCTGCGTGTGGCTTACGCTACGGATCTGGACACGCTGATGGAAGGCCTGCGGCGCATGCGGGACTTTGTCAGGGCGCTTTAGAAAAATCGGATCGACACAACATATAACCGAGGCAATAAATAACCGGCGCCGGCCCCTAAATCTGAGGGGGACGGCGCCGGTCTGCTTTCCTCCGGAAAATCGCTTCCGGAGGATTTTATTATTTGTATTAATGTCATTGCCCGCTGGCTTACTGTCAGACGGAGACTAGTTCTTGATCACGCGGACTCTGATGATGCCCTGGATGTTCCTGAGCGCCTCCAGCTCCTCAGCAGTGACATTCTCGTCCAGATCCAGCAGCGTGTAAGCGTGATTCTTGAAGCTGCGGTTGGTCATGTTGCTGATGTTTGCCTTCAGAGTGGTGGTGATCTGGCTGATCATGGTCGGCACGTTCTTGTGGAGCAGGGCGATTCTGGCAGGATCGCAAGGTCTGCCCATGTTTACGTCAGGATAGTTCACTGAATGAGTGATATTTCCGTACTCGATGTAGTCCATCATCTCTTCGACTGCCATAACCGCGCAGTTATCCTCGGCTTCGTCCGTGGAAGCGCCCAGGTGAGGGGTCATGATGACATTCTTCATTTCCTTCAGATTGTCCTCAGGGAAGTCTGTTACATATCTTGCAACCTTGCCGGACTCCAGCGCATCCTTCATGGCAGCGTCGTCCACGATGGCAGCTCTGGAATAGTTCAGTACGATGGCGCCGTCCTTCAGCTGACTGAGGATAGCGGCGTTGATCATGCCCTTTGTCTCGTCATTTGCGTGAACGTGAACAGTGAGGAAGTCCACCTCAGGGAGCATGTCTTCCAGGCGTTCAACAACTCTTGCGTGCTTGGAGAGGTGCAGGGCGTTTCTCACAGAGAGATAAGCATCGTAGCCGATGACATTGAGACCCAGCTGTACGAAAGCGTTGGCAACCATGCCGCCGATTCCGCCCAGACCGATGACACCGATGGTCTTGCCCTTGATCTCGTTGCCCTTGAACTGGCTTTTGCCCTTTTCCACCGTCTTTGCGATGTCAGTGTCGAGGCCGGAAGCCCAGTTGGAACCCTCCACCAGGTTTCTGGACGCCATGAGGGCTGCTGCTATTACTATCTCCTTAACCGCGTTGGCATTGGCGCCGGGAGTGTTGAAAACCACGATGCCCTCTTCAGCGCACTTTTCGGTGTTGATGTTGTTTACGCCCACGCCGGCTCTGGCGATGCAGAGAAGATCATCCTTGAACTCCATCTCCTTCATGTCCTGGCTGCGGACCACGATGCCGTTTGCTTCATCAGTGTTTTCCACGATCTCGTACTTGTCTGTGAGCTCCGCCAGACCCACCGGCGAAATCTTGTTTAAAGTCGCTACTTTGTACATTTTTATATAATCCTTTTTACTCTTTCATCTGTTGATGTCAATAATGCCCCCGGGGCGGGCGTCCCGCCGCGGGTCGGCCGGATAACGGCCCGTTTACTTGTTTTCCGTCTCGAACTTCTGCATGAAAGCGATGAGAGCGTCCACACCCTCGTCCGGCATTGCATTGTAGATGCTGGCTCTCATGCCGCCTACGCTTCTGTGACCTGCCAGATTTACCAGACCGTTTGCTTTTGCCTCTGCGATGAACTTCTTGTCCAGATCGGCGTCGCCGGTTACGAATGTGCAGTTCATGAGAGATCTGTCTTCAGGATCCACCGTTCCCTTGAACATCTTGCTGTTGTCGATGGCATCATAGAGACGCTTTGCCTGCTCGATGTTGTGCTTCTCGATGGCTGCCACGCCGCCCTGCTTCTTGATCCACTGGAAAGTGAGTCCTGCGATGTAGATGGACCAGCATGGCGGAGTGTTGTACATGGAACCCTTGTCTGCGTGGATCTTGTAGTCCAGGTAGATCGGAGTGTTTTCAGGAGCATGACCGAGAAGGTCCTCCCTTGCGATGACGATGGTCACGCCGGCAGGTCCCACGTTCTTCTGAGCTCCTGCATAGATGAGACCGAAATCCGTGACATTGCACTCCTCAGCCAGGAAGTTGGAAGACTGGTCAGCAACCAGTGTCAGGTCTCCAACATCAGGCAGAGCCTTGTAGTTCCAGTGAGTTCCGTAGATCGTATTGTTAGTGGTGATGTAAACGTAGTCAGCGTCCGGACGGAAACTCTCTCTCGTGGTCTTAGGAATGTAGGCGAAATTTCTGTCCTTGGAGGAAGCAGCAGCAACCACGTCACCGAACTTCTGAGCCTCCTCAAAAGCCTTCTTCGCCCAGTTGCCCGTCACGATGTAGTCAGCCTTGCGGGAGTTTCTCAGCAGATTGATAGGAACCATGGAGAACTGCAGCGTGCCGCCTCCCTGGAGAAACATTACCTTATAATTATCCGGTATATTCATGAGGTCACGCAGGTCTGCTTCCGCCTGGTCGATGATGTCCTGGAAAGCTTGAGATCGGTGACTCATCTCCATAACTGACATTCCACTGCCATTCGCGTTCAGGAGCTCTGCCTGTGCCTTCTCAAGTACCTCCAGCGGGAGCGTCGACGGCCCGGCTGAGAAGTTAAATACTCTGTCCATTTTGTTACCTCCAAATGTCTAAAAAATTATGTATATATATGTTGAAAACTTTCTTCGGAAAGAAAATTTGTATACGATTATACTACCCTTACCGTTAAACGTCAATCTTTCGCAACCCAAAACCATGATTTTTTCAGAATGGAGGAGCGCGGCGCACCGGTGAAAACAGAACAGCCATGACTTCTAAAAAATGAAAGTTATGATAGAATAGTGGTAACACCTGTTTAGGAGGATTTGACGTGAAAACAGATTTTTTTAATATAAATGCAGCCCGCTGCGGCTGCGGCAATTATTGTGCAATTAATGAAGGGCGCCCTGCGCGCGGGTTCCGGGCCGCGGCGGTCAGAGCGGCGGCGCTGATCCTGACGGCCCTCCTGATAACAGCGGCGGCGCTGCCGGCGGTGAGCATTCCGGCTCAGGCGGCTTCCGCGCCGGAACTCTACGGGGACGCTGCAGTGCTGATAAACGCGGATACCGGGGAGATACTCTACGACAAGAACCGCATGCGGCAGATGTATCCTGCCAGTACCACCAAGATCATGACCGTGATGCTGGCTCTGGAAAACCTGGACCTTGATTCCAAAATAACGGTCAGCGCCGACGCGGAGGCTCAGGACGGTTCGGAACTGGGACTTGTTGCAGGGGAACAGATCACAGTAAAGGATGCTGTTTACGGCACCATGTTGCTCTCGGCAAATGACGCCGCCTGGGCACTGGCGGAAGCGGTCAGCGGCGACGTGCAGTCATTTGCAAAACTCATGAATGAAAAGGCGGCTGATCTGGGATGCCTGAACACATATTTTGTAACACCCAACGGACTGCCCAACGACTCCCATGTGACCAGTCCGATGGACATGGCAAAGATCGCCCAGGCTGCAATGAAGGAAGACACTTTCCGTGAAGTTGTGGGTACCTATCAGTACACGGTTTCTGCAACGAACAAATCCGCGCCGAGGCCGGTGACCAATACCAACAGACTTCTGTTCGACCTGTCCACCGTGAATGTCTACGGAGCAGAGCGAACATTCAAGTATGAGGGCTGCACCGGGGTGAAGACCGGCCATACCAACGCTGCAGGATACTGCCTGGTGGCGTCGGCGGAGAGGGACGGTGCCAATCTGATAGGAGTTATATTCCACTCCACTGAAGCACAGATCTATCCGGATATGATAAAACTGCTGGATTTCGGCTTTACTGGCTACGCACCGAAGACCATTGTCAAGGCGGGAGACGTGGTGGGCACGGCCAAAGTAAAGTACGGCTCTCCGGGAAGTGTAGACGTGGCTACAGAGGAGGATGTTGTGGCCATGGTGGAGGCTGACGCAGAGGGAAATCCCGCGGGGAATCTCAAGGGTTACTCATATACGCTCAATATTAATGAAATAAACGCTCCGGTTACCAAGGGAACTGTGGCCGGAACGCTCACATTGTACAACGGTACCGATGAGCTTGGATCATTTGACCTGGTAGCCACGGAAAATGTGGAAATGTCTGCATTCCACTCCCTTTTCAAGAGCGGCTCCTGGGCCAAGGGCTATATCCTGATGATCGGCGCGGTACTGGTGGTTTCCGTTCTGGGTTATGTGGGAATCACGTTCCAGATGCGCCGGTCTGCCAGGAAGCAGCGCAATGCACGCAGGAAGAGAAGGATGATGAAGAGGATCCAGGAACAGCGTGCAGAAGCTGCGGAAAAGGAGGCTGCGGCTCTGGCAGCAGAGAGAGAAGCTGAGGAGGCTGCCGGAAAAAATGAAACTCCGGTGGAGGAGGGAGACCTGTCCAGGATGAATCTGCTGGGTGCGGATGAGATGCCGGACTTCGGCGAGGACGACGGGCAGGCGGCAGCTTCCATAGAGAGCGTGAGAGCTTCGACTGCTTCCAGTCCGGACAGGGTGTCGGATCTTTTCAGCAGGATCCAGGCTCAACAGGCTGAAAATTCAGGGGCGGCGGGGACCACGACGCCGACGGCGCCAG
>JAIKWW010000141.1 GCA_024684465.1 Clostridia bacterium | reverse complement strand
CCTGTACCCTTAAATTCCTCAAATATAACATCATCCATGCGGCTTCCGGTTTCAACCAGCGCCGTTGCCAGGATAGTTATGCTTCCGCCTTCCTCCACCTTTCTGGCTGCTCCGAAAAATTTCTTCGGCTTGTGAAGAGCTCCCGGATCGATACCTCCGGAAAGCGTCTTGCCTGAAGAAGGCACTACGATATTGTACGCCCTGGCGAGACGGGTGATGCTGTCCAGAAGAATGACCACGTCTTTCTTGTGTTCCACCAGACGCATCGCTCTGGCGAGAACCATTTCCGCCGTCTTCACGTGATGCTCCGCCTGCTCGTCAAATGTGGAGTAGATGACGTCCCCTTTGATGGAACGCTTCATGTCAGTCACTTCCTCCGGACGTTCGTCGATCAGAAGCACGATCACTTCGATATCCGGGTACTTGTCTTCGATAGTCCTGGCGATCTTCTTCAGGAGCACGGTCTTGCCCGTCTTTGGAGGAGCCACTATGAGTCCTCTCTGGCCTCTGCCTATAGGTGCCACCAGGTCGATGATCCTCGTTGACAGTTCTGTCCTTCCGTTTTCCAGCCGAAGTCTCTCATCAGGGAAGACAGGCGTCAGGCTCTCGAAGTTCGGTCTTCTCATCGCAACTCCGGGAGCATCTCCGTTCACCGTGTTCACGTAGAGAAGTGCGCCGTACTTCCCGGATTCGCCCTTTCTCGTTATTCCCAGGATCTTGTCTCCCTGCTTCAGGTTAAAACGACGGATCTGGGTCTGGGAAACGTAGATATCCTTTTCTCCCGAAAGGTAATTCTCAAACCTCAGGAAGCCGTAGCCTCCCTCCACTATATCAAGCACCCCTTCCACCTGAGGACGTTCCTCATTGCTGTAGGTGCGCTGCTCTTTCTGTTCTTTCCCGGCCTTATCCGGTTCTCTGCTGTCATTTTTCTCTGCAGGAGCTGCGCCATGTTCCTCATGACTGCCGCCTCTGCGACCGTACTTTTCCGCGTGCTCCACAGGACGTCCCCTGCGCGGAGTCTGGGAAACGGCCTTCGTTCCGCTCTCTGCAGCTCTGTCGTCTGAAGCTTCAGAGGATCTCACTTCTTCTCTGCGGTTCTCCCGGGTCTTTTCCTCTGCCTGCTGCAACGCCTCCGCCCGGTCATTCTCCGGATCCGGTCTCCAGTCGCCCCTGATCCTCTTTCCGCTGGATGTGGAAAGGATCATCTTTCTCAGCTCCGGCTTCCGCATGCTTTCATAGCCCTCGAGTCCCAGCTCTGCAGCGATCGAGCGCAGCTCGGCAATCCTCATGGAGTGCAGTACTTGCTCATCGATTTTAATCATTTTTATCCTTTTTACTCTTTATCCGGTTTATTCTGTAAAGGATTTCTAAATCCCTCACCACTTTTTGTAATATCATGGAAAACGACCCCGAGAATTCAGGATCTCTGTTTCGAAATAAAAAAACTAAAACTTCAGCGCCGCAAAAGTCAAACTGCGGCGCTGGTCTTGCACAAAAGTGTCGAAGTCTGTCTCCGACTATTTGAGGAAGCCTCTTGCGTAAACCGGCTTCTTCTTCATGTCGTGGATGGCTGAGATCGTACGGATAGTGCCGGATGCACTCCTGAGTACCAGAGTATCCGTCTTGACCTTGTTGTTTGCCAGGAATCTTACGCCCTTGAGCAGATCTCCGTCGGAAACTGCAGTGGCGATGAAGAGCACATCGTCGCCCTTTGCGAGGTCGTCTGTCGTGAGCACGTCGTAGTAGTGCTCGTTCTCACGTGCTTCCTTGATCTCTTCAGCAGTATGAGCAAAGAGTCTTCCCTGGATCTCGCCGCCCAGGCACTTCAGAGCCGCAGCAGCCAGCACGCCCTCAGGGCAGCCGCCGATGCCTACCATGACATCCACGCCGCTCTCGTCAAAGCATGTAGCCATAGCTGCAGCAACATCACCGTCTGTGAAGAGCTTGATACGGCAGCCCAGCTTACGGCATCTTGCCATTATTTCCTTATGTCTGTCTCTTTCGAGAATCGTAACTGTCAGATCTTCGATGTTCTTGTCCAGAGCCTTTGCAACTGCCTGAAGGTTTACTTCCAGAGGCTTGTTCAGGTCGATCACGCCCTTGGCTCTCGGGCCTACAGCGATCTTTTCCATGTAGTAATTCTTGGTGTGGAAGAGATGTCCTCTCTCAGCCACCGCGATAACGGATACTGCATTGGAGAGACCCTTTGCAGTTGAAGTCGTACCATCCAGTGGGTCTACAGCGATATCAACCTTAGGCGCATTCGGTCCCTTTGTTCCGATCTCCTCGCCGATGTACAGCATCGGAGCCTCGTCCTTTTCACCCTCGCCGATAACTACAACACCGTCGATGTTTACTGTTTCGAACATCTTACGCATTCCTGTTACGGCAGCCTGGTCAGCAGCGTTCTTATCACCGCGGCCCATCCACTTTGCGGATCCGATCGCAGCGGTCTCAGTTACACGTGCCAGCTCCAGCGCCAGGTCACGATCCATGTATTCCTTTTCTACAGCTTCATTTTTCTTTTCGTTACCCATTTTACTCCTGTCCTCATTATTCCTTCTGCGGTAATGGTCCCAGGCGTCGCCGCCGATAAAGCAGCCGTTTCTGTGAAGATCGCGGCAGAAAATAACTGTATTGCGCATTTTATTGCGCTAATAATATACCACAACGAATCCGCATGTGTAAATCAATGCAGACCCGTTTTTTACCTGTATTTCCGTACTATTCCTTCTCTTCCTCAGAAGTGCTTCCTTCTTCGGTATTCTGTCCCACGCCGTAGATCTGGCCCATCATCTCCTGAGTTGCGGCCTTGTCCTGAACGTAATAGGAAACATCTCCGATGTACTTGCCCTCACCCGGTTCAGTATACGTCTTTATGGAATCTCCTTCGAGGCCCAGTGCGGACAGGGCGTACTTTGACGCCGCACCCACTGTCAGGTCGGACTGTACATTGGATGTGACCAGCTTCACAGAATCAAAGATGCCGTGATTGATGGCCTGCTTGAAGGCTGCCCTCACAAACTTCTGCTGAGCTTCAACTCGTCCGATATCGCCGTTCTTGTATCCGTGGCGGTAACGGAGATACTGTACCGCGTGAGCGCCGTCCAGCGTCTGTGTCCCCGCAGGGATGTCGATCTTGAGCGGCGGCTTTGCGTATGGATCCACGTAGTGCATGCTCTGCGGAACGTCGATTGTAACTCCGCCTATGCCGTCTACGATGGTCTTTACCCCATCATAATCCACGATCGCATAGTAATTGATAGGGATTCCGCACAGCACGTCGCTGACCGCATTTGCCGTACCCACTATACCTTCTGCAGCGTAGATTGAATTGATCTTCTTCTGTGCTCCCGAAGTATACCCTTCTCTTTCGTAATAGGTATCTCTCGGAACCGAGATTACGTCCACCTTATTTTTGTCCATATCCCAGCTCACCAGCATGATCGTATCCGTCATGTTGTCGTTAACGCCCACCATGAGCATGTTCAGCCTGTTTGCTGTGGTAAATGCCTCATAAAACGGACTGTCCGGCGTGACGAGAGTCTGCATTTCTTCCTCGATGCTGTCGACGTCGCCTGTCTCAAAAATATTAATGCCTGACACCGCTTTGGAAATTGGGATCATGATAAGAGTGAACAGAACAAGAAAAATCAGAAAAAACTTGATAAATACTTTTGCTTTCATTCTTCTTCCCCTGAGTTGTTTGCATAGAATTCAAATTATCCGATTAGTCTATAATATACTGTTTTAAATAATTTGGGAATAATTTTTTTTATTAATATTTCATAAAACTGTTGACGTTACACCATTGCGGGTACGAAAAAAGGCGCCGCCGAAGCAGCGCCCTGATTCCGGCCGGGAGCACCGTCCCGGTTCCGTTATTTGTTGTACTTGTAGAAACCTTCGCCGCTCTTTACGCCCAGTTTCTTTGCCCTCACCATCTTCCTGAGGAGAGGGTGCGGCCTGTACTTGTCATCGCCGAACTCCCTGTGCAGAGTTTCCATGATGCTCAGGCACACATCCAGGCCGATCAGATCAGCCAGAGCGAGAGGTCCCATCGGATGGTTCGCACCCAGTTTCATGGCGATATCGATATTCTCCGCAGTTTCCAGGTGCTCGCTGAAGATTCCAACAGCCTCGTTGATCATAGGAACCAGCATTCTGTTTACCACAAATCCCGGGGCTTCATTCACCTCGATAGGTGTCTTCTGCAGAGCTGTGGACAGTTCCTTGATCTTTGCCACTGTGGATGCGTTTGTGGTATATCCCGGAATGATCTCGACCAGTTTCATTACTGCAGCCGGGTTGAAGAAGTGCATACCGATGACCTGTCCCGGTCTTTCGGTCACAGCTGCCAGTTCCGTGATCGAGAGCGAAGAGGTGTTGGATGCCAGAACTGCTTCCGGTTTGCAGGCCTTGTCCAGCCTCTGGAATATGTCTCTCTTCACATCCAGGTTTTCCACAACCGCCTCTATTACCACGTCGCAATCCTTGAGGATGGACATGTCAGTGGATGCCTTGATCCGCTTCATGTTCGGTTCCTTTTTTTCAGCATCCAGCCAGCCTCTGGAGATCATGAAATCGTACTGACCCTCGATGTATGCCAGCGCTTCATCAAGTGCTTCCTGCCTTCTGGCATTCAGTCTCACCTCAAATCCGCAGTTTGCAATGTGCTGAGTCAATCCTCTTCCCATTGTCGAAGAGCCTACTACACCAATTATCATTTCCGAGCCTCCTTCTTACTTTCTACCTTCTTCTGTTTATTCATTCCTACATTAATATACCTGATTTTTCAATTCCAATTCCTCCGGCACGATGCCGGATATATCTCATATTTCTTGCAGAGCTACTTTCACAAACCTTTAAATTCGGCTTTTCTCCGCTCCAGGAAGGCCTTCATTCCCTCCTTCTGATCCTCTGTTGCGAAGCACATGCCGAACAGATCGCCCTCGATGGCGATACCTGTATCAGTGTCTGCCTCCATGCCTCTCTTGATTGCGGAATTTGCCCATCTCACCGCCAGCGGCGCGTTGGACGCGATCTTTTCCGCCAGCTTCATGGTTTCTTCCATGAGTTCGTCCGGTGGAGTGACTCTGTTTACAAGTCCAATTTCTTTTGCCCTGTTTGCATCTATATTTGTGGCCGACAGTATCATCTCCGTGGCCAGTCCCTTTCCGACCAGCTGAGTCAGACGCTGAGTCCCTGAAAATCCCGGAGTGATACCAAGTCCCGTCTCCGGCTGCCCGAAGATCGCGGTCTCCGACGCATATCTGATATCGCAGGCCATAGCCAGCTCACAGCCTCCTCCGAGCGCGAAACCGTTCACTGCCGCTATGGTCGGTTTCTCCATCTTTTCTATTTTGCGGTAGAGCTTCTGTCCCTTCTGGCCGAAGCTTCTTCCCTCAGTCATATTGAGTGTCGCCATTTCTCCGATATCTGCTCCCGCTACGAAAGCTCTTCCTTCGCCGGTGATGACGATAACTCTGACTTCTTCATCTGCGTCAAGCCGGTCCACAGCCTGTTCAAGTTCCGTAAGGACCTCTGTGTTCAGAGCATTCAGCGCATCAGGGCGGTTTATTTTAAGAACTGCCACATGATCCTTTTTCTCGATCACAACATGATCCATTTGTCTCACCTTCTCTCATCACATTAACCTCGCATTCCGTCGCGGAATACGACCCATTTGTCTTCACATTATCATTCTAAATGTTGCAACAATTATTGTCTAGTATACGAAAAGTATACTCACAGTGTTTATTTTGTATATTTAAAAAAATCACGGACCGGAGAAAAATCTCCGGTCCGTGATCAGTCTATTCAATACGTTTCATTTTGGGAAACCGGGAGCACGTTAATCCCGTTATTTCCCTCCGGCTGTTTTATTACAGCTTCAGTGCATCAACCTTATCCAGTCTTTCCCAAGGAGCTTCCTCCGGAGATCTTCCGAAGTGACCGTAAGCAGCTGTGTTTCTGTAGATAGGTCTTCTCAGATCAAGATCTCTGATGATTGCAGCAGGACGAAGGTCGAAGTTGGCCTCTACCTTCTTTACGATTTCCTCATCTGAGATGCGGCCTGTTCCGAAAGTATCCACTGAGATCGATACCGGTCTTGCAACGCCGATGGCATATGCGATCTGGATCTCGCACTTGTCAGCCAGGCCTGCTGCCACGATGTTCTTTGCCACATGTCTTGCGGCATATGCAGCTGATCTGTCAACCTTTGTAGGATCCTTTCCGGAGAATGCTCCGCCGCCGTGGCGAGCGTAACCGCCGTAGGTATCAACGATTATCTTTCTGCCTGTCAGGCCGGAGTCACCGTGAGGTCCGCCGATTACAAATCTTCCCGTAGGATTGATCAGGATCTTGGTGGCATCAGTCAGCAGCTCTGCCGGGAGCACCGGCTTGATAACGTGCTCTATGATATCATTTCTGATCTGATCATTAGTAGCTTCCGGATCATGCTGGGATGAAATCAGCACCGTGTCGATGCGAACCAGCTTGTCGTCATCATATTCCACTGTAACCTGAGTTTTTCCGTCCGGTCTCAGATATGGAACTGTTCCGTTCTTTCTCACTTCTGTGAGTCTGCGTGCCAGCTTGTGTGCGAACATGATAGGTGCAGGCATCAGTTCAGGTGTTTCATTACAAGCAAAGCCGAACACCAGGCCCTGGTCTCCTGCTCCCGTCTCCTCGATCTCATCGTGCAGTTCACCGGTCTTGTACTCGAGCGCTTCATCAACGCCCATGGCGATATCTGCGGACTGCTCGTCGATGGCAGTGAGGACTGCGCATGTATTGCCGTCAAATCCGTAATCGCTCTTTGTATAACCGATGTCAGTGATGACATTTCTCACGATCTTCGGAATATCCACGTAGCTGGATGTGCTGATCTCACCTGTTACGATGGCAAAACCTGTGTTTACCATACTCTCAGCTGCAACTCTGCCCTTTGGATCTTCGGCAAGGATCGCGTCTAAAATGGCATCTGAGATCTGGTCGCAGATCTTATCAGGATGCCCTTCTGTAACGGACTCTGATGTGAATAATCTTTTCATTTAATATTGTCCTCCTCGTATGGGGATCTGGTCATTGATAATTATCGCATAACATCCGGAGCATCCTTTTGCTCCCAAAAAAGCCTCTTCCGCTTCCGGAAGAGGCTCAATTCCCGATTTAGCGACACTCCTCATCTTCCAGATTAACTCTGCAGGAATTAGCACCTTCCCGTACACTCGCTTTTGTACGATGGTTGCCGGGCTTCACAGGGCCTGTACCCTCCGCCTCTCTCGATAAGGCTGCGGCAGCTTTTAAAAGTTACCACTTGAGTATAATACTACATTTTATCTGTTTTTACAACACCAACAGGACAAGATTGTCCTATTCCTGAAGTTCACTTTTTTCTGCAACCACAAAGTCAACCGGCATCTTGCCCTCTATCATCTCATCCCGGACAACTCTGAATCCATTGTCCTCGAAGAGCTGCAGATACTCCTCGTGAGTCCACACAGCAGCGGGGCCGTAGCCCATGAAACCCTTTACCGCTGTAGTGGCTTTGTGGCTCAGGCTGCCGGTCTTCACCGGATTAGGAGCGATCAGGACGCCTTCAGGATTCAGTACTCTTCTCGCCTGTTCCAGAACGGTCTCCACATCACCCATTGTATCCAGAGCATTTACTATGATAACCGCGTCAAAGCTTTCATCCGGATATGTGAGGTAATTTGCATCCTGCACATCCCACAGGAGATTTGAAGGGGTACCGTGCATCTTGGCCCGGACTATCATCTTTTCGGAAAAATCAGTGGCAATAATGGACCCACAGTCTCCCGCAACGCTCCTGGCGATCAGTCCCGTGGAAGTGGCGATCTCCAACACCTTCATGTCAGGATCCAGTTCGGAGCGGACCCGGCTGATTATCTCAGCGTAAAGTTTTCTGTGATTGACGAACTTGAGGTCGTAGAATCTGGCAGAATCGTCCCAGAGCGCATACTCGTCCTTCTGGAGATTCTTCTTTCTGGTGGAGGCTACCACAGCCCCAGCGGCCATTACTGCAGCGAGACCTGCTATCGCAGAGATTCCTTTTTTATTCATATGCAATACTTCCTTTCCCGGCGGCTTAAGGCTGCCTCTTTTATTCTCATTGTAAATTATATCGGCCGATTCTGCCAATGAATAAATCGTGAAACTATTATTAATATAAAACTCAAAAAAATCAAAAGGCGGACATCAAGGCCGCTGCCTGTGATGTCCGCCGGTTTTGTTCAGTTAGTAATTATTTCGGATTTCCGATTACTTTACGCCCTGAGCATCAACGGTAGGGAGAATGCTCTCAACTTCAGTGTGAGGTCTAGGAATTACGTGTACGGAGATCAGTTCGCCAACTCTCTGAGCTGCAGCTGCACCAGCATCTGTAGCTGCCTTAACAGCACCTACATCACCACGTACCATTACAGTTACGAGACCGCCGCCTACGTGTACCTTACCGATGAGGTATACGTTTGCTGCCTTTACCATAGCATCTGCTGCTTCGATAGAACCGATGAGTCCCTTAGTTTCGATCATTCCTAATGCTTCGTTCATTTTAGCTGCCATAATTCATTTCCTCCTGTAGTATGAAAAATTTATTTATCTGAAATTCTTTTATGCTATTTTACAATAGTTACTTTTGATGTAGACATCAGGCCGAAAGCGTTTGCTTCTTCCTGGTCAACGTGAAGTTCGAGCTTGGAAGTTGTAGTCACACGGATCGCAACATTTTCCATGATGCCGCCGCGCTCGCCGCCGAACTTGATGCCGACGATCTGACCATCAGTTACTCCGAAACGCTGAGCGTCTTCAGGGAGCATGTGGATGTGTCTCTGAGCTACGATAACACCTTCGTGAAGCTCAACGGTACCCTTGGGGCCGATGAGTGTGCATCCAGGAGTTCCGTCCAGCTTGCCGGACATACGAACTGCAGGATATGCACCGATCTTCTTGATGCTGTCGCTTGCGAGAACCTCAACCTGAGTCTTGTTTCTTACAGGTCCGAGGATACGAACCTTTTCGATAGCACCCTTCTTACCTGCGATAGTCAGTGTTTCCTTACAAGCGAACTGTCCCGGCTGGGAGAGGTCCTTCATAGGAGTGAGTGCATATCCAGGTCCGAAGAGGATGTCCAGATCTCTCTGGCTCAGGTGGATGTGGCGGTTGGATACGCCAACAGGAATCTCACCTTCAACTTCTGTCTTCTTTGCTTCGTCAAGAGCCTGCATGAGCAGGTCCATAATCTGATTGTAATTTATATCTGCCATATTATACTACTTTCCTGACTTCATTGCAGCAATAATTTCGTTAACCATATTCATGAGATCCTGGCCGTCGATTGGCTTGCTGTTAGCAGTAGGAAGGGAACCACCCTGGTTTGCAGGTGATACGCTGTTGTCGATCTTGCTACCGCCGCAGCATGCGCTGTAAGTCAGCGGAGACTGTGCTTCACAGCCGCAGCTCATGGAAGCAGGGCTGCCGTAAGTTCCGTTGAGAACGCTCTGGAATACAGCATCGCTGGAACCGAGAGTTGTAGTGTCCTTAACACCGTATACAACTCTGTTAACGTTGATGAGGTTAACAGGAGATACGTTGTCAGAAGTAGCACTTCCGCCCTGAGTACCGCAGCCGAGTGTGAATCCGATAGGGAGGTTTGTGCAAGCACCGGTACCACCCTGAGTACCACCAGTGTTGATGAGGATTCTGGATGCAGGAACCTTGGAGAATGCCTTAACAACCTTCTCGTCCTTAGTCTTGATGTTCATTGTGTGGCCGAGACCGTGCTGGAGCAGCTTGATGCTCAGTTCGAGAGCTTCGTTGCAGTCACGAACTGTGTAGAAACCTACTACAGAAGTCAGCTTCTCATAAGAGAGCGGATAATCAGGGCCAACGCCTTCCTGCTCACCGATCAGGAGCTTAGTGCCTGCAGGGATGCTGATGCCAGCGCCCTTAGCGATATATTCAGCTGAACGTCCTACGAAAGCAGCGCTCATGGAAGTACCCTTCTTGAAGAGGATCTTGCAAACCTTAGCAGTTTCTTCCTTAGTCATGAAGTAACCGCCCTGCTTCTTGAACTCAGCGATAACAGCGTCTCTGTTGCATTCTTCAACGATGATGGACTGCTCAGATGCGCAGATAGTACCGTTGTCGAAGCCCTTGGAAGCCAGTGTGTCTCTAACGCCCTGCTCGATGTCGCAAGTCTTTTCGAAGTAAGCAGGAGAGTTACCAGCGCCTACGCCGAGAGCAGGCTTACCTGCGCTGTATGCAGCCTTAACCATGCCAGGGCCGCCTGTAGCCAGGATCATCTTAACTTCGTTGCAAGTCATCAGTTCGTTAGTTGCTTCTCTGGAGAGCAGAGTCTGGCAGCCAACTGTGTTCTCAGGAGCACCTGCAGCAACTGCAGCTTCAGCCATGAGCTGAGCAGCCTTTGTTGTGCACTTTACAGCAGAAGGATGCGGTGAGAATACGATTGCATTACGAGCCTTAACAGAGATCAGGGACTTGTAAATAACAGTAGATGTAGGGTTAGTGGATGGAACGATGCCCATGATCAGACCAACCGGCTGTGCAACTTCCATAACCTTGTTGATAGGATCCTCAGAGATGATACCGCTAACCTTCATGTCCTTGATCTGCTCATAGAGCAGAGTGGAAGCCATGTGGTTCTTGAAAGCCTTGTCCTGTGGCTTACCGAAGCCTGTTTCTTCGCTAGCCATCTGACCGAGCATTACAGCGTTTTCTTCTGCAACTCTAACCATGTTGCGGAGAATTCTGTCAATCTGTTCGTCAGTGTAATCAGCCAGCTTGTCTGTAGCGATCTGGCCCAGACGAGCAAGGTTACGAGTTTCCTGGACTGATCTCAGATCATAATCAAAATTTTCCATTGGTACCTTCTTTCATAACTATTTTAATGTGAATCACTTATTCTTCTTTTTCTTGTAGTATTTGCGGAATTCGTCGAGAAGCTGGCCCTTTCCGGCTTTGGAGACCTTGCGTCCGGTGATGCCGAAATCGCTGATCTCTCTGGCTACCTTGCGGAGCTTTACTACCGGAATCTTCTTGACCATTTCAAGCGCCTCATCGAACTCGAGAGCGTGGAACCAGCCATCCACAGTTGCCGGAGAAACATCTTCGTCTGCTTTCGCTTCCGTTTCCTTTGTTTCAGCCTTCACAACAGCTGGCTTCTTCGGTTCTGCAGGCTTCACAACTTCCAGCTTCGGAAGTTCTTCAACCGTTTCGGAAGAAACTGCTTCTGCCGCGCCTTCCTTCTTTTCCGCAAGCATTACGGGCTCTTTTTCAGCTTCCTTTTCGTCAGTATCCGGTGTCGGGTCCGGCGTTGGTTCCGGATCCGGTTCGTTTCCGCCAGGACGGTGGATAGCGATGCCGTCAAGCTGAGAATCAGGGCGAGGGATGACGTGAACGGAGCTCAGTTCGCCTACGCGCTGCGCAGCTGCTGCGCCTGCGTCTGTAGCTGCCTTGACCGCACCTACGTCTCCTTCGACTATAACAGTCACCAGACCGCTGCCTACGAGAACCTGCTCACACAGGGACACGTCCGCAGCCTTGAGCATAGCGTCGGCTGCTTCGATGCTGCCGATCATGCCCTTGGTCTCGACCATTCCGATTGCCTGCTGTACCATTTATTATCTCCTCTCAGGTGATTACAGTAAGTCTGCCCAGTTGGACGGATAAGTGTTGTAGAAGACCTTGCAGTAG
>JAIKWW010000127.1 GCA_024684465.1 Clostridia bacterium | reverse complement strand
CACGTCTCTGATGATCCCGCCTCCAAGGGCCGTGACGCAGCCCAGCACGCAGACCCCGAAGGGATCCATGTGCTTGCGGATCCCAAGTATGGCGCCGGAGGATGCAAAGGATATGATGCCGAGTACTTCGATATAGTGCATGATAGTCTGTGTATAGTCCATGTTCATTCTCCCGGAGAACAGCTGCCTGAAGCCGGCGGTGCCGGAAAGATCGGCCGGCAGGGTTAAGAGGCAGCATTAATGCGATATTTCTACGAAAATTGTACTCCCTGCGGGAACGGTTTTCCATAGCAGGGATTGTAATAATACAATGACATATGATCTGAAAACAGGGCGGTTTTCCGTTGTAATATTACTGTAAACATATTACAGGAATATTTCTTTTTTTATTCAGGCGAAAAAAGTATTAAGTTTTTTATGGGGTTTCCGAAATGTTAATCAAAGGCAGAAATGATTTTGTTTCAAGCCACACTTCTCCTAAAAATAAGAATAATAACGAACAACGGACGGGGGCGTCTGATCTTGGGGTAAGGATCAGGCGCTCTCGTTCGTTGTCAAGAAAAAAGTGCCGGCGCGGGCGTCACGTGGCGGTGAGGCCCGCGGCGTAAAAAAGCTCCGGTTTCAGGGAACAGAGCATACATCGTTAATTGGCGATTGGTTTGCTGTTGTCCCGGGGACCGGAGCTGTTTCTATTGATATTAATAATGGTTTCGGCGGCCTGGGTTTGGGAACGGGGCCTGCCGGCAGTGGATGCTGCACCGGGTCAGCGCTTTTTCGAAGGCTTGCGGGTGAGCCCGGAGATCTTGTCTATGGCGTCCCTCAGCGTGGCTACGCCTAAAATCTCAACGTCAGCTTTAAAACCGGATTTCTTCAGACGCTCAGCGGTCTTTGCCGGAAGCATGACACTGCGGAAGCCAAGGGATGCGGCTTCCCGCAGGATCTTGTCGGCGTGGGGAACGGAGCGTATCTCCCCGGTGAGGCCGATCTCGCCGAAGGAAAGAACCCGTTCGGGAGGGACGAGGCCTTTGTAGGAGGAGTAAACCGCCAGGGCCAGCGCCAGGTCCGCAGAGGTGCCGCCGGGACGGATGCCGCCTACGATGTTGATGTAGACGTCCTGGTTGTAAAGGGAGACACCCACACGGCGTTCCAGTACAGCGAGGATCATGTTCAGTCTTCCCAGGTCGATGCCCACTGCGGTGCGGCGTGGGAAGTTCATGTTGGTGGGAGCTGTGAGGGCCTGGACTTCCAGGATGAGTGGGCGGGTGCCTTCGTAGACTGCTGTTGCCACTGAGCCCTCTGCGCCGCTGTCCATGTCTTCCATGAAGGCTTCGGAAAGGTTGCGGACCTCCCGCAGGCCTTCTTCACACATCTCAAAGGCGCCGATCTCGTTGGTGGCGCCGAAGCGGTTCTTTGCGGCGCGGAGGATCCGGAGATCCTGGTGGCGCTCTCCTGTGAAGCTGAGAACCGTATCCACCAGATGTTCCACGGTCTTTGGGCCGGCGAGTTCGCCGGATTTGGTCACGTGGGCGACGATGAGGACGGGCGTCTCATAGCCCTTTCCTATGCGCATGAGCTCATTGCCCACGACTCTGACCTGGGAAACTGAGCCCGGTGCAGAGTCCAGCTCCTCAGAGTACATGGTCTGTATGGAGTCGATGATCAGAAATGCGGGTTTCAGGGTTTCGAACTGCAGCAGAATGTTTTCCATGTTGGTCTCTGCCAGTATGAGAAGATTCTCCGGCAGGTCGTCGCATATCCTGTCTGCTCTGGAGCGGATCTGCTCCTCGGATTCTTCGCCGCTCACGTAGAGTACGGAGCCGGATGATCTTGCGATATTCACTGCAGCCTGGAGTATGAGGGTGGACTTCCCGATTCCCGGTTCGCCTGACAGCAGAGTCAGCGAACCTCTCACAAGACCTCCGCCCAGCACCCGGTCCAGTTCGGCTATGCCGGTGCCCAGCCTGTCCGTGTCGCTGGAAGAAACCCTGCGAAGCGGCACCGGCCTGCCCGCCAGTTTGCCGATGGGCGAACCGCCGCGGCCTGTGTCAGCTCCGGAGCCTGTGCCCAGTGTGCCGCTTCCTGTGCGGCGCCTCCCATCCGGTTTCTCCGGCTGAACCTTCATCTCTACCATGCTGTTCCATGCGCCGCAGATGCACTTGCCCATCCACTGCGGACTTTCATATCCGCATTCCCGGCACATGAAAACAGTAGCTGCTTTTTTTGCCATAAAAATTTCTCTCCATATATCGTTAATAGGCGATGCGGCCTGCGCAGGTCCGCGTCACCCTCTCTACCTCTTCATCAGCGGATCCTTAGGCAGCTCGAACCAGAAGTCGCTTCCCTCGTTGAGCTTGCTCCGCACGCCGAACTCGGCCTTGTGCTGGATCAGTATCTGCTTTACGATTGAAAGCCCCAGCCCGGTACCCTGGGATGTCCTGCTGTGGTTGCTGCTGGACTGGTAGTACCTGTCCCACACAGACTCCTGATCCTCCGGCGGGATGCCCTGACCGTGGTCCACAACCTCGCAGAGCACCGAATCCGCCCGCTCCGTAAGCTTTACCATAATATATTTATCGTCGCTGGAATACCTCACCGCGTTACCGATCAGATTAGCGAACACCTGGCGGATCTTCTTGCTGTCGCAGCTCACATCCGTGGCGCCCTCCGCCTGAAGCTCCATGGTGAAGCCGTCCTGTTCGGTGTGCAGGGAGAAGCTGTCCAGAGTCTCCCTGGCAGCCTGTTCCAGATTCACATCCTCCAGAGTAAGAGCGTCAACATTGGCCTGCATCTTGGAAAGAGTAACCAGATCGTTTACCAGCTCGTTCAGCCGGTCCGCTTCATTTATGATCACCTGCAGATGGCGCTCCCGCTTTTCTTTCTTTTCGCCGGAGATATCCCTTATCATTTCCGCGTAGGATTTCACCATTGTCAGCGGCGTCTTCAGATCGTGGGAAACGTTTGCGATGAGGTCCTTCTGGAGCTTATCCGCTTTGGAAAGCTCGTCGGAGGCATAGTTTAGCGTAGCGGCCAGTTCTTCCGTTTCAGCGTATCCTGTGCCGTCAAAGACCGTGTTGTTGTAATCCCCCTGGGCGAGCTTCTCAGCCTCCCGGGTGATGTTGTTTATCGGTCTGGACAGCCTCCTGGCTATGAAGATCGCCATGATCAGA
>JAIKWW010000100.1 GCA_024684465.1 Clostridia bacterium | reverse complement strand
TTTATGTCGTCCTCCACGGTTCCGATGCCTGCGATGCCGAAGTTCTCCACCAGGATGGAGGCTACGTTTGGCGACAGGAATGCCGGGAGGGTTGGTCCCAGATGGATGTTTTTAACGCCCAGGTGCAGCAGCGCCAGCAGCACGATTACCGCCTTCTGCTCGTACCACGCGATGTTGAAGGCCAGCGGCAGGTGGTTGATGTCGTCCAGCTCGAAGATTTCCTTCAGCTTCAGGGCGATGAGGGCCAGGGAGTAAGAGTCGTTGCACTGACCTGCGTCCAGGACTCTTGGAATCCCGCCGATGTCCCCCAGATCCAGCTTGTTGTATTTGTACTTCGCGCAGCCTGCGGTGAGGATTACTGTGTCAGACGGCATTGCCTTTGCGAACTCAGTGTAGTAGTCTCTTGCCTTCTGTCTGCCGTCGCAGCCCGCCATTACAACGAACTTCTTTATGGCGCCGGACTTCACGGCCTCCACCACCTTGTCAGCCAGGGCGAAGACCTGCTCGTGGGCGAAGCCGCCTGTGATTGAACCGGTTTCGATCTCGACCGGTGGCTGGCAGCCCTTTGCCATTTCTATGATCTTTGAGAAATCCTTGTGGCCGTACTCGTCCGCCTCGATGTGAACGCAGCCCGGGTAGCCCGCGGCGCCTGTGGTGAAGAGCCTGCCCTTGTAGGAATCCTCAGGAGGCACGATGCAGTTGGTGGTCATGAGGATCGGTCCGTTGAAGCTCTCGAACTCCTTCTTCTGCTTCCACCACGCGTTTCCGTAGTTTCCCGCAAGATTGCTGTATTTCCTGAATAAAGGATAGTAATGTCCCGCCAGCATCTCGGAGTGGGTGTAGACGTCCACGCCGGTGCCCTGGGTCTGCTCCAGCAGCATCTCCAGATCCTTCAGGTCGTGCCCGGAGATCAGGATTCCCGGGTTGCTGCGGGTGCCGATGTTTACGCTGGTGAGCTCCGGATTTCCGTAGGCAGAAGTGTTTGCGGTGTCCAGCAGAGCCATCCCCTGAACGCCGTACTTGCCGGTTTCCAGGGTGAGTGCCACCAGATCATCCGCTGTGAGGCTGTCGTCCAGGGTCTTTGCCAGAGCCTTCTGAATGAACGCGTCGATCGCTTCATCCTCCTGAGCCAGGACGTTGGCGTGCTTCACGTAAGCTGCGAGGCCCTTGAGTCCGTAAGTGATCAGCTCTCTAAGAGAACGGATGTCCTCGTTTTCGGTGGCCAGAACGCCTACTGTTGCAGCCTTCGCGTCGAAGTCGGATACGCTGCCTTTCCAGAGGGAAGCCTCCGGCAGCTTTGTGGTGTTGGTGACGCTGAGGTAGAGCTCATCCTTCACCTTCAGCGTGTTCTCGATGCGGTCTGCGATGTCCTGCCTGTCGAAGTTCGCGTTAGTTATGGTGACAAAAAGGTTGGTAGTAATGAGATGATTCACGTCCCGTGATACGTTCCTGCCCTCTGCCCTCAGCCGGTCCGCAACGGCAGCCAGACCCTTTGTAACATACACGAGAAGATCCTGCATCGCAGCTACTTCAGGCTTCTTGCCGCACACGCCCGAAACGGTGCAGCCTGAACAACCTGCGGTTTCCTGACACTGGTAGCAAAACATCTTATTATCCATAAAAAACTCCTTTCGGTTTACGGAGAGATACGGGACGCGCCAGCAGGCGGCTCCCGAAATAAATTTCGTCGTTCTGTACCTTGAATATATCATAACCCGAATCGACAGGCTGTAACATATGTTACGTGCAAAACTGACGAGAATTCTCCGGCCCATTTCAACCGCGAAGGGCTGGGAAATACTTGCGCTGTGCGCTGGCCGATCCGTCCGCCGGCTTGATTATTTTTTACATCGGACGAATCAGCCCGGCCCGGACGAAAGAGTATGCAATTTATATTGCAAAAGGGTTTTTCGGATTACGATTTGCGGGTAAAAAAAAGAAGGCGGCGCTTTGGCCGGAAGTTTGCGCAAGCATGCACAGAGCTGCAGCATTTCGAGCCGGAGTTGTCCGTTATGTTTGAGATCTATGAAATTATTAATTTACACCATTATATGGACATGTGTAAGTATAATTAAATGAGGATGAGATTCTGAACAATACGGATTCGTAGAAAGGATGGAATTATATGAGAAAAGATATCAGTGTAAAATCAGGCGTTTTTCCTATGCCGGTGCTCATCATCGCTGCGTATGATGCAGAGGGAAAGGTTCAGCTGATGAATGCTGCCTGGGGCATGACTTCTTCGGCAGACAAGCTCGCGCTGTTCATAAGTGAAGGTCACGCTACGACAAAGGCTATCAGAGAATCGAAGGCTTTCACTGTAAGCATTGCAGACAAGGCTCATGTGAAAGAAGCTGACTATGTTGGAATCGCTTCCGGCAACTCCGTTCCGGACAAGTTCGAGAAGTCAGGTCTCAAGGCTGTGAAGAGCCAGCACGTGAATGCTCCTGTTCTGGAGGATTTCCCGATCTGCATGGAGTGCGAGCTTGAGGGCATCCGCACGGAAGACGGGTACACTGTGGTCGGAAAGGTTGTGAACACCTCCGTCGACGAGAGTGTTCTCACTCCGGACGGAAAGGTCGATGTGGAGAAGACCGGAGCGATCATGTTCGATCTCTACCGCCACGGATATTATGAGGTTGGAGCAAAGGTCGGCCAGGCCTGGAGCGACGGCAAGGATCTGTAAGGGATGACCGTCGGAGCCGCGAGTATTATTAATGGAGTCAGCCGGCAGTTTCCATATGCCGGCGGCCCGGGAACGACCGGGTTCCGGTCCCCCTTGAATTCAAAAATACAATTTTGAAGTTGACATTACTCGCCGGGCGAAGTATTATTTATAACAATTAAACACCTTGAACTTGAAAGAGGAAAGAAAAATGGCAAATTCTGCAATGCTCAGAAATTACTATTACGGCAACTTTAGCGGTCTGTTTACATACTTTACAGGCTATTTTTGGCGTACATACAATTTCGGAAAGCAGAGCGGACGGGGCCTGAATCTCGATGATTCGACAGGTCAGGGTATTTATTGATATGTGGTAGAGCCACAAATCCAAGGTTAATTCAAGCCATCCGGTCTGCGGGCCGGGTGGCTTTTCTGTTTTCGGGAAGAAACCCGGTATTCCGGCAAAATCCGGAAGGTCGCCTGATGGCCGGCAGCTGCTGTTTTCCGGAGGAAGACATCATTAATACAGAAAGAGAGGAAGATATGGTAGTGATCCTTAACAACAACGCAACAGAAACTGATACTAACATGCTGAAGGAGTACCTTGACGCGTACAACGTGGAAGTCAGAGAGACCAAGGGCTCCACGATGACGATCCTGGGCCTGGTGGGCGACACGCTCTCCGTGGACGTGGACTCACTGAGGGCCATGCCTTTTGTGGACGACGTAAAGAGGATCCAGGAACCATATAAGGCTGCAAACAGGAAGTTCCACCCGGATCCGACGGTGGTGGACGTGAACGGTGTGAAGATCGGCGGCGGGAATTTCCAGGTCATAGCGGGGCCGTGCTCCGTGGAGACCGAGGAACAGATCATCGAGGTGGCCAAGGACGTGAAGGCTTCCGGGGCTACGCTGCTCCGCGGCGGCGCCTTTAAGCCGAGAACTTCACCTTACGCTTTCCAGGGACTTCGGGCCAACGGGCTGGAGCTGCTACTGGAGGCAAAGGCGGCGACAGGCATGCCTATCGTGACGGAAATCATGAGCGCGGCCCATCTTCCGCTCTTCAAGGACGTGGACGTGATCCAGGTTGGCGCCCGGAACATGCAGAACTTCGAGCTGCTGAAGATGCTGGGCAAGCAGGACAAGCCGATCCTCTTAAAGCGCGGTCTGGCCAACACCATCGAGGAGCTGCTCATGAGTGCCGAGTACATCATGAGCGAGGGCAATCAGAACATCATTCTCTGCGAGAGGGGCATAAGGACCTTTGAGACGGCCACCAGAAACACTCTTGACCTGTCAGCCATCGTAGTTCTGAAGGAAAAGACTCACCTTCCGGTGGTGATCGATCCGAGTCATGCCACCGGCGTGGCATCCTACGTTCCGCAGATGGCTATCGCTGCTGTGGCGGCCGGGGCGGACGGCCTGATAATCGAGGTTCACAATGACCCGGCAAAGGCGCTGTGCGACGGGCCGCAGTCATTGACACCTGTACAGTTTGATAATACAATGAAAAAGATTACAAAGCTCAGAAACTTCATGGTTACAGAGCTTGCGAACTGATCTTTCGGAGGGCAGGATGGAAAAAGTCTACGTAAACGCCGGAGACGGCTATGATGTGCTCATAGGACCGGGACTGCTGGCGGAGGCCGGGAACCGGGTGCGGGAAGCGCTGGGGATCGGCGGAGTCCCGGAAAACGGAGGAACCGGCGTGAAGCTGGCTTTGTTCACCGACACCACGGTGGGCCCGCTGTACGGTGAAGCTGTGGAGAAGAGCCTCAAGGAGGCCGGGTTCACGGTGGTCAGGTACGAGTATCCTGCCGGGGAAAAATCGAAGAATATAGAAACAGTTGCACATTTTGTGGAATTTCTGGCTGAGTCCGGGATGACCAGGAAGGACGCCGTAGTGGTGCTGGGAGGCGGCGTGGCCGGCGATATGGGAGGCTTTGCCGCCGCGACTTTCATGCGGGGCATAAAATTCATTCAGATCCCCACATCGCTGCTGGCTGCGGTGGACTCCTCCGTGGGAGGAAAGACCGGCGTGGATATCCCTGCGGGGAAGAATCTCATGGGTGCTTTCTGGCAGCCATCCCTCGTGCTGTGTGACACTGACGTCTTTGGAAGTCTCACAGAGGACTTGCTTCTGGACGGATTTGCAGAGGTTATAAAGACTGCGGCTATCTGTGACAGCGGATTCTTTGAGCGGCTGGAAGCTGCGGCGGGCAGCGGCGGAGGCCCCGGGGTGCTCCGGAGCATTCTCCGGGAGCATGCGGCAGATATCGTGAGGGACTGCGTCAGGATAAAGGGGCACGTGGTGGAAAATGACGAGCGGGAAGGCGGTCTTCGCCGGATCCTGAACTTCGGACATACCATGGCCCACGCCATAGAAAAGGATGCGGACTACGGGCTGAGTCACGGAAAGGCTGTGGCCATCGGGATGCTCATGGTGACAGGGGCTTCGGAAAAACGCGGCCTGAGTCCGGCAGGCACTCTGGACAGACTGACACGCCTCATCAGCGGCCTGGGTTATGCCACTTCCTGGGATGCTCCCCTGGAGACCCTCTGCGAGATTGCCCGGAGTGACAAGAAGAGCCGGGGCAGTCACATAGGCATAGTGGTGCTGGAAGAGATAGGAAAAGCTGCGGTGACGGATGTGAAGACCTCCGAACTGGCGGATTTTTACAGAATATAGACAGATTATAGAAATAAAAGAAATGAAAATCGCGGATCCTGTGACTCGCGATTTTCCCGTGCTTGAAAACAAATCCCGGAAGCGGGCGGACGAGCCCCCTCCGGGGTATCATCGTATATAAAACAGGAGTGACACTCAATGGATATAAAGGTCTATCCCGGGAGGCTCAGCGGACAGGTGGCCGCGCCCCCTTCAAAATCAGTGGCGCACAGAGTCCTGATATGCGCGGCTCTTGCGGAGGGAACCTCCGTGATAACCGGCATCTCCGGCTCGAAGGACATGGAGGCCACCATGGGCTGCCTGAGGGCACTGGGAGCCGGGATCGTGCAAAACGGGAGCACCGTTGAAATAACAGGCATCGGAGACGCTTTGAACGCCGGGAATGGCGGAGGAAGTGCAGAAACCGGATGCACCGGAGCAGCTGACTCTGCTTCCGGCGGGGACCGGCAGGCTGGTTCTCCGGAACCGGCAGAACTGGACTGCATAGAGAGCGGTTCCACACTTCGCTTTCTGCTGCCGGTGGCAGCTGCGCTGGGCAGGACTGCCGCATTTACCGGTCGGGGCAAGCTGCCTGAGCGTCCCATGAGTCCGCTGGCGGACCAGATGAAACTGAGAGGCGTGACCTTCAGTCCTGAAGGGCGGGACTGCCTGCCCTTTACCATTAGCGGGCAGTTGACCTCCGGAGTCTACGAGATCCGGGGAGATGTGAGCAGTCAGTACATATCCGGGCTGCTCTTCGCGCTGCCGCTGCTTTCCGGGGACAGTGAGATCCGCATTATCGGAGAACTGCAGTCTGCGAGCTACATCGAGCTGACACTGGGCAGCCTGAAGGACTTCGGGGTCGAGATCCGGAGGACTGAAAGCGGATTTGCCGTGCCTGGGGGGCAGCGCTACAGGGCCTGCAATGCCGCCGTTGAGGGAGACTGGTCCAATGCGGCTTTCTGGCTGGTGGCAGGCGCCATGGGCGGCAGGCCGGGAGCCGGGCAGGATTCCCGGGAGGGCGCTGCCCTGACGGTGACAGGACTTCGGGGCGACAGCTCCCAGGGGGATCTGGAGGCTGTAAATATTCTTCGCAGAATGGGTGCCGGGATCGGATCCGAAACCGGGGACCGGGACGGTCTCACGGACATGACGGCTCTGAGAGCGGAGCTCATGCCTGTGGAAGTAGACTGTGGCAACATTCCTGACATAGTTCCGGTTCTTTCCGTGGCTGCGGCTGCGGCAGGGGGTACTACCCGCTTTATGAACGCGGGGCGCCTCAGGATCAAGGAGAGCGACAGGCTCGCTGCCATGGCTGACTGCCTCAGGAGGCTGGGGGTCACGGTCCGGGAGGACAGCGATGAACTGGAGGTGACCGGCGGAGAGCTGCGGGGAGGCTGCAGTGTCAGCGGATACAACGATCACAGGATCGTGATGTCCATGGCGGTGGCGGCGCTGTGCTGCAGGGAACCGGTGATCATATCGGATGCTCAGGCTGTGGCCAAGAGTTATCCGGACTTTTTTGAAGAATTCAGAAGACTTGGAGGAAGGGCAGATGTCATCAATTCTGGGAAATAAATTAAAAGTATCCATATTCGGAGAGTCCCACGGAAAGGGCATCGGCGCCGTGGTGGACGGCTTTCCTGCGGGGGTGCGGATCGACATGGAAGAACTGGGAAAGTTCATGGCCCGCAGGGCGCCGGGAAAGGACAAGACTTCCACTCCGAGAAAGGAGAGCGACATCCCCGAGATCCTCTCCGGCATGCTGGATGGCGTGAGCTGCGGGACACCCATAGCCGCGGTCATAGCAAACAGCGATCAGCATTCCAATGACTATAAGAACGTGGCGGCTGTGGCAAGGCCGGGACACGCGGATTATACGGGCTTCGTCCGTTACGGCGGGCACAATGACGTCCGGGGCGGCGGCCACTTCAGCGCGAGACTGACGGCGCCGCTGACCTTTGCAGGAGGCCTGGCTCTTCAGTATCTGGCTTCCAGGGGCATCTTCGTGGGAGCACACCTGCGAAGAGTCGCTTGTGTGGATGATGCGGCCTTCGATCCGGTGAACCTGAGCAGAGAACAGCTGCTGGCGCCGGGAGCTGCGGGTTTCCCTGTTATCGATCCGGATGCGGAGGCTCCCATGCGGGAAGCTATCGAAGCTGCGAGACTTGACGGTGACTCGGTTGGCGGCATCATAGAAGTTGCGGCTGTCGGTCTTCCGGCAGGTGTGGGTTCTCCCATGTTCGACACGGTGGAGGGACGTCTGGCCTTCGGGTACTACGGCATCCCGGCTGTGAAGGGCGTGGAGTTCGGGGCAGGCTTCGCAGCGGCGGACAAGCGGGGAAGTGAGAACAACGACCCGTTTCTGGTGGATGACAGCGGACGCATCGTGACCTCAAAGAACGATCACGGCGGCGTACTGGGCGGTATCACCTCCGGCATGCCGGTTATCGCCCGGATTGCCCTTAAGCCGACGCCGTCCATAGCAAAACCGCAGGACAGCGTGGATTACGTGAAGAATGAAAATGCAGTCATGGAAGTCAGAGGCCGTCACGACCCATGTGTGGCAGTGCGGGCGGTGCCTGTGGCAGAGGCTGTAACCGCCATAGTTCTGGCGGACATGCTGCTTGAACAGGGGGTATGATATATGGAACTGGATCAGATCAGATCTAAGATCGATGAAATAGATGAACAGCTGCTGGCGCTCTTCTGCAGACGCATGGATCTGTCTGCGAAGGTGGCGGAGTACAAGATATCCGCCGGTCTGCCGGTGCTCCGTCCGGAGCGGGAGGCCGAGATCGTGCAGAATGTGGAAGCTGCAGCTGAGGACTACCGCGAAGGCTACGGCGACTACGCAGCGGAGCTCTTCCGGGAGATCATGAGGCTCAGCCGTATGGAACAGCTGAAGCTCATGGAAAGTGCAGAAGCAGATGATTGATTTTAATGGGGTCAGCTGCCGCTATAAGAGAGAGTATGCGGGTGAAGGGGCTCTGCCCGTCACGGCTTTGGATGACGTGAGTTTTCACATTCCCCGGGGGAGTTTTATCGCCCTGGTGGGAAGGAACGGCTCAGGCAAGTCCACTGCGGCCCGCTGTATGAACGCTCTTCAGCTGCCCTCCGGGGGAACTGTTCTGGTGGACGGAGCAGACACATCCGACGATGAAATGGTCCTGACGATCCGTCAGAAGGCGGGCATGGTCTTTCAAAATCCCGATAATCAGCTGGTATCATCGGTGGTTGAAGACGACGTGGCCTTTGGACCGGAAAATCTGGGGCTTCACCCGGATGAGATCAGGAAAAGGGTGGACCGGGCCATGAAAGCAGCGGGGATATACGACAGGCGGCTGGACTCGCCGGATGAATTGTCCGGAGGACAGAAACAGAGGGTTGCCATTGCAGGAGTTCTTGCCATGGAACCGGAATGCATCATATTTGATGAAGCAACTGCCATGCTGGATCCTGCGGGACGAAGCGCTGTCATGGAGATGATCCGCAGACTTCGGGAACGGGGGACCACTGTGGTTCTGATAACTCATTTTATGGAAGAAGCGGCGGAAGCCGATGAAATATTAATATTAAAAGAAGGAAAAATCTTATCCCGGGGGACACCTGCGGAAATATTCGCCGTGCCGGATCTCATAAGCGAGGCGGGACTGGACCTGCCGGCGGCTGTGAAGATACGGAATCTGCTTCGGCAGCGGGGTGCGGATATACCTGACCGGGTGCTTGACATAAAGAGCCTGGCAGAATGGATCGCTGGGAATTGTCCGGAAAATGTGCCCGGCTGAGGACGTGACATGTCGATAGAACTGAAGAATGTGACATATCGATATAACAGGAACGGAGCGGAGGATACTCCCGCGCTGAAGGATGTGAACCTTACCGTTGAACCGGGGCAGATCTGCGGGATCGTGGGCCATACCGGTTCGGGGAAGACCACTCTGGTGCAGCAGCTGAACGGTCTGCTTACACCTCAGGAGGGAACTGTCACTGTGGACGGAGAGGATTTTTCATCCCGGGACCGGAGGGCTGAGCTTCGCAGGAAGGTGGGACTGGTCTTCCAGTATCCCGAGTACCAGCTCTTCGAGGAGACCGTGGCGGAGGATATAGCTTTCGGGCCGCGGAACATGGGACTTGCGGAAGATGAGATCCGGGAGCGTTCAGCTGAGGCGGCCCGCATGACGGGACTTGACCTGGAGCTGCTGGGAGACAGGTCGCCCTTTGAGCTGTCTGGAGGTCAGAAGCGCAAGGCTGCCATAGCCGGAGTCCTGGCCATGAGGCCGGCGTATCTGGTGCTGGATGAGCCGGCTGCGGGACTGGATCCCGAGGCGCACCGGGAAATGCTGGACATGTTGGTGCGGATCTGCAGCGAATGGGGCTGTGGCATCGTTCTTGTATCCCACAATATGGATGATGTGGCTGCGATCTGTCACAGGGTATATGTGATGGAAAAGGGCAGCATCGTGATGGGAGGGACTCCCGATCAGGTCTTTTCCCGTAGCGGAGAGCTGAGGGAAATGGGACTGGGACTCCCTGCCGCGGCAGAACTGACCGTTCTTCTCAGGAAAGAGGGAGTCCTGCCGGATGCTCCCCGGATACCACTGAATGCCGAAGAGGCGGCGGAGCTGATCGCAGCCCGTCTCCGGCTGAAAGGACAGGGTGAAAAATGATCAGAAACATCACCCTTGGACAATATTATCAATATGATTCGGTGATCCACAGGCTGGATCCCCGGTTGAAGATCTTTGGAACATTTCTGTACCTGGTGATGCTGTTCTTCGTGAAGGATCTGGTGGGATACGGAATCGCGGCCCTCTGTCTGTCGGGTGTAATCCTGGTGTCAAGGGTGCCGTTCAGGTTTATTTTGCGGGGAATGAGACCCATCATGTTCATACTGGCTTTCACTTTCCTGTTGAACCTGTTGCTGTTGCCGGGAACGGTGCTTTGGCAGGCGGGTCCCGTAACAGTTACGCATGAGGGACTGAAGCAGGCTGTATTCATTACTGTACGACTGCTCCTGCTGGTGTTCGGCGCCTCGGTGCTCACCTACACAACGAAGCCCATGAGTCTTACGGACGGATTTGAACGGATACTCTCGCCGCTGTCGAAGCTGGGAGTGAGAACTCACGAGATCGCCATGATGATGTCCATTGCCCTGCGGTTCATCCCCACGCTGGTGGGTGAGACCGACAAGATCATGAAGGCTCAGCTGGCCAGGGGAGCGGACTTTGAGAGCGGCAATCTGCTGCGACGGGCCAGGAATATGATCCCGGTGCTGGTGCCGCTGTTTGTGAATGCCTTCCGGATCGCCCAGGATCTGGCTATGGCGATGGAAGCGAGATGCTACTCCGGCGGGCGTGGGCGCACGCGCCTGCATCCCATGCGTTACGGGATGAGGGATCTGGCGGCTCTTATGATGCTGATCCTGTTTGCTGTGCTGATCTTTGTACAGTCCAGGGGCATGCTCCCGCTGCCGATGATATGGAAGATTTAGATTTGAAATGCGAGGATAATAAATGAGACAGAGAAGACTGAAGGATCTGGATGACAGGCTCGATGCCTACGAAAACCAGCTTCACATAGACCGGACCGGGGTCAGAGGATCCTGGCAGAAGATGTTTGCGAAGCCTCAGCCACTGTATATGGAACTGGGCTGCGGTAAGGGACAGTTCATATTCAGCCATGCAAAGGCGAACCCGGACAGAAATTTTATCGCAGTGGAAGGCAACAGGAGTGTAATGCTGAGAGCACTGGAAAAGGCGGGAAGGATCCTGGGGGATCCGGAACTGAAGACCGGTGTCAGGGTGCAGGATACAGGGCTGGGCCGGACTGAGGCCGTCCAGGAACAGGCGGGGACCTACGAGTCCCGCAGCCGCAACAGCATCGAGCTGGGAACCACTGCCCAGTTCGACACGGTTTTCTCCGTGCTCCCGAATCTGATCCTTGTGAATATGTACATACGCGCCCTGTCAGACGTGTTCCTGCCGGATGAGCTCTCGGGGCTGTACCTTAATTTCAGCGATCCATGGCCGAAGGAACGCCACGCAAAGCGCAGACTGACTCATGCGGGATATCTGCAGGGTTACCGGAAGGTTCTGAAACCGGGAAGCTTCCTGGAGTTCAAGACTGACAACGAGGACCTGTTCCGCTTCTCGGTGGAGCAGTTTAAAGAGGTGGAACTCCCGATCCTGGAGTATTCAGAAAACCTCCACGGAGAAGAAGATGAGGAGCGGATCCCGTCGGCGAAATTCATGACAGAGTATGAGCAAAAGTTCTCCCGTATGGGAAAGCAGATTTTTTACTGCAAGGTGCAGTATCCGGAAAACAGATAAAAGAAAACCCGGCCGGGTTGAGATGAACTTCCTGAGGATCCGATCCCAGAAGAAACATCTGCCCGTGCCGGGTTTTTATTTTTATGTGATGGGCTGACCTGCTGTGGCGATCGCCGTTTCCCGGAGGTTTTAAGCCCCCTGCCGGCTTGCCCGGCCTTAGCCGTTGATCTTCTTAATAGCTCTTGCGATGGCAGCAGGAACCTTTCTGCATGCCTCTTCGCTGATGGCGGAGATGGCGATCCTCACGCCGCCGCCGATGGCGATGCCGAAGATGTTCTCCTTGAAGAGTTCTTCATTGACAGCTTCGTCGTTCTCACAAGGAATCGTAACGAAGAATCCGCCGCTGAACGGGCAGGTTTCAAGACCGGCTTCTGCAGCGGCATCCTTGAAGGCCTGGCATCTGTCAGCCAGCAGCTTCTCGTAGGCAGCTCTCTCGTCCATTACCTTTTTTAAGAGCGCCTCGTCGTGGTAAATCTTTGCCAGAACAGTCTGACCCGCTCTCACGCAGTTTGACCAGGATCCTCTGCTGGAGAATGAAGTCACTCTCTTGAACTCCTCTGCGATCTCTTTGCTCGGAGTCACGCAGATGATCGCGCCGGTTCTCATGCCGTACATGGTCATGCCCTTGGAACAGCTGAATCCGCAGACTACCAGGATGTTCTCCGGAAGATTTCCGAACTTCGGGAGGAAGTATCTGGCAGTCTTTGAGTCCCCTGAGAAGTCGATATATGCGATGTCAAGGAAGAAAGTGATCTTCTTGCCCGGCTTTGCCTGTCTCTTGAGAATCTCGACGATGGCATCCCACTCTTCGTTGGAAGGAGTGTAACCCGTCGGATTGTGGGCAGGAGCGTTGAAGATCACAACGAGGCTGTCCTGCTTTTCGAGAAGTCCTGCTATCGCGGCCTCGAAGCCTTCAAGGTTGAAGCCTCTGCTGCCGTTGAACATATCGTAAGTGGCCACGTCACGTCCGATCTCGGAAGCGATGATCTTGTACGGACTCCAGTGCCAGTTGGAAGTGAGCACTTTGTCACCCGGCTTGGAGAAATTTGAGATGACATTTCTGATGGAACCTGTGCCACCCGGAGTTGCGCAAGCTTCGATGTAGCCCTCCGGACGATAGTTCTCAAAAGCCGCCTGAGGCAGGATCTCCAGGTATTCCGGAATGCCTGCTATAGGAGCGTACTCGGCAAATTCTTCCGGAGTCAGGCTCCTGAGCACGTCGACCACTGAAGACAGAACGATGAGTTTGCCTTCGTCGTCGATGAGTGCGCCGATGGTGGCATTTATGACGTTTTCCTTACCGTCTCTGGCAATGGCAGCCTTGGCCAGCTGGCTCACGCCGAAGATCTTGTCCTTGCCGCTGATCTCGCGGCCGTTTCCTTCTGCAAAAATGTAATCCATTTTTCCCTCTCCTGATCTATAGCAAATTTCATTATTGGCATGTAATAAGATTATCGGCAGCAATGTTGAAAAAATAATAAAAAACAGCGTTTCCGAACCGCCGCCGTGAAAAAATATCTTTAAAATTATACCGCAAAATACTGCATAATCAAGAAAAATCAGTGATTATAATTGTATTTCTTGAAACTTTTCGGCGGGCGCCGGCGGAGCCATCCGCCAAAACGGTTGTCCTGTACCATTACTTTCATATATAATATAGGTCGTGGGAACTCCGTCGGATCCTCCGGCGGAGAGTCCCGAAGGATGATGTATTAATTGATGTATTAATGAAAAGCCCTCCGGGGCGCAGGAGCCGGGTATGAGTCTGAAAAAAAGGGTGTTCACCGTCATTGCGGCGGTGCTTATGTCCGTGGTGCTGGCGCTTACCATGACAGCCTGCGGCGAGGAAGAAAAAACAAAGACCGGTGATTCGGAGCCCACTCAGGGACAGGTCGTGAATGCGGCAACCCCCGCCGGTGGCGCTGTGGCGGGAAATGTAGACGGCCCCGTCACGGAAATCCAGGAATTTATAAGAGACCGGGTAAATGCGGAATTTACTCCTGCCACTGTTGGATCCATTACAGTGAATCCTGACAAGGACGGAGGTTATGATGTGAATGTGGGCCTCAACTGGCGCAAGGAAGATCAGGAGCCTGTCGTTCGGGCCACTATCGGTCTGTACTCCGATACGCTGGCCAATGAGGTGGCAACCCATCTGGACAGCGTAAAGAAACTGTCCGTAACCTGGACGCTGACAACCGTCGACAATAAACTCGCCCAGTGGAATTTCAACCGCAACGGCAATGTACTCAAACTGGAGAGCAAAAAGTACGGGGATGTGGAAAAGACACAGTAACCGGGGATCCGGAGAAGCTGCTTCCGCAAAGGGACTGCTCCCGGGATCCGTGATGAAAGAGAATGAAATGGACCATAATAAAAAGGATGACTGCAAAGAACTGAGCGGTTCGCTGACCTTCTGGACCGATGAGTCCATCCGGTGGTATGAGAGAGCCTCTGACTTTACCGGATACCACAGGGAACTTAAAAAGGTGATCGAGCCGTATCTGAATGATACCGACCGCTGCTGCGAACTTGCATGCGGAACGGGCACGCTGGCCAGAACCCTCAGTCCGCTGGTATCGGACTACCTGGCAAATGATATAGACACCGCCGCTGCTGCGTACATGAACAGCCTGGTACTTCCTGCCGGCATGAGCTTTCAGCACGGTGACTGGCATGACATATTCGTCGGAAAGCACTTTGACGTGGTGCTGTTCAGCTTTTTCGGAGCCATGCTCCGGGACTGGAACAGACTGGTGGAAATGGCTGACCGGAGCATCATTGCGGTGCTCCCGAGAAAGCGCAAGGGACACAGAAAACCTACGAAGGGGGTGCAGAAGACCTGCAACGGAAAACCCCTTGAAAACCCCCGCAGCTATGAGACCGCGGGAGATGTTGAGGAAATCCTGGATTCCATCGGAGTGCCGTTCACCTGTAAGGAACTGAACCTGGAATTCGGCCAGCCCTTCGTGGATATGGAGGACGCGCTGCGCTACATCATGCACTACTACAGGCTTGACAGGGAAAAGGCTGCGCTGTTTGCCGAAAGCAAGCTGGAGGAACGGGACGGTCATTATTATTTCCCCAAGGAAAAGGAAATCGCTGTGATCGTGGCTGACACATCCGGGAAACATCTTAAATAAAGATCGGGTAATAAAAAACGGAAACTGCACAGAGTGCGGTTTCCGTTAATTTTTTATGCATCTGCTCCCGCAGCAGCCGGGGTATTTGAACTGCCCGATGTCCCGGATGCGCCGGAAGTGCTGGTGGAATCTGTGGTACCTGATTTAGCGGAACTGCCTGACGTTCCGGATGAACCGGACGAATCCGCTGTTTCCTGATCACCGGAGTTGCCGGAGCTGTCTTCCGAAGTCACCTTGCTCTTCTTGCTGCTGCTCTTGTCATTAATGTCACCGGGTGTCTGTCTGACGAACTTGTCTGCCTGCTCCAGGGCATAGGCTCTTGCCTTGGATTTGGTGAGGTCACCCTTCTCGGCGCTGTCTATGGTCTTCAGCATCTCTTCGATGTCGCTGTCATTTACATAGCTGTTGATATCCTTAAGCGTGCTACGGATGCCCTCGTAGGATCTGTTATTGATCGATGTCGCAGCCTGGCGGAAGTATACATACTTGAATGCGTCCAGATTGTCCTTTATTACAGCTGTGATATCCTCAGTGACGTCTATGCCGTACACAGCAGCGTCTTCCTTCAGCTTCTTTATGCTGTCATAAGCGCCGGTGATATCATTTTTGCTGCACAGGCTCTTGATCGCATCCAGATCGGTCTTCAGCTTTTCATTATTATTAATGAAGGAAGAGATGGACTTTGTGATGTCGGTGAAGTGGTCGGCGGTTATCTCATCGTATTCCGCCAGTGCCTTCAGAGCCTCCTCCGCATCGATCTTTCCTGCTTTGTAGTCCCTCTGAACCTGGTAGATCGTGTCCACAACAGTCTCCTTGATGCCTGCTATGAACTTCTCATTGTCACCGTTCTCCTTCATGAGAGTTATGCAGGCGTCCTTATTCTGGGAATTGAACATCTGCACATACTGGCTGGAAGGATTGAAATAATTGGTATATAAATAATATCCGCCGAAGCCCCCTGCCGCCAGCAGTACGACAACCAGTACCGCGATCAGTACCGGCAGAAAGCTGCCGGGTCCCCTGTTGCTGCTCTGAAGACTGCTGTTCTTGTTCTTCGTGGTGGATCTGTATTCCGGAATCAGTTCAACTGTATTGTAATCATCTTTTCTTATGCGAAACATAACGTCTCCTATATTTCTTTTAACAGATGCATTTTCATTGTATAATCTATCTAATCGTTA
>JAIKWW010000012.1 GCA_024684465.1 Clostridia bacterium | reverse complement strand
CCGCGATCACTGCAATATGATCGCGGCATTTCCTATCATGCTTTTATTTTTTCCAAATTACTCTTCTATCACTCTTTTTATGATGTTGCTATTTTGCTGCAACTTCCTTGAATCCGACTGCTGTGAATTCCTTCATAGCCTTTTCGCCCTGAATATACTCCAGGAATGCCTTGGCTGCTTCTTCATTCTTTGTATTCGCCATTACAGCTGCAGGATAGATGCAAGGACCGCCTGTCAGTTCTGTGTCAGCGGTTGCAACCGGTGTTACGCCAGCAGAGAAAGCATCTGTTTCATAAACGATACCGCAGTCAGCTGTACCTTCCTGAACAGTTGTCAGTACTTCTTTAACGTTGGAACCGTAAGTTACGATACCTGCCTTAACCATATCCTCTTCGTTCAGGTTCAGGCTCTTAAGGATCGCAGATGTGTACTTGCCAACAGGGACATCTGCATTACCCATTGCAAAGATCAGATCTGAGCTGGACTTGGCAGATGTGATAGCGCTCTGGAAAGAATCCCAGTCAGTGATCTTCTTGTCAGAAGCCGGAGATGTTATAAGTACGCACTTGTTCTCCAGGATGTCCGTACGGGTGCCCGGCATTACGAAATTAGTACCTTCGTAGGCATCGCCGCCCTTTTCTTCATCGATTGCATTCATCTGCTTCTGTGCAGCCGAGATGAATACATCGCAGTCAGCGCCAGAAGCTATCTGAGTCTTCAGTGTTCCGGAGGAATCATATGTTGCCACCACATCGACATTCGGATTTTCCTTTTCGAATTCAGCGATAACCTTGTCCAGGGACTCAGTCATAGATGCCGCAGCAAATACATTGATCGTTCCGGAAAGTGTTGATTCAGCAGGTGCAGATGCCTCAGCAGATGCTGCAGTTTCTGTCTTTGTACCACATGCAGTCATGCTCACTGCCATAGCAAGTACGAGACCAAGTGTTAAGATCTTCTTTTTCATTTCATTACTCCTTTTATTATGCATGATATTATTATCAAAATCTGCATGGCTGTCATCCATACAGATTTCAATCTTAATTCATTCCACCCGCTCCCGGGTCGCCGCCTCTTATCTCGTAAGCAGCAGAAGATCATCTTTTCGTATATTAATATAAACCGATTCGGCTCCCACAAAAGGTTTCCATTCGTAATCAGCTACACGAACATTGAGCTGGCCGAAATCGTCCACCGGATTATTGGAATCCATTCCCGGTGTATGCATCAGCAGAATCTGTTCCGTGAGATTGTCTATGGATCTGCTCACCATAAACTTCACTGCATTCTCTCCCTCCCTGTCCATAAGCTTCAGGTGCTGTGCTTTGAGCGCCACAAACCTTATGTCTCTGGGACAGTGATCCACCTTCAGTGTAGCATTCCAATCCTGAGCCAGCACGTGCTCGCTGTCCACGTAAGTCGCTCTGGAAAAGTTCCGGATGCCTGTCAGCAGTGCACTTTGATATGTTGTGGGCTTTGTAAATATTTCATTCTTTGTTCCGTAGCTGTCCACATGTCCTTCATGTATCACGGCAATGTGGTCGCTGATCCTGTATACCTCATCTCTGTTGTGGGACACGATTAGCGCTGTTCCCTTAAAGTCCTCCAGAACTGACATGAGTTCCTGCTCAAGTTCCCACCTAAGGAAGCTGTCAAGGGCCGAAAAAGGCTCATCCAGCATGAGTATCGAGGGTTCCGAAACCATGATGCGGGCCAGAGCAACACGCTGCTGCTGACCGCCCGAGAGCTGCGCCGGCTTGTGATCATCAAGTCCGTTGAGATAAAACTTCTCTATCATCTCAGCACATCTCTGTTTCTTTTGGGCCTTTGTGAGTTCCAGATTCGTCATTCCCGTTATTATATTCTGTTCCACCGTCATATTTGGAAACAGTGCGTAATTCTGAAAAAGAAGCCCGACACGGCGCTGCTGAGGTGTGAGATTGATCTTTTTCCCGCTGTCAAACAGAGTTCTTCCGTTAACGATTATATGACCTTCATCCGGAGTGACTATACCGGCTATGGCACGAAGCGTCATACTCTTGCCGCATCCCGATGCGCCGAGCAGCGCCAGCACTTCATCCTCTGCTTTTATGTTGACATCCAGCTTAAATCCGCCCAGATCCTTTTTTATATCGATATCAAGAGCCATAGATCACCCGTTACCTCTGGACGGAAAGACTTTTCCGCCATAAGCCCTTTCATTTTTTTCGATAAAATTAACTGCCAGCAGGACCACAGTAGAAATAGCCAGGTTGATCAGCACCCAGCGAAATGCACCGGCATCATCGTCTGTCCTCCACAGTTGATATACTGTAGTTGAAATGGTTGCAGTCCGTCCCGGAGTATAGCCTGCTACCATGCTGGTAGCACCGTACTCGCCCAGCGCTCTGGCAAAGGTCAAAACCGTGCCTGCTATGATTCCTTGCTTACAGTAGGGCATCTCTATCCTCCAGAATATGAAGGTATTGGACAGTCCCAGTGTCTGTCCGGAATAACGCAGAGTCTCGTCAAAGCTTTCAAAAGCTCCGCGCACTGTCCTATACATGAGCGGAAAGGCCACAACTGACGAAGCGATGATCGCAGAGTACCAGGTCATGACTATCTTCGTATCAAATGTGGTCAGTATCCAGCCGCCAAACGGCCTTGCCGGAGCAAAAACCACCAGGATAAAATATCCCACAACTGTCGGAGGAAGTACCAGTGGCAATGTCAGCAGCACGTCGATAAAGCCCTTGAGAAGTCTCGGCAGTTTAGCTACATAATATGCGCACAGAATTCCGGAGAAAAAAACAATGATCACCGAAATCAGCGCTATTCTTATGGAGTTCCAGAGAGGAAACAGATCCATCATTCACCGTCCTTGAAATATTTCACAATTTAAATAGTTTTAATTGGTGACTACTCGGTTTTAAATAGTTAAATTTGTTTTCAAAATCTAGTGTATTGTAGCACAAAAAATAGTTGTTATCAACGATTCGGTTATCATTATTTTGAATTTAGTTAGTTTTAATTTAAATAAAAAACATGCAGTCCGCCGCATCTCCGATCCAGGTCTGTTTAACCTGAGTTTTCAGGAGTAGCAGCGGTTACCGCATGTTAAATATCATTAATATTTACTTTTCCGCATCAGCGCTCTTCTGTCTTCTCGATACTATTACAGAAATGAGCATCAGCACGCCCACGATGGAGAATCCGATTACATCGGATGCAAGTCCCGGATAGAGGAGCGTGAGGCCGCCAACCAGAAATGCCAGTCTCAGCAGCGCCGGCTGTCTGATAAAGAACCATCCGTTCATGCATACAGCCACCGCAAATATACCCACAAGGGAAGTCACAACCATAAGAGTTGTTGAAGCAACTCCCTGATCCAGCATCAGCAGCGATGGATTAAATGCAAATACGTAAGGCACCAGGAAAGCTGCAATTGCCAGCTTGGTGGCATTTACACCGGTCTTCATCGGGTTCGACTTGGCTATGGCACTTCCTGCATAAGCTGCCAGCGCAACCGGCGGTGTTATATCCGCAACGATTCCGAAGTAGAAAACAAAAAAGTGTGAAGCTGCAGTAGGAATTCCCAGAGTAATGAGAATCGGCGCACATGTAGATGCCATGATGCAGTAATTCGCTGTTGTAGGAACACCCATACCGAGAACGATACAGCAGAGCATTGTGAGTATCAGAGCTGCCAGCAGCGCGAACACCGGATTAGGAATCGCTTTGCTGACGCCTACGATTGCCCCTACAAGCTTGGATGCGAGACCTGTTGCCGTGATGCATCCCGCGATCATCCCAGCCATGGAGCAGGCTACGGCAACCGTTATACAGCCTTTACCACCGGCTTCCAGTGAATTAATGATCATATTTGCAGTATCTCTTGTCGCTCTGGACACAGGCGAACCGGCAGCTTCAGTATCCCGGGCCGCGTTAATGAATATGCCCGGCAGGCTGACTGCAATAGCTATGAGAATAGCCAGAGACGCCGAGAACTGCAATGACTTGATATTTGCGGACACCAGCCACACCAGCACAACCAGCGGAGCCAGAAGATAGATACTGCGAATAAGCACCTTCATCTTTGGCAGCTGATCCCTGGAAATACCCTTGAGTCCGAGTTTCTTTGCCTCCAGATGAACTGAGAGGAATATTCCGGTAAAGTACAGGATCGCCGGGAGGATTGCCCAGGTGATTATCTTGCTGTAAGGAACGCCTATGTATTCCGCCATGAGGAAAGCAGCAGCGCCCATGATAGGCGGCATGATCTGGCCTCCCGTAGAGGAAGCAGCCTCTACTGCACCGGCAAATTCAGGAGCATAACCTGTCTTCTTCATCATCGGGATCGTGATAGATCCGGTAGTAACAGTATTACCTACAGATGAACCGGAAACCATTCCGCAGAGCGCAGATGAGATTACCGACACCTTCGCCGGACCTCCTGACGTGCTTCCCGCTATGCAGTTAGCCAGCGAGATGAAGAAACTGGATATTCCTGTACGTTCAAGAAATGCTCCGAAAATGATGAACACTGCGATGAATTTTGCACATACCTGAACAGGAGTAGCCAGAACACCTGATGTTCCGTAAAACAGTATGTAGATCACACGCTGAATCGATTGCCCTGACGCGAACGTATACACCAGAAGGCAGGCCACCACAACCAGGATCGGGATGCCCACACATCGTCTGCAAAGCTCCGCAAGAGCCAGTATACCTATTATTCCGACCGTTATAAAGAACGGAGTCATGGATGAAGCGCTGTTTATCACCCGGACGAGTTTCATATAATTAAAACAATAATAGAAGAATGAAGCTGAACCTGCGATCATAAACAGGATATCGTACCATGGTATGTAATTATATCTGACATGACGGCTCTTTGCCGGATAGGTCAGATAACCCATTATTGTGATCAGGCCAAGGAATCCTGTGAGTCTCACAGGCAGGTCAGATGTGCTGAATAAAGTCAGCCATATGCAATACAGTGAGAATGCAGCCATGACGAATCTTACGATGACTGCAGGCTTCCCCTTCCAGATCCTGGTAGCAGATTCCCGGTCATACTTTCGCATAATATCTTCAGCTGATTGAGCATTGTCCGCACTCTCGGCTTCTTTACCGGAAATATCCGATAACTGATCATTGAATTTTTCATTATCAGCCATATACCAGTCCCCTTTCAAATAAAACAACAAATAGAATTAACTAATATATATACAACACAAGGACTGTAGTGCATATCGCACTGCAGTCCCGTGTTACAAAACAGTATTACCACTGTCAGATCAGCCTTTTACGACTTCACCGCAGATCTTTCTCAATTAATAAGTGCCTGCCGGAATGGTGTTTGCACTATAGTAAGGAGAAGCTGCCGTCAGCTTGTCGATATGTTCCTGATCGAGGCTGACGAGGAATACGTCCGCAGAAGTGCCCAGGTCTGTAATAGCTGTAGTCGGTGCGCCTGCAACGATGAATGCAGCATCGATCTTGCCGTCCTTCAGAGAGTCAGCACTGTCGCCGAAGCTCTGGTAAACCGGACTGATGCTGTCTTCGGACAGTCCGTATGCTTCGAGGATGTCAATAGCGTTGAAGTATACTCCGGAACCTGCTGCGCCGATGGATACCTTCTTGTCCTTCAGGTCTGCTACAGTCTTGATCTCAGGGTTTGTAGTAACGATCTGTACCTGTTCCATGTAGAGCGCTGCAACAACCGAGAAGTCCTTAACAGGTTTTTCGAAGAGACGGGATCCCTGATATGCGTAGCTCATAACATCGGACTGTGCAAAGCCGAGCTGAACGTCGCCGTTAACCAGATCTTCGATGTTAGCCTTGGAACCGTCAGAAGTAACTGCTGTTACAGTAAGATCTGTATTTGCTGTCAGATAAGAAGCGAGAACGCCTCCGAATGCATAATATGTACCTGCTTCGCCGCCTGTACTGAATGTCAGGTCAACCTTGTCGCCCTTGCCTGCATTTTCAGCTACAGAAGCAACAGTCTTGCCCTTCTCTTCAAAATACTTCGCAGCACCAGGGTGATAAGGAACGTCAGTGATGGAAGAAGCGAAGTCCAGATCCAGCTCTGCGCCCTTTGCGTGCTGACTTGTGATCGCTTCAGAATTCTCAAAGATTGTGGATACGAAATCGTAAACTTCGTCTTCCGGAAGATCATTGCGAGCGATTACAACTGCTGCGATGGCAACTGTATCAGTGTCAGTCTCCGTTGCCTTAGCAACAGAAGAATCACCTGAAGGTGCCGCCGTTGGCGTGGAACTGCCGCAACCAGCCATGGTGAAAGCTGCCATAGCTGCCACGAGTCCCAATGCAAGAATTTTCTTTTTCATTGCGAGTCTCCTTTTATTCTCTATTATTGTGCTAATAACGATACAACCATTTTATCCCAAGGATGTGTCCAATTCAATAAACGGATTGTTTTTTCGTTCTACAATCCAGTCATTTGCGACCGCAAAGTATCTTGTATACAATCCTATCGGGTAAAACATCTTTGAATTATGGTTTATAATGTTATTATATGTCTGTGCCCCTGAAAAGAGCGCAAACACTTTAGCACTATATTACCATAATTCAACATGATATTGTTGAGATGACAATAAAAAAGAGAGATTTATGAGCAAAAATACTGGTAAAAATTTTGGCGAAGAAACGTTACTTGAACGTTTCTCACTGATTTTCGGAATTAAGATAAGACACGAAGCTTCCCATCTCAGCTTCTTCATGAAATGGCTGCTTATCTCGATCATTCTCGGAACTATAAGCGGACTGGCGGGAGCCGCATTCCATGTGTCAGCAGGCTGGTCCGAAGAATTCTTTCAATCTCATCAGTGGATGATAGCTTTCCTTCCCTTCTCCGGGCTGCTTACAGTTGCCATATACCGCGGGCTTAAGGTATATCACGATGAAGGAACAAACTCCATACTCAGATCCGCCAGAGGTGAAGATGAATCAGCAATAAAGGTAGCTCCGCTGATCTTCACAGCAACATGCCTCACACAGATTACGGGAGGTTCAGCAGGAAGGGAAGGTGCAGCCCTTCAGATTGGAGGAAGCATCGCTTCTTTTCTGGGGCGCAAGGCCGGCATGAGCAAATACGAGAAACAGATGATGATCATGTGCGGCATGAGCGCCACTTTCTGCGCTCTTTTCGGTACCCCTGTGGCATCTGCTATTTTTTCCATGGAAGTTGCCGGCGTGGGCACAGTGTATTACGCGGGTCTGGTGCCTTCCATGATCGCATCTGTCATCGCGACCCTCATTTCCAACAGTCTCGGCGCCCGCGGCATGGAATTCAGCGTTGCAGGAAAGGTTGCCCACAGTCCCGACATGTTCATAAAAGTTCTGATACTTGCGGCATTCCTGGCTTTTTTGAGCATCCTGTACTGCAGTCTCATTCACACATCCATGCGCTTCTTCCAAAAGGAATTTGAAAATCCGTACATGAGAATACTCTTCGGAGCTTTTCTCCTCATTCTTATCACCCTTCTCATAGGTAGTTTCGACTACAACTGTGCCGGTACATCCATGATAGAACAGGCACTTTCCGGAAATGCAGCCTGGAACGCATTTCTGATCAAGCTCCTGCTGACTATGGTGACCATCGGCGCCGGATTTAAGGGAGGCGAGATTATACCGACCATGTTTATAGGCGCAACATTCGGATGTGTAATCGGACCGATTCTGGGAATCGACCCGGTATTTGCAGCAGAGGTGGGACTAATCGGACTTTTCTGCGGAGCTGTAAACTGTCCGCTCACCAGCATCCTGCTGAGTGTCGAATTATTCGGAAGCAACAACTTCATCTTTTTCGGTCTCACTGCAGCGGTAAGCTACATGCTCAGCGGATATTACAGCCTCTACAGCGGACAGAAATTCATGAACTCCAAGCTGATACCGGTTCCGTTTGAAAGACATGCCCATTAGCACAGAATATTCGAAAGGTGATATCTACACATGAGTATCGTAAAAAACAGTGATGACCTGAGCGGATACAGCATAGGTTCAGACGGAGAAAAAGCTGAGATCACAGCATTTTTTGACAGTGAGGCCACGGAGATCTACCTGCCTTCGACGTACAACGGTGTTGAAGTCAGCAGGATCGGTTTCGGAGCTTTCAGAAGCTGTCGGCAGGTTCACCGTATAATTTTTCCCGACACGATTCGTACTGTGGATCATTCTGCATTCAGAGCATGCCCGGAACTGGAAGCCGTTGTAATGTCAAGAAATCTGGAATCCATTGCAGACTATGCCTTTGCGGGTTGCAGAAAACTTCGCAGCATCACCGTACCCAGCGATATGAGGCCGATCTCAGTGAAATCATTTGAAAAATGTTATTCTCTCACAGAGATGAATGTCTATGACAAAAACAGAGAGGATTGTTCTCCCCGCCGTTTCGTCGTGCCCTCGCAAAACGAGAGCAGACGCTACGGTTTTATGAATGCCTGCCTCACCTATTTTGACGAGTACAATATGGGAGAATATGACAAAGGATACTCAGTAGTCCAGGAATTTGATGACATCTTCAACATCGCTGAGTTCAGACTGAAAAACCCGGAACAGATGAACGACTATCTCTTTTCCAGGTACAGAAATGCAATTCGCATGTTCCTTCCGAAGCTCATAAAGGAAGATCAGGTGGAACGTGTCACGTCGGCAGGTGAGCTGGGGCTCATCGACGGAAACAGTATCGACGATTATATAAAAATGGCGATGCCTCTCCGAGGGAACTGCATCGCCTATCTTCTGGATCTCAAGGAACACAGATTTAAGAGATCCGCTCCGGATTTTTCTCTGTAATCTCTGAGAACTCATCTTCCTTATTTATATTTTCTTCATTTCCGATATCAAAGGCCATCTGCTG
>JAIKWW010000004.1 GCA_024684465.1 Clostridia bacterium | reverse complement strand
CGTATTTCTGTCCGATCTGGCAAGAGCTGTGGACGGCGATGTCCGCATCGACTTTATGATGGCTTCCAGCTACGGCAGCGGAACAGAATCTTCCGGAGTAGTTAAGATCAAGAAGGATATGGATGAAACTCCTGCCGGCAGAAATATTCTCCTGGTGGAGGATATCATTGATACCGGAAATACCCTTTACTACCTGAAGAACCACTTCTTAAAGGACAGAAAGGCGAAGTCCATCAAGATCGCGACTATGTTCAATAAGAGGTCCCGCAGGGAGGTTGATCTTCAGCCTGATTATTACGGATTCGATATCGAGGATCGCTTTATCATAGGCTATGGTCTCGATTACGATGAAAAATTCAGAAATCTTCCGGATATCACATATCTGGTCGAGGATAAATAATTTTTTAACAGGATGGTGAAAGAAAAATGAGTGATTTAAGTAAAAGAATCGAGTATACAAATGTACAGCCAACAGCTACTCAGGCTGATGCGAGAAGCCTCTGCAAGCAGGCGCTGATCAACGATTACAGGGCTGTATGTGTAAACTCTTCATTAGTAAATGTCTGCTATGATGAATTCCGCGAAGAGGATCCTGAGAAGGCTCCAAAGATCGTTACAACTGCGGGATTTCCTAATGGCGGCGCGACTTATCAGTCAAAGATCTACGAAGCGATCTTCGCATGTGAGCACGAGCAGGCTAACGAGGTGGATGTTGTTCTGAATATCGGTCTCATCAAGGCTCGCAAGGACAACGATGTGAGAAGAGAGATAAAGCAGATCAAGATGAACCTGGCAGGACTGGCTCCGGTAAAGTTCATCATCGAAGCTCCGCTCCTCACAGAGGAAGAAATCGTTAGAGTCTGCGGAATTCTCATGGAAGAGAAGGCTGAATGGGTGAAGACTGCTACAGGCTTCAACGGACCTACTACGGTTGAGATGGTCAAGCTGATCAAGAAGACCGTGGGCAAGAGAATGAAGATCAAGGCTGCAGGCGGTATCAGAGATATCGAAACCGTAAAGGAAATGATCAGAGCCGGCGCAGATACGATCGGAACCAGCACTCTCATCAAGTTTGACGAGGAGTAATGGCGACGGCGCTGCGGTAAGGCAGAGCCTGGCTCCATTAATATGAACGAACATAAAAATCCCGCTTACAGCAGTGTGCTGCAGGCGGGATCTTCTTTTTTCTGTGCCTGAACCGGCCGGGGACGTCCGGGCCGGAAGCGTTGGATCCTATTCGGCGTCCTTGAGATCCTTGAGGCAGGATGCGCAGATGTTCTTGCCGTGAATCTGGCGGATATCCTTGCCGTTGCCGCAGAAAATACAAGTCGGCTCATACTTCTTAAGCATGATGTATTCGTTGTCAACGAAGATCTCGATTGGATCCTGGAAGTTGATGTTCAGGGTTCTTCTCAGCTCGATCGGAAGAACGATACGGCCTAACTGGTCAACTTTTCTGACGATTCCTGTAGCTTTCATTTCTTGACTCCTCGCAATTCTTATTTTTTCCGGTTGTCTGTTATCTTATAAATATTGGAAGTATAGTTAAATCTTAACACTACATTCCACAGTTAACAAGATTAAGCTGAAAATAATTTTTTGATAGCGACGACTGCATTGATGAGATTGATAATAGCTGCAAAGGACTTCTGGTTGTCCCGGATGATGGCTGCCATGTCCTCGGAGGAGGAGGCTACAGCTGCAATGGTATCTTCCACGCTGACAGCTGCGTTGGAAACCATGCCCGTTATCTGCTCGGTCTCTTCCAGAATCTTGTTCAGATTCTTGATGACCGGGATGAGGGCACGGACACTGCGGATGATATATACCAGAAGAATGATCGCAAGAATCCCTATGACAATGAGAATCGCATCACCTAAAGTAATTGGTGTATTCATATGTATCTCCCTTTTTATTTCCACATATTTCTATTAAACCACATTCTCAAACGGAGTTCAATGAAAATAGTTTTTTTATTACTGTGAACGGAGGGCGGATCGGACTGTGGTTGAGGGTTTTTTGTTAAAATATTATTTAGTAGTTTACAATTGACGAAACTTGTTGTAAAGTAACTAGAGGGTAACGCCGGGCAAGGTGATTCCAAAGGGCAATGGAATCCGGGTGATTACCTTTTGGGCAAAAAATACGATGGATAAAAAGGAGATTCAACATGGAAAAGTATCTTACAGCCGCTCAGGTTGCAGCTAAGTGGAATCTGACGGTGCGACAGATTCAGAACATGTGCAGCAGCGGAAAGATTGAGAACGTTGTACGCGAAAACCGCAGATGGATGATTCCGGTGGATGCTGTCCGTCCTGACGATCACAGGATCACGAACGGAAAGTACATTGGCTGGAGAAAGCGCAAGAGCGAAGAAAAGCGTCAGAGAATGCTGGGCCTTGAGACGAACTAGATTGTTTTGCTGAGGGGGTGAAGATCCCCGAATGCGATTAAAGAGCCGGAGCCTCGTGTAAAACGGGGTTCCGGCTCTTTTCGCCGCGTGAGTTGATAGAGTGGTTAGTTTATATGTTGAATTTCCGGCAGCGCCGCAAGCTATTCGATGGAAATAAGCTTCTTCTCCTCGATCTGCTTCGGAGCTTCCTTTGGAAATGACAGGTGTAAAACGCCGTCCTTGAATGCGGCCTTGATATCTTTGTCGGTGATGTCCGATCCGACGTAGTAGCTTCTGCTGCAGGAACCCTGGTATCTCTCTCGGTGAATGTATCCCGTCTTATCGTCAGATTCGTCAACATTTTCTTCCTTCGAAGCGGAAATGGTCAGATATCCGTCCTTCAGCTCGGCGCGGATCTGGGATTTATCGTAGCCCGGCATGTCGATGGACATGAGGTAGAGACCGTCCTTCTCCTGAACATCGGTATTCATGATGCTGCGGGATGCGCCTGCGTTCTTGAACAGACCCGGAGAAGTGAAAAAGTCATCAAAATCATCGAAAAAACTGTTTCTTGGCATAAGTGTGAACATAATATCTCCTCCTATTTATATGAATAATTTCCGGCTCCGCCGGATGGTGCCGGAGGTGACCGATGGAATCGGGATCACCGGTCCGGCCGGGTGGAGCTCGTCTTGTTTGAATACAATATATTAATAACCAATTGTTAGCACTCTAAACAGGTGAGTGCTAATTATTTTAAAAAATTTTGTGGAGTTACGGGAAAGTCTGCCGGCGTGGAACGAAACGTATCTAATTTAAAAAGAACCCTTAATTTTCAATGGGTTTTGTCCGATATAAAAGTCAGGTATAACTGAGAATCGGATGGGTAATCGATATGGCGGATTTTGGTAGAAGAAGCAACTCAAAGGATGAATTCGTGACCGGATCAGGTGCGATAAATGCCATTGAAGACGAGCTTTCGGAAGTGGATTTTGAGAGCACGGTGCAGATGCCGTATGAGGTGATGCGCGAGGCGTTTGGGTTTGCGGATAATGGAGATGAATCTCTCGGGGACGTTGGGGCCGAGGGTGACATAAATATGAATACGGGAGCTCCTGCGGAGAGCGCAGGGGCTGTTTCTGCTGCGCGGAGTGCGGCGCAGGCGGCGGAAAGGGCTACGGCCGCGAAGGTGGTGAGCGACCTGGCGAAGGTGGCGAGACGGAGCGGAAGGGCCAGGGTCTCTAAGGAAGAGGCGCCTGCATCTCCGGAGGAGGCTGCGGTTGATGCGGGACCGACGCCTGCGGAACCTGCGGTTGATGCGGGACCGACGCCTGCAGAACCTGTGGTTGATGCGGGATTTGTGGAACCTGCGGCACCTGCGGTGGAAACGGTTGCTGAGGCGGGACTTGCGCCAGAGGAACCAGCGGCCGAAGAAGGACCGACGACTGCAGAACCTGCGGGGGATGCGGGACAGACGCCTACGGAGGATGCTGTTGAGGAAACACTGGAGCCGATGCCGGAAACTGTCGCTGAGGTGATGCCAGAGATCGAGGCAGAGCCGGAGCCGGTACCTGAGGTGATGGAAGAAGAACAGATTCCGGAGATTGAGCCGGAAGCTGAGCCTGAACTACCGGTAGAGGAGCCGATTGCAGACATAGAAACAGAGCCAATCGAAGAAGTCCAGGCTGAAGCTGAAGCTGAAATGGAAGAGGAACCGGTTCCGGAGATCGAGCCGGAAGCGGTTGTAGAGGAGATGCCAGAACTTGAGTTTGAACCTGAACCGATGCCGGAAGAGATGATTGAACCAGAAGTGACGGCAGAAGATGAATCGTTAATAGACGAAATGGTGGAACAGACTGAAATTGCTGAGAAAGTAATGGATGCTGAGCCAGAATATATACCTGAAATCGAGGCTGAAGCAGAACCAGAACTTGAGTCTGAACTGCCGGTGGAAACTGTTGCAGAGGAAATGCCAGTGGAAGAACCGGTGATGGAAGAGATGGTTGAACCGGAGCCTGAGCTGCCGGTAGAAGAGCCTCAGATGGAAGAGGCTGTTGAAGTGATGCCAGAGATTGAGGCAGAACCGGAGCCGTTACCTGAATTGATGGAAGAAGCAGAACCGATCGAAGAAGTCCTGGCTGAACCAGCGCCTGTAATGGAAGAACCGATGGCGGACCCAGAGCCGGAAGCGGAACCTGTAATAGAGGAAGAGCCGGTTCCTGAAACCGAGCCGGAAGCGGTTGCAGAGGAAATGCCAGAACTGGAGATTGAACCGGAAGTAATGCCGGAAGAAGCTCCTGCTACAGATATAGATCAGGAGATGCTGGCAGAAGATGAATCGTTAATAGACGAAATGGTGGAACAGCCTGAAATTGCTGAGAAAGTAATGGATGCTGAGCCAGATTATATGCCGGAAATCAAGGCAGAAGATGAACCGGAACTGCCGGTGGAAGAAGAGGCGTTTTCAGAAGTCGAGTCGGAACTTGAGCCTGAACTTCCGGTGGAAGAACCAGTGATGGAAGAGATAGTTGAGCCTGAACCAGTGCCAGAACCGGAACCGGAGCCGGCACCGTCAGAACCACTGGCGACAGATGCCAGCGGAAATCTGACACCGGAGGCGATCGCACAGCTGATGGCGCAGAATAACGAGCCAGAGCCTGAACCGGAACCGGAACCAGAACCGGAGCCGGAACCGTCAGAACCACTGGCGACAGATGCCAGCGGAAACCTGACACCGGAGGCGATCGCACAGCTGATGGCACAGAATAACGAGCCTGAACCAGAACCAGAGCCTGAACCGGAGCCTGCCCCGGCAGAGCCACTGGCAACAGATGCCAGCGGAAATCTGACACCGGAGGCAATCGCACAGCTGATGGCACAGAATAACGAGCCAGAACCCGAACCAGAGCCGGCACCGTCAGAACCACTGGCGACAGATGCCAGCGGAAATCTGACACCGGAGGCAATCGCACAGCTGATGGCACAGAATAACGAGCCTGAACCAGAACCAGAGCCGGAACCGGAGCCGGCACCGTCAGAACCACTGGCAACAGATGCCAGCGGAAATCTGACCCCTGAGGCGATCGCACAGCTGATGGCGCAGAATAACGAGCCTGAACCAGCGCCTGAACCGGAGCCAGAGCCTGCCCCGACAGAACCACTGGCAACAGATGCCAGCGGAAATCTGACACCTGAGGCGATCGCACAGCTGATGGCACAGAATAACGAGCCGGCTCCAGAACCGTCACCAGAGCCTGAACCGGCGGCAGAGGAAGCGCCGGCGAGCAACAAGATGCTGTCACCGGAAGAGATAGCGGCGATCGTAGCGGCAGAGAATGCGGCTGAAGAGCCAGAACCTGAACCAGCGGCAGAAGAGCCGGCGAGCAACAAGATGCTGTCACCGGAAGAGATAGCGGCAATCGTAGCAGCAGAGAACGGGGCGGAAGAGCCAGCTCCAGAACCGGCACCAGAACCTGAACCGGCGGCAGAGGAAGCGCCGGCGAGCAACAAGATGCTGTCACCGGAAGAGATAGCAGCGATCGTAGCAGCAGAAAATGCGGCGGAAGAGCCAGCTCCAGAACCGTCACCAGAACCTGAACCAGCGGCAGAAGAGCCGGCGAGCAACAAGATGCTGTCACCGGAGGAAATTGCGGCGATCGTAGCAGCCGAGAATGCGACTGAGGAAGCTGCTCCTGAGGGCGAAGCATCTGCGGAAGGCGAAGCTCTTGCAGAACCAGCACCGGCGCCTGCGCCTGCCCCTGCCCCAGCTCCTGCAGCTGCAGCACCGGCTAAGGACAAGGATAAAAAGAAGAAAAAGAAGGGCCTTGGTGCACTGTTTGCATCTATTGCGGAGAAACGCCGCAAGAAGAAAGCCATGAAGGCCGCTATCAAGGAAGCACTCAACAAAGTCGAAGGCGGCTCAGTTGAAGAAGCTATCCAGAGCGGCATGTTTGCAGCAAAGGCTGCCGGAATGGAAGGCCTTGATGACGTGGTTGATCCAAATGCCCCTGTACCGGGAGCCGAAGGCGTTCAGGAGGGCGCTGTTGAAGGAGCTGCAGCAGAACCAGAAAAGAAGAGCCTTGCCAAGAAGATCCTGGGCATTGTTCTGTTCGTTCCATTGCTGCCTCTGAAGATCCTGAAGAAGATCAAGGGCGGCAAAGATGCACCGGAGGGTGCAGAAGGCGAAGAAGGCGGCAAGAAGGGTAAGAAGGGCAAAAAGGCGAAGAAGGAAAAGAAGCCTAAAAAGGATAAAAAGAAGGCCAAGAAGCCTAAAAAGAAGAAAGCCCCTAAGAAGAAAAAGAAGGGCGGAGATGACGAAGAAGATGAAGGTGGCGGCGGCAAGAAAAAGCTGATAATCATCATCGTAGCAGTATTGGCGCTGGCAGGCGGCGGTGCATTTGCAGCGATGAAGTTCGGCTTGCTTGGCGGCGTTCTGGGAGGACTCCTTGGCGGAGGCGGCGGTGCAGACGGCGGAAGCGGTCTGAACGGCACGATTCCACCGGAAGAAGACGAAGACTACATCGCCCCGACCCTGATCCTTACCGACGGCATTGCGATGTCCGAGGGCGGCAACAACGCCGACTGGTATAAACTCAATTTCTACCACCGTTACGGTCTTCAGAACGCAGACGGCAAGTTTGTGATCGTAGAGTTCGACGACGAAACACTTGAAGCTGCAGAGTCGGAACTCCTCGAAGAACAGAAGAAATCCAACGCACAGAAGCTGGGACTGTCCACAGGCTCTGCCGAGGATGAGAGTGCTGAGGCTGAAGAAAAGGCTGAGGACGAGGATTCCGAAAAGGAAGAATCGGACGAAGAAGAATCTGAGGAAAAAGAGGAAGAGGAAGAAAGTGAAGAAGATTCGGCCCTTGCTGCTCTGCTTGAGCAGGCAAAGCAGTTCCTCCTTGCAGACTCCTGCGTCAAGAACTGGGCGTACTACACAGGAAACGTTAATCCTTACGGCACGCTCGGAAATGAGGGATACAGTTACCTCGCTCCTGAGTACACCAGCAAACTTCTCTCTTCAAATCTCTACAACATGCAGCATGAGCGAATCCAGGATGCGATGCTCTTCAGCTCACAGACGGATTTCAACATCAGGAAGACGCTGCTCTCTTCAGATAACAAGTACGCGTATATCGAGTTCGAGCGGAATCTGGAAGTCAGCCGCTGCCTCAACCCTGAACATCTCTACGGCACGATCTATCAGGGCGTAGCTCAGGGTCAGAACCAGCAGACTTTCAGCATGGAACTTCAGTACGACGACAAGGAGAAGAAGTACAGTATCTACAGGATCAACCTTCTCGAGAACGGATCACTGGCAGAGCCAAAGGCCGAAGGTTCAGCCAGCGCAGAAGAAGAAAAGAAATAACTGAAAAACGGACTGTTGCATCATCAGTTGAGATGCGGCAGTCCGTTTTCATTCACACGTTATTGCACGATAAACCCGTTTTTATATACCCGGCGGGTCTTCTATCAGTTCGTCGTCAGTAATATCATCGCAGCCGGCGACTTGTTGAAAGAAAATACCCAGGGAAATCAAACTGTTGAAAAAATTCATTTCCATAATCGATATCTCTCTTTCTTTTCCGGAGCAGATACTGTCTGCTCATTCTGTTATTTATCTTCATTATTATCATCCAGATATTTCATATTCTTTCCGCCAAAAGCCAGAGCCGCACCCGCAAGCAGGAATACTCCGCCAAGCAGGAATCTCTCAGCAGTAATAGAGAACACGGATGCCGCGAAAAAGAAAACAGCGGAACAATCAAATAATTTTGACAATGTACTGTTTGAAAATAACATGACTCAACCTCCATATACCCTTATAAAGTGACGGACAAACTCCTCGATCTTTCTGACGGCCGCATCTGTTTTTTCAGGCTCTCTGTTGCAGAGATGTATGAGCACCGAGATCGGAGAAGAGAATGCGAATGCAAGCATGCCCGGATCGTCCTTCCGGAATACACCCCTGTCGATCATACCTCTGAAAATCCCGGTAAACATTTCCTCAAACCCGGTGAGAAAGTGCTTCGTGGCCAGCTTCCTGATGCGTTCGTTTCTGAACTGCTCGATGGTGAGCAGTTTCCGCACCATTATTATCCTCTCATCGTGAACCGTAAAATTCACCATTCGCATGGTCATCTCGAAAAATTCTTCTGTTGAAGAAGGAATGTCAGGAAGATTCTCCGGCGAACCGAAATTTTTGTCATAGTAGATGATCATTTCGTCCAGCAGACTGTCCAGAATCTCCTCTTTGCTCTTGAAATGCCTGTACATGGAGGATTTGGCCAGTCCCAGCGACGCTGTCAGCTCCCGGATGTTCGTCCCCTCAAAACCCTTTTCCGAAAACATCTCAAGTGCCGCATCCAATATTCTTTCTCTCGTGTCATTTGCCATTAATAATCCCCTTTTTAAATAAATGCGACCGCTCGTTCACAAACATAATATGCGAACGAGCGGTCACAGTCAATATCTTTTTTTATTTTTTTCGTTTTCTAAAGAAATCTTTGGAATTATGCCGGTGAGCAAATTTTTCGTGAGTTGAACCCGGGATGGTCAGCATACTGTGCTCTGCTCCAGTTCCACCTGGATTATGTAGTCCGCAGACTGGGAGTCAGTCACATTCAAAAAATCGCAGGAATTCATGACGAATCCGTTCCTCGTCACCGATATCTCCCGGTCAGCCAGGTACTTCAATATTTTCATGACCGAATCGTGAACGGTTACATTGCCGCCGGAGTGGATCAGGCAGGCGTAACGTCCAGCGGGACGGGAACAGATGAGGTTTCCGGTGGAGGATTCCGTCAGGATCATGGGAGTGACGCGGTGCTCATCGTCGAACTTCAGGCCGTTCAGCTCGAAAGCATGCCGGTTGATCACGCAGCACAGAGGGTGCACCGGAACTGTGAAATTCCCTCTGCAGTCAGTAAAGAAACCGGAGATCAGCTGTGCATTCGCCGGAATGTTTACAGACTGGCAGAAATGCACCGGTGAAATGTAGAGAGATGCCTCCGACAGATCGTCAAAGAAGACCTCGTCATGAGGGTTGCTGTCCAGATAGTCAAGGAAGTGCTTCTTCCAGTTGATGAACCGGAGAGAACGCTGCAACTCGGCAATCTTTCCCTTCAGATAATCCGACTGATGATTCAGGATCGATGTCTGACTGACCTTGTCCTGCTGGTGGCGGAACTCATTCAGCATTTCACCTATGGATTCAAGGGAAAAGTCCAGCGTACGGTAATAACGTATGAAATTTACAGTCATGATCTGTTCCGGAAGAAAGTATTTATAGCCGTTATCGCCGATATGGTCCGGTTTGATCAATCCGTACCGGATGTAATATGTCAGAGTATCCCGGCTGATGTTTGCCATCCGTGCCAGTTCTCCCGCTGTCATAAAGTACAGGGACTGGCCGCATGTATCTGTTGACATTTTTTTCATAGTACTGTCTCTCCTGTATGTTAAAAGCCCTCAATTGACAAATTCCCCGTTGATATTCAAGAATCGTCTCTACACATCATAGTGAAAATATTACTGCTAAATAACAATAATTATTTCAAATATATTTCATTATATTACTTGACCTTGTAGCTACTACCAAGTTTATAATACGTAATTGTAGAAAACAAGTTAAAAACAAATAAAATTAAATTAATATGACAAAAACAAACTTAAATAAGATGATGTTAAACAAAAATCTACATATTATAAATAAATTTCGCCGGCTGGCGGATATTGTCCTCCTGATACTGTTTGCAGCTGCATCCATGACGGCATGCAGCCCCGGGGCTGAAAGCGGCGCTGATTCCCCCAGGCTGGAAAGCTGCAGCGTACATGGAGAAACCTGTGGCGGCGAGGATGAACAGTTCATCGTTGCCGATATGGCCTTTGATCGGGAAATCCGGCTGGATGAAGGACTTGAGGATCAGCTCAGGGTGGTGATCGGCGGAACCAGAGTCGATCCGGAGGACATTGCAGCGGAACTGAATGGAACGGCAGATCTGGAACTGCGCATGCATGTTGACCGGGTGGTTACAGGTGCGCTTCAGATCACAAACGTTCCGGGCGAAGAGAATGTCGAAGCCATAAGGACGGCTGACGGGAAAACATGTGTGGGAGAGATCAGCGTAGATAAAATGATCCCTTCCGGCGTAACTCTCAGCAAGTTGAGTTCTGAACCGGGAAAAGTCACCTGCAGTGTGGACTCACTTCCGGACCACCGCTGCATAATCTGGCTCCGGCTGACTGACAACGGAAAGCCGGTTGTACCGGAGGGAACAGATACGACAGATGTCCTGGAGGATGCAGTGGCGGTTCATGAGCATGAATTCCTGTGGGCTACGAAAAAGACTGTGGCGGAGGATATGGCCGAAACTCTGAACCGTTATTATTCATCCGGCTATACTGCAGAGGCGTCCGAAGGAACTGTGACCGTCTCAAAGAAGGCGGATACCGCAGATTCGGAGATTGAATTACAGATCTATGAAGGGTAAGTCGAAATACAAAAAATCAGGCGGGAGAAATCTTCTGCTGAACATCATATTGCTTGTAGTGCTTGCGGCAGTGTTTACCGGATCTGTCATGATCGGAAGATTCCGGATCACTCCCGGTGAACTGCTGGACATACTCACCGGCAACTTTTCCGACGACACATCATCTGCGGCTCTTGTGCTCTACGAGGTCAGGATCGCCAGAATCGCAGCAGCGGCTGTTATCGGAGCCGGATTATCCGCTGCAGGGGCGGCATATCAGGGAATCTTCAGAAATCCCATGGTCTCTCCGGACATTCTGGGAGCGGCCACCGGCGCGAGCTTTGGCGCCGCCCTGGCCATATTGCTGGGCCTGGGTACATTTGTTACCCAGATATTTGCCTTCGTATCCGGTCTGGCAGCAGTGGCGATCGCCTACTTTTCCTGCAGCTTTCTGAACGGGAGAAGCGGCTCAGCCACAACGACACTGGTACTCACCGGCATGGTGGTCTCCGCGGTCTTTTCCGCATTCATTTCCATTGTCAAATTCGTGGGCGACCCCTACGATACACTGCCCACCATCACATTCTGGCTGATGGGCGGACTCACCTACGTGACGAAAGGGGATGTGTGGGTCATGGCAGTTCCGTTTCTCGCAGGAATCTCTGTGCTGATGGCACTGCGATGGAAGCTGAACCTGCTGACCTTCAACGACGAAGAAGCCAGATCTATGGGTGTGGATACGACTCTCGTGCGATCGCTGGTAATACTGGCCGCAACACTGGTCTCCTCCTCCGCAGTTGCCGTGGGCGGGATGATCGGCTGGGTGGGGCTCATAATCCCCCACATCGCCAGGATGCTGGCGGGCCCGGATTACTCAAAAATGCTGAGCGTCTCCGCGCTGCTGGGGAGCATCTTCCTGATGGTGGTGGACGACGCTGCCCGGTGCATCTTTGCCCAGGAGATCCCTCTGGGAGTCCTCACGGCGATCATCGGAGCCCCGTTCTTCCTCTATCTGATGTATCAGGGCAGACGAAGCTTTCTGTAAGATCCGCAGACGCTGACCCCGGAGGAAGAGCGGAAAGACATCACAGTTATTAAGAAGATCCGGAAATGAAAGGTGATATTAATGAATAATGATCCGGAAATAAATATAAAACGCAGCAACAGCAGGTGCCTCCGGCAGACAGCGGCGCTGCTGATGGTTTTGATCGCAGCTCTGCTGACAGCCTGCGGTGGAAAGAATGATAAAGCCCTTTATGTGATAACTGCAGAGGGGTCCCCCGGGGAAAGCGGAGTGATCGAATATGCAGGACTGACGATGAACGTCTATGCTGACGAGGCATCAAATCCCTGTGGAGACTGTCCGGACCAGCCGGTGAGCATCTGTGCGGGTGCAGGGCCGGATCAGGTGGTGAAAGCCATGGCAGAAGGGGTTTCTGATGCAGATGACATGTGGCAGGTACTCGATTCAGACGGAAGTATGCTGATCCTGGAAGAAAAGGTGGCAGGTTCAGTCAAGGATGCTCCCGTACTGGATGCTCCCGAAGGACTGGATCTCAGGGGAAAGTTCTATGCCATAGGGACTCTGAACAGGGATGACAGCCTTTTACAGATATCCTCCGGGCAGGAGATTACAAAGGCCGGCAGTCCTGCCGGTGATGAACAGCTTGAAGAAGGAATGAAGCAGATCGTGAACCTGGACGGGAATGCGGTATCGGTGTACGAATCTGCGCCTGAAAGGGTTGCAGCTATCTACGGCCCTGCTTACGAGGCTCTTGTAGTATTGGGAGCGGAAGACCGCATAGTGGTATGCTCCGACGTGCAGTTTGAAAATTTCCCCTGGGCAAGAAAAATCTTTCCGAGGATAAATGAACTGCCGCATCTGGACAATGTGCACTCCTCCGTCAGCGGAGAGGAGCTGAAAAAATACGATCCGCAGCTGGCTCTGACTTTTAACAGACCGAATGAGCTGAAACAGCTTAAAGCTCTCGGGATACCGGCGGTTTACGGTGTGACTTCAGAGAGTCTGGACAATGTGAAGGAACAGCTGAAGGTGTATGCACAGGCTCTGGGAGGAGATGCTCCGGAAAGAGCTGAAAAATATGCAGACTATTTTGACCGGAAACTGAAGAAGATAACTGATGTGACGGTCAAGTTGAATGATAAAGACAGACCGGATGTTTACTACAGCGGAATAGACATCCTGACAACCTACGGAAACAGATCGGATATCTGCGAGGTGATCCGGGCGGCAGGCGGCAATCCCGTCATGTCAGAACTGGATGCCGGCAACCACACCCAGATCGACTTCGAGCAGCTTGCTGCCTGGAATCCGGAGTACATTTTCATCGATCACGGGGGTATGAACGACAGGAACTCTGTGGAGGAAATCTCCAGGAGTACCGGAAGCAGCGCCAGGTACGGAGCTGTTAAAGCGGTGAAAAACGGAAATGTGTATCTGACCCCCAGCGGGGTTTTCTATTGGGATATGGGACTGCAGAAGATCCTTTTGACCGAATATATGGCTGAGATCCTCCATCCGGATCTGTTCGGAGATCTGGATATGAACGGGGAGGTGCGGGAATTCTACAGCACATTCTTCAATTACGAACTCACGGAAAGGGAGGCGGAACAGATACTGAACCGGGAGGATCCGTCATAGACCGCGCTTGCGGCGCTGAATAAAAATGGTGACTCGACGGGCTGCGTGGCCGGAGCCTGTCCCGATCATAAATTGTAAAAAGAGTATAGAAGGAGTAAAGGACATGAAGACATTGAAACGATGGATGAGCTTCGTCCTCACTTTTGCGATGGTGTTCACGACGGTATGCTGCGCTGTACCGGTGACATCCTTTGCAGACAGCGGGGACGGCCCGGAACTGATCGGGTATTCTGTTGAACCTGAGGCTGAAAAGCCTGAAGCGGAGTACGATTCGGAAATATTCGTCACTCTGAAGTTCGACAGGGAAATGGATACGGACCGCTGGACGAAAAATGCGTTCGATATCCTGATCAACAACCGGACCCCTCAGGACATGGGGTTCGAAGTGGCAGATGTCACAGCTGAAGGCCGAAATCTGGTAATCGACCTGAAGGGAATCGATGCAGGGGAAGATAGTTGGTGTTACGTCATTACAGGAACGCTGAACATCTCTCTGAAATCCAACTACTATGAGGATATCATCGACACTGACGGCAACCAGGTGAGCTTCTGGACCGACATCAACACCATGATTCCTACCGGCCTGGAATTTGAACAGGTGGAGGATAAGACTGTCGCAGGGGATGAAGAGACTCCTGCATCTGTGACATTCAAGCTTACAGGAGACGTGAAGCTGAGAGGCATGTCTCCGGTACAGATCCTGGTGGGAGGAAACAGCATCGTCAGAAATGAGGGACAGTGCAACGCTTTAAGAGGAACGGTCAATGTTCATACCCACATGTATCTCACAGGAAGCAATTCCAACTGGGCAGCTGCTCTGGCAAGAAATTTCAGATCTGACAGCTATACCATGACTGCAGAGGAAGATGAAATAACCCTCACCGCTGTTGAAAACGGTGAGAATACAGATCTCACTGAGAATACAGTCATCAGAGCTTTCGCCTGCGACGGTGAAAATGACAGCGTGGTACAGCCGTACCTGTTCAAGGAAGATATAGCTGCAGCGAGGACCCGTCTTGAGGAAATCGACAGAACAAAGGTATCCGAAGCTGCAAAAGAAGCTCTGTCTGAAGCAATCGAAGATGCAGAGGATGTGGATCTCACAGATGAGAACATCACAGCGATCGAATGGCAGAAATACAGAAATGCACTGAAGTCGGCCATGAAAGGTGCGGGGGACAATGCGATCATCACAACAGAGGCAAAGAGAAGCGACGGAAATGTGGTTTTGAAACTGCAGGGCAGCAGCGACTGGGCTGATGACATTACTTCTGTCTCCGTAGATGGCACTGCAATCGACGACAGCAGATATGATGTGGATCCCGATGCTCTTACGGTGAAGATTAAGAGCGGAGCCTTTGACAAAGAGGGAGAGATTACTCCGAAGACGAAGACTTACACTGTTTCCATCGAGTCGGATGATTATGCGGCGGTTTCACAGGATGTGACGCTGACTTACATGGGAGCAGATTCATTCCAGCTCAGATATTTTGACAGAAACGGAAATCTGAAGGTCTCAAAGACTTACAGCAGAGAGATGCTGGAGGAAATGGCTGAGGATACCGACGTTTACTACAACACGGCTTGCCAGATGACAGGACTCAGGACTTTCAAGGGTCAGGGCGTTTATCTGGAAGATCTGGTGGCGGATATGGGTCTGACGGTGGATACGACAGCTGCCGTAACAGTAAAGGTGAGAACCAACGATTCTCTCGAGGGAGAGGAGAATGACAGCACCACAGAAGATGGTTACTACGAGAGAGCGACAACTTCGTATGCAAATCTGATGCAGCCTCGTTACTGGTTCCCGTCTCTCTTCGAGGATTCTGAGCTTAAGACGACTGTCCTCGGAAGCAGAGGCATCTCCGATGAGGTGAGAGCGGCACTTGGTGCGGATCAGTCGAAGGAGGCTGTCAAGCCTATGATAGCTCTTCAGTATGCGGAAACCGTATATGCTAGGAGTCAGGAATCTCCTGAAGGTCTCGGCTATGATGAGGATCTCAACAGGGATATGGGTCTGCGTCTCCTCTTCGGAACTGCGATGACGGAAGAAGAGGGACAGACGGTGGCTTCAAAGGAAACAACTACCTGGATGGCTGCGTACCAGACCTTCGGTATCGACCTGATCGATGGTGGGACAAAGACCACATTCAAGCTCGATCCTGAGAATCTGAAGCTGGAGATCAAGGATGCTGAGGGAAATGCCGTTGAGCCGGATCAGGATGGCACATACACATTTGATTCTGCTGAGACGTACACATACACAGCTTCTGCTGAGGGTTATGTGACTAAGACAGAGGAATTTATTCCGGCTGAGACCATAAGCATTAAGCTCGAAAAGAAAGATTCGAAACCGTCCAACGGCGGAGGTTCTTCCGGCGGAAGATCCTCAGGTGGAATCTCCGGCAGCACGCCTGCAGCAGGAAATACCACTCCGGCAAATCCGGAGAATCCGGCTGTGATCATTCAGGATCCTCAGACACCGGCTTCCGAGACTACAAACCAAGGTGGTTCATCAGCTGTGAAGTTCGCTGATGTTGATTCCTCCGCATGGTATGCACAGTACGTGATGAACCTCTATGCAAAGGGTCTTATCAACGGCAAGGCGGAAGGCGTGTTCGATCCTCTCGGGAAACTCACGAGAGCGGAATTCATAAAGATCCTGGCACTTGCATCCGGAGATGCGCTGACTGACACGACTGTCAGCTTCTCGGATGTGAAGGAATCCGACTGGTTTGCACCTTACGTAGCATGGGGAGTTAAGAACGGAATCATAAACGGAGTATCCGACAACAGATTCGCTCCGGATGAATATGTATCCCGTCAGGATATGGCAGTGATGATCGTCAGATATGCGGAAAAGAAGGGAATCATCCTGGGCCAGGCGGCAGAAAAGATCGATTTCTCAGATCGAAACTCCATCGCAGAATATGCTGCGGCGGCTGTTGAAACGATCCAGAAGGCGGGTCTCATGTCAGGCAGAGAGGACGGCAGCTTCGATCCGAGGGGTCTGACCACGAGAGCAGAATTCTGCAAAGTGGAATCGATGTTCCTGACATATATGTAAACTGATCATTTTATTACCCTTTTATTATTCAATAACAACAACATCGGGGAGACGGGCTCGCGCCCGTTCTTCCCGTATTGTCGTGATTTTGGGAGATGGAGAAGAATGATATCAAGAAGGAAAAGCGGATTGCCGGCGCTGTTATCCGGCGTGCTCGCCGCTGCCCTGACCCTGTCGATGCCGGTCTGCTCCTCGGCGGTCTGCGGGGATGCTTGCGGCAATGAGGTCTCAGCGGCGGCAGTGGCGACAGAATCTGAGACCGGAAATGGAAATGTCCTGTATCAGCCGTTGAAGATAACGGGAACCGGAATGCCGGAGGAACAGGTATTCAGCGTCAGGGAACTGCTTACAATAAAAAATGAAAGCGGACTCGGGCTCGATGCCCGGTGCCGGATCAGGTCACTGGGCAAGGATGCCGGCGGACTTGACCTCAAGCCGTTTCTTGAGATGTGCGGCGCAGACCTTTCTGAAGGCACGGTTCTGACTTTTTACACGGGCAGCAGCGCCGGGGGAGGACTTTCCCCGTCGGGAGTGACTCTTTCTGCGGCGGAACTGACCGGAGAAAACAACAGAGCGGTGCTGATCCTGCCGGAGGATCCCGGACAGGCGGAGGTGTCCCCGGACAGCCTGACAGTGGCTGCTTCCGGCAGCAGAGATGTGTTCCTTGAAAATGTTGGGATGATAATGGTGGGTGCCGCCGGCAATATGGAAAACCCATACTACGGGATGCATGCTACGGGACTGGGAGGAAAGCTGTCCTACATGGAATCCACCGTACTGACCGTCAATTTCTTTGCCGGCGAGGAGTCGGGAGCACCCTTCAAAACCTGCAGCTTTACAATCGGAGAAATTGAAAAGATGATGCGGGAGCATCCGGAAAAAGTCTGCGGTAATTACTTCGGCATGTCCGGCAATGAGGCTTCGAAGGTGAAGATGGGACTTGGAGGTTTCTTTGATTACTATGAAGGCATCAGCATGGAATATCTCCTGGCTGAAAAGTGCGGACTCAGGAATACGCCGGGCATTGCAGTCTTCTACGACAGGGACGGCAAAGAGTCAGGCCGTGTGACGGATCTCGGTTATTTCTTCGGAGGTGACAGATACCTGGAAATTACCGACGATAAATCAGTCAGCGGAGTGGTGCCGATAATCGGAGTTTCAAAAAACGGAGCTCCGCTGCTGCCGCGGCACGATCATGAAATGGAAGGTAACGTGAATTTCAACACTTTCAATACAAATGCGGCAGCTGCAGGTTTCGATACAAAGATCGGCCTCGTGAAGAATGTGAGCGGACCGATGATAGCCGGACTTCCCAACATGGACGGCGCATACGGAGGCTATCGTCAGGAGACAGCCGGAAGCTGCATCCGCATAGATCTCATTGTGGACAGGGACGACTATCCGGAGCTTTTATCGGGAGACTCGACCCGGTCAGCGGATAGCACCCGGAACTATCTGAAAAAGTGCTTTCTCCCGATATCCGGGGGAGGCTTCGGACTGGTTGAATACCTCCGGCTTGCGAGGATATTAATATGACCATGAGAAAGACTTTTTTCCGGGGGAGCGCTTTGCTCATGACAATGCTGTTGGTAACAGTAATCTTTACTGTGCCCAGCTTCGCATATTTCAACCGGGGCCCGGTGAGCCTGTCAGTCGGGCAGACGAGTCTCAATCTCAAGACGGGAGGAAGCGCGTCCGTATCGGTGAACATACAGCCTATAAAGGAACAGCAGCTTCCCGGCTGCGGGATGGCAGAGTGTCCACAGAGCTGCGGAGCCACCGGATGCCTCAACGAATACGGCGAGTGCACCTGCGGAGGGACCACATATCAGACGTACTATTCCAGCGTGTCGGTGACATCGAGCAACTCCGGTGTTGCATCAGCTTCATATTCAGGGGGGACACTGACTGTTAAGGGAGTATCTGCGGGAACGGCAACCCTGACTCTGATCGGGAGCATGAGGCAGTACACTGATACTTCCGTTCAGGTGGCAGTGACAGTAACGGATCCCGCGGGAGATGGGGCAAAAGTCGAAAAGGCATCTTCTCCCGTGACGGAGGACCAGCCCGGAGTCGCAGTCAGCGAGATGACCCCGGAGGAGCCTGAAAACAGTGCCGGGAAAACCACGGATACTGCGGTGGAAGATGGCAGCCCGGCGGATTCGGAAGTCATAGAAACCCGGCGCGGCGTATTTGAAATCGTCGAGCTGACTCCGGAAACCGATGTGAAGGCCCATCTTCAGGCTGCGGCAGAGAATCACAGACATGTCACTTTCCAGAAAAAAGACGGCGAAAATGTCCTTTATTCTCTGACTTTTGACGGAACCACCATGGACAGCAGTAATACAGAAGGTTCCGCTTCAGATCTGAACGGAAGTATTTCAACCGAACCCGGCAGGGAATGGCAGGAGCTTTCGGGAAACAGAGACGGCGTGCTGATGGAGTTCAACAGTTCCGGAAAGCTGGCGGCTCAGGCAGAGATATATGTGAGAGTATCACCGGTTTTCGCAGACGGGCAGGTGGTACGGGTCCTGGGAGCCGGGCCGGATGGCAGCTCCGAGGAACTGGCTTCGGATCTGAAGGTGGAAAACGGATATGTCACCTTCACAGCAGAGGAACTGGAGCCAATGCTCATAACAGAACCGGGCGGTTCAGAGGAAACTGAAGCCGGAGCGGGGGAAAGATCACTGTCCGGTTATGGGATCCCGCTGGCTGCGGGCTGTGCGGCTGTTGCAGCAGCTGCAGTTTTCACCGTACTGAGATTGAGGAAGAAACAGTAATGATCCAGTTGAATTCAGTAAAAAAAATGTACGGCAAAAAGACGGTCATAGAGGATGCCAGCTGCCGGTACGATAACGGAAAGATATACGGTCTCATCGGATATAACGGCTCAGGGAAGACCACTCTGCTTAAGACCATAGCGGGGATCTACCGGCCGGAGGGAGGGACCATACTGGTGGATGGGGAATCTGCTCAGGATAACGAACAGTTTCTGCAGAAGTCATTCCTCATGACCGAGGAACTGTTCTTCGATCTGCAGAGCACACCCGATGACATGGCCCGACTGTACAGAGGGTATTATCCCCGATGGGACGAGGATGTATACCGGAAACTGATGGATCTGTCAAATCTGGACCGGGGTGGAAAGATCGCGGGATTCTCAAAGGGCATGCAGAGGCAGACCGGCCTGATCCTGGCTGTTTCCACCATGCCGGAATATCTGTTTCTGGATGAGACCTTTGACGGACTTGATATGAGCAGACGGAAGATGCTCCGCAGGATCCTCAGGCTGTACGCTGAAAAGAAGAATGCGGTGATCATCGTCACGTCTCACTATCTGAACGAACTTGAGGATATGATCGATGAAGCCGGCATGATCGAGGATACGAAACTGGTTATCCCGGATCTGAAGGGCCGGTCACTTGAAGAGTATTTTACAGAGAAAAGCGGGGTGAACGAAGATGCAATCGACACTCTGTTCGGATGAGCGTCCGGCGGAACTGAGAGGGGAGACGGCCCGGGCTGCATCAGCAGGGTCCCGGGGAATCCTGCTGCACGATATGAAAAACACGCTCCGCAGCAACCGCGTGCTCCTCATCTTGGGCACGGTAATCTTCTCACTGATGCTCCCCGTGTCGCTGGTGGCGATCCGGGAGAAGTCCCTGTTCAACGTGGACTTCACCCACGATCAGCTGAAGTACATGTTCTTCCAGCCGGAACTGAGACCGGCGCTGCAGGCCGCTGCAGTGCTTTTCGGAGTCACGGCGGGCATGTGCCTTTTCTCTTTTATGAATGAACGACACAGAATCTCATTTTATCTGTCGCTGGGGCTGAAGCGCAGAAAGCTGTTTGCTGTGAGGGCGGCGGCCGGTATCGCAGTCATTCTTCCGGCCATCGGTCTGCCGATGCTCTGTTCCCTGCTGCTGAACCTGTCTTCGCTGGGTCCTTATGCAGGAATGGTGCCATCCGCGCTGGTTCTGACGCTTCTGTTAACCGGGACAGCGTACTGCTCGATGCTGCTGACGAGCATGTGCTGCTGCCTTTCCGGCACCCGGGGCGAAGCCCTGGTGATGTCTTCGTCGCTGCTGGCCCTGGTGCCGGTGGGCGCATATTTTGTCAACGTCATGTGCAGGACATTCCTCTGGGGCAACGTATACGGCATGACAACATACGCGGGAAAGGCTGTGGAAGGGGACCTGATGGCAAAAACTGCGGCCTTCGACCCGGTGCTGTTCGCCTTTGACGGATTGGAAAAGTATGGCAGTTTCACCAGAACCATGGAAAACTCCACGCCGGAGCCTGTGAATCCCGCATATCCCGTTGCAGCAGCGGCGGCGCTGATGCTTCTTACGGTGGCCGCCTGCCTTATATTTGAACGGAGAAAGGCTGAAAACGCCCAGATCGCCGGCATCAGCCCCGTGCACGACCTGATCGTGGGCCTGGTCTGGCCGGTATGCGCTTTTGCATTTCTGCTGGACGCGCTGAAGAACACGGGACATGTGACCGCCATTGCAGGGGCGGCGGTGGCAGGCGGACTGACCTGGCTGCTGATACGCCGGGCATCTCCGGGCGCCGTGACCTCAGTCCTGTCCGGACTCAGAGGAGCTGCTGTTCCCGCGGCCGTCGTGCTGGTTTCAGGGATCCTGATCTTCTGCGACCTTTTCGGTTACAGCTCAAAAGTACCTGATGAGGCCGCGGTGGAACAGGTCTCTGTCACCTTTGCGGGAGATCCGTCCCAGCTGCCGGAGGCAGCGGATTCAGTGAGCTGCGGCGGCGCATATTACAGTGATGCCTGTATTACCTTCAGATCTCCGGAATCAATAGAAAAAGTACGTGAGATCCACCGGGAGATCATCCGGGACGGCTGGCATGAGATCGCTGTCAGCGGGGAAATGAAAAACTCCGTTCTGCCCTATGATATCAGGATTACCTACGATCTGAAGGACGGAGGGAAAGTCTCCAGATACTACGACAGGGCGAGAGTTTCAACTCTGGCGGCTCTGCTGGAAACGGAGGACAGCAGGGAGTTCAGAGACGCGGCCGGCTCGGTGATCCGCGGCGACCTGTCGGATCGTCTGTGGAATTCCCAGGCCTTTTCCGGAGGAAATATCTACCTGGCTTCCGGTGACATGAGATCTGTCAGGAAGATATCTGCAGGGAGCGAAGAGCGGAAAGAACTGTTGTCTGCCATAGCGGCGGACATGGCTTCCAAAACGCCGGAGGAGCGCTATCATCCGGAGGATGATGACATTGGTATACTCCTGTTTACGCTGAACGGGGATGGGGATGCGGAGAACTTCCGGCTTTCCAACTCCAACGCGAAGATCTATCTCGACCGGAAAGACAGGAATACCCTGAGCCTTCTGGACAGCTGGGGAGCCGGTCTGAAGGATCCGGGCGAGGTGGAGAGCATCACCCTTCAGAAGTTCGATCCCCAGGAGACTGTGAACGGGGTCTCCGCTCCGATGTCGCTGTTTTTCTCGGAGTATGCGGCGGACTCTGACAGGGAATTCCTGACTGAACAGGATTTCGGCAACAGGCCGGTGCTGGAGGATCCCGAACTGACGGCACAGCTGGTGCCTGCGCTGCGGAGCTCGTATTACATGGACGGCGGCGGTTATCTGGCGGCGGTCAGGTATGCGGGATCCGGAAAATATGTTTATAAATTTATTCCTCAGGAGGAGGCTCCGGACTTCCTCCGGGAGAAGATGAAATAGTTATATGAAGGAGAAGAGGATGAGTGTAAGAATCCGAAAGAAAGTAATGGGGATCGCCCTCACGGCGGCGATGATCCTGACTGCAGTTCCGACGCAGTCCTTCGCATATATAGAGCGGGGAGATGTGCAGATCGGTGGCCGTGACAGCTATACCCTGACTGTGGGGGAAACGGCAGAACTGACGATCTCGCCATATGAAGAAGATCACATGCAGGGCTGCGGCATGGCGGACTGCCCTGACGTATGCGGCGAAAAGGACTGCATAACATACGTGAACGGCCAGCCTGAGTGCGTGTGCGCAGGGACGGAGATGATAACATTTTATGCTGACGTCACAGTGGATTCATCGGATGACAGCGTTGCTGCGGTGGAATATGACAACGACGGCAAAGTCGTGATCACCGCTGTGGGTGAAGGCACTGCCGATATTGACATCGAAGCGGCTTTCAGGGAATACAACACTGCCGAAAAGACAGTTTCCGTCACTGTAAAGGCGGCTCAGAGCGGAGACGCGACGGGCTCAGGCGGCAGTGATCAGGAAGCTGACGATCAGAAGGGCGGTCAGAGCAGCGGCAGTTCCGGCAGCGGAACTACATCCGGTGACGACAGCAAAACCGTGCCTTCAACCGGCGGTGGTTCCGGTGGCGGCGGAGGCGGAGGCGGCAGTTCCGCATCTTCATCATCCACCATCGTCGAGCCTCAGACTCCGGCGGCATCTGTACCTGCTTCGGCTGACGTGGCAGAGGCAGTCTCCTTCAGTGTGCGTACTTATAACACGAACCGCACAGAGGACGGCCAGACTGTGGAAATGGCCATCAGGTTCGATAAACCGATAAAAGTCGGGGCCGGCGCGGAAAAGGACGTGCTGGTGAAGATAGCCGGATCCGCTCTGAACGAGTCTCCGAACACAGAGAACGGCGCAAGCAACCGGACCCTTTCCGTAAAGGGCTCCGATAGTGACGACTGCACGCTGATCATCACCATCGGCTGTGTTTCCGGAGCAAAGTTCGTCAAGCAGACGAACGCTTCTATATCTGTTCAGGCCGCGGCCTCCGGAGTTTCCCACATACTGACGGCTGAAACCGGAAAACCGGCGGATCTGAAGTTCATCAGCACAGTGATTCCTTCCGGCATCGTCCTCAGCGACGCTGGTTCTTCCGGAAACAGCGTGACAAAGCAGATCACTCACCGTGCAAATGTGAGATCCATGGTCTACATCCAGCTCCTGAGGAACGGCAAGCCGATCCTGTCCGGAGCCGATCATGAGGGCTCCTACGTGATCCACGCCCACTGCTTCATAGAGACACCTTCAAACGGCGAGATGCTCCCGGAGATGACAGAGGCGGATTATGCCAGGGCCATAGCGGACGGCTTCACGGCATTTGCCGCATCGCACCAGGAAATCGCAGATCGTTACACAGTAAAGGCTGAAGGCGACAAGGTGATCTTTACGGATATGATGCCTGAGGGATCCGAAACACTGGATCTGAGGCTGTACGAGTATCCGGTGGCGGGAGCATCTGTCAAGGATGCTCCGTCAGGCGAGCCTGCTTCCGGCGTAAACTGCAGCTGCGGCATGGATGGCTGCAACTGTGCCGGCGGCGAGTGCATCTGCGGAAATGTCTGCATGTTCACGGATGTTCCGGACTGGGCGAAGGACTATGTGAACTATCTGGCGGGCAGGGGAATACTCAACGGCAGAAGCTCTGACACATTTGCCCCGAACGACAACGTAACCAGAGCCGAGTTCGTGAAGATCCTTGCCATGGCTTCCGGCGAGACCATCGCTCCGGTGTCTTCCACCAGCTTCTCCGACGAGCCTGCCACAGCCTGGTATGCTCCTTACGTGGAGTGGGCTTACAGGAAGGGCATAGTCACCGGCAACAGTGACAGGAACTTCAAACCTCAGGACAACATCACAAGGCAGGACATCGCAGTCATGATCCAGAGGTACAGCACAGTTACGGGAAGAGCTGTTCCTGTAATGGTGAGTGCTTCCGCATTCAGCGACAGCGCATCCATCTCGACTTACGCCAGAGATGCGGTTTCAGCCCTTCAGAAAGGCTCGGTGGTATCCGGAGATGTGAACGGAAACTTCTATCCAAAGAGCTGTGCCAACCGGGCTCAGGCGGCCAAGATGGTTGCAGTTTATCTGCAGGTGACAGGTGAATAGGATAGCAATAATAATAATCTGAATAATCTTCTTTGAAAACATAAACCCAAAAAAAGTAAAACTGCGATTCCGGTTTTCGTTCCGGGATCGCAGTTTTTTTATATTGCGTAAAACGCTTATTTCTTCCTCCTGAAGCCACGCCGCTCCCGGTTCAGCCGTTTGCGGGTCTTCGGTTTCATCACGGAGTATCCGAACCTGCCCAGAGGGACTTTTTTCAGTCCGAAGTATTCGCCATGGTTGTAAGCCAGCATGTTTGCCTTGTCCAGCCTGATGCGGCCGTTGCCGTCAAAGAGGCTGTCATCCACGTGAACTGCCACGATCTCGGCGACGAACATGTCGTGGGAAGGGTATTCGTGAACTTCCCGGACAACGCATTCCAGATTCACGGGTGACTCCGCCACCAGGGGTGCTGACACGTGGTCTGCGGCTACCGGTGTGAAGCCGCACTTCTTGAATTTGTCCTCATTTTTTCCGGAGCGGACCCCGCAGTAATCCACTTCCTTCGCCATTTCCTCCGTGGTGAGGTTGATGACGAATTCGCCGGATCTTTCGATGAGTTTGTGGGAATATCTGGACCTGCGCACGGATATGTAAGTCATCGGAGGTTCCGAGTTCACGATCCCGGTCCAGCCGATGGTGATCAGATTGCGGATCTGACCGTCCGCACAGGACACCAGCACCGCCGGCACGGGGTTCAGCATGGTGCCCGGTTTTAAAGTTACTTTTGCCATTTCGTTCTCATTTCCCGGGACTCCGGATCCCGAATTCACAACAGTTTGAAAATTTCCAGATAGTCCTCGTCCCGGTCGTCGGAGTCCATCTTCACCAGATCGTAGATCAGAGGGTCACGGATCAGGTGCTTCCACGCGGTATAGGTGGCTCTTACAAAGGCGCCGTCCAGAGAGATGTCGTCTTCGATCAGGGGACATCTGTATGGAAGCTCCACGTCATTGTAAATCAGCACCAGCTCTCCAGTCTGCTGCATGATATGGGGCGCCAGAGGAAAAGTGCGGCACTGGATCGGACGCTTGTCTCTGGGACAGTGAGGCGGCGTGTTACAGTTCACAAAGAAGACCTTTCCTGTCCAGGATTCAGGAAAGTCGTAGTTCTCCACGTCGTCCTCGGTCCAGGTGAGCCAGTCATCGTGTTTGCTGTGCAGCTTGTCTTCTCCCGGGAGCAGGTAGATGCCCATAGCTCCCTCGTCTTCATTTTCTGAAGCGGCTTCAAATGCTTCCCTGTCCGGCCCTCCCGTGCAGCATGCTGTGCCGCAGAGAGTCCCGCAGTCATAGGGAACCGGCGAAACTCTGTCCAGCAGACGGTAGATCGCCCGGTATGTTCTTTTTGTAATCGTTGATTTCATCATAATACAAAATCATATACGAAATCCCGCAAACTTTCAAGTTTGAAGGGCCGGTGACCGCAACCGCGCGGAAAGAGAAAACGAGCCGGGGGACCCCGGCTCGTTTTCGTCATTATTTTTGATGAAAGGAAAAGTTAAGAAAAACAAAATGCTTCTCTGTGTATTATATGTTATTTGTGTGCTGATGTTAATGTTTTTTCGACTAAAAAAATGTATTTTTTTAAACTAATACTTTAAGATATGCACATAACCCAATATAAGTTAGGGGAGTAAAACCTGAGGTGGGCGCCTGATGACGTATCCTGCGTCTGCGCTGACACTGCTGCCGGTAATGTGCCCGGGATCACCGGGAAAAAACATGAGAATAAGCATAAGAACAATTAAAAAACATTTTTAATGTTGACATGATTATGTCTGGTGAATAAAATGTATTCAATATGACAATTAAATACGTTTTCTGAAAACCTATGAAGCGGGAGTAAAGGCGAGAGATGCGCTCACAGAGAGCCGGCGATGGTGCGAATCCGGCAGTAAGCAGCTTGTCAAATGGGCCGCCGAGGGCGTGGCGAATTACAGTATACCACGACGTAAGGCATGCGTTAGTTGTCGGGGATATGTCAGTATCCTGCTGAGAGTGCGGACACGCAAATCAAGGTGGTACCGCGGGTGATTTTTTGATATTACTCGTCCTTGACAAAACCGGGAGTTTTGTCAGGGGCGTTTTTTTATTGCAGAGCGCAGAAGACTGAGCCGGCCCGGAGGGAATACGGATTCCGGGAATGAACTTCCCGGGGAAATTATCATTGATATCGCAAAAGGGAGGTGCGATATGTACAGACCAGGTTTCGAAGAGGCGAAGAAGATCGCCGCGGATTGCAGTGAATACCGGACGGTGCCGGTGATGAAGGAGATCCTTGCGGATATACGGACACCAATGGAGGTGCTCCGCAGGCTGATGAAGGTCAGCAAGCACACATATCTGCTTGAGAGTGTTGAAAATACGGAAAAATGGGGCAGATATACTTTTATCGGCTACGACCCGAAGCTGTTGCTCACTTGTACTGACGGCAGGCTTGAAATCGGCAACGGGACCACGATCAGGGTGGAGACCCGGGATCCGGCGGAATACATCAGAAATGTCCTGAGGGACAACCGGGGGCCGAGGCTGGAGTACATGCCGACCTTTACCGGCGGGTTCGTGGGTTACTTTTCCTACGACTACATAAAATACGCGGAGCCGAAGCTGAAGCTGGACGCGGAGGATCAGGAGAATTTCAATGATGTGGATCTGATGTTTTTCGACAAGGTCATCGTATTTGACAATCTGAAGCAGAAGATCATGGTCATTGCAAATGCCAGACTGGATGAACTTGAGACTTCCTACAACAAAGCTGTGATGGAGATCGAGGAGATGATCGGGCTGATAAGGGACGGGGAGCCTGCGGATATAAAGCCGGGAAGGCTGAAGTCGGAGATCAGGCCGCTGTTCACAGGGGAGCAGTACTGCAGGATGGTGGAAAAGGCGAAGGAATACATCAGGGAAGGTGACATATTTCAGGTGGTTCTTTCCAACAGGCTGGAAGCTGAGTTTGAGGGGTCGCTCTTCGACACCTACAGAGTGCTCCGGACTCTGAATCCGTCTCCATACATGTTCTACTTCAGCGGGACGGATGTGGAGATCGCGGGAGCATCACCTGAGACGCTGGTTAAACTTGAGAACGGCGTGCTCCACACATTTCCTCTGGCGGGCACCAGGCCGAGGGGCAGGTCTCCCGAGGAGGACAGGGCTCTGGAGGAGGAGCTGCTGAAGGATCCGAAGGAACTGTCCGAACACAATATGCTGGTGGATCTGGGCAGGAACGATATCGGAAAGCTGAGTAAGTTCGGATCAGTAAAGGTGGAGAAGTACATGGAGATCGAGAGGTATTCCCACGTGATGCATATCGGTTCGACTGTCAGAGGTGAGATCAGGGATGATGCGGATGCCTGCGATGCCATCGGAAGCGTGCTCCCGGCGGGGACACTTTCGGGAGCACCGAAGATCCGGGCCTGCGAGATCATAAACGAACTGGAGAATAACAAGCGGGGAATATACGGGGGCGCGATCGGATACCTGGATCTTACTGGAAATATGGACACCTGCATCGCCATCAGGATCGCCTTCAAGAAGAACGGCAGAGTGTTCATTCGTTCCGGCGCAGGGATCGTGGCGGACAGCGTGCCCGAGAACGAGTACAGGGAGTGCCTGAACAAAGCGCAGGCCGTGGTGGATGCCATAAAGGAAGCACAGGAGGTGCCGGTCTGATGATAGTATTAATAGATAATTATGACAGCTTTTCTTACAATCTGTATCAGCTAATCGGGAGCATCGATCCTGATATACGGGTGGTGAGGAATGACGAACTGACGGTGCAGGAGATCGAGGCCCTTAAGCCGGATCATCTGATACTCTCCCCGGGGCCGGGCCGACCTGACGCCGCCGGCGTAACCGAGGAAGCGGCGGCATACTTTGCGGGCAGGGTCCCGGTGCTGGGAGTCTGCCTGGGACATCAGGCCATCTGCGAAGTTTTCGGCGGCACCGTGACCTACGCCCGTGAGCTGATGCACGGCAAACAGTCCGAGATC
>JAIKWW010000140.1 GCA_024684465.1 Clostridia bacterium | reverse complement strand
GAAAACGGGGATATCCTCGAATAGTTACGGCATACGGGTTAACAGGAGGTAAATAATGCAGGAATACGATATCAGAGATCTGTCACTGGCTCCATCCGGTCACAGAAAGATCGAATGGGTAAGAAATAACATGCCGCTTCTGAGGGATCTTGAAAAAGAGTTCTCTGAGTCGAAGCCTTTTGAAGGAGTAAAGATCTCTCTGAGCATCCATCTTGAGGCAAAGACGGCATATCTCTGTAAGACACTGGCTGCAGGCGGTGCTATCATGTCCGTTACCGGGAGCAACGTGCTCTCCACTCAGGATGACGTGGCTGCAGCACTGGTGGAGGACGGACTGAGAGTGTTCGCGTATCACGCAGCCACTGAGGAAGAGTATGATAACCACATAAGAAAGACCCTGGAGAACGGGCCTGACATCATCATAGATGACGGCGGCGATCTGGTGTCCATGCTTCACAAGGAGATGCCGGAACTGGCAGATAAAGTGTGGGGCGGCTGTGAAGAGACGACTACAGGAGTGATCAGACTCCGCAACATGGAAGCCCAGGGTGCGCTGAAGTTCCCGATGGTGGCAGTGAACGATGCGAAGTGCAAGCACCTCTTCGACAACAGATACGGTACAGGTCAGTCAGTATGGGAGAGCATCATGCACTGCACAAACCTCATCGTCGCAGCGAAGAACGTGGTTGTCTGCGGTTACGGATGGTGCGGCAGAGGCGTTGCCATGAGGGCGGCGGCTTTCGGAGCCAGAGTTATCGTCACTGAGGTTGATCCTGTAAAGGCAATCGAGGCACGGATGGACGGCTACGATGTTATGCCGATCGCCGAGGCCTCAGAGATCGGAGATATGTTCGTAACAGTAACCGGATGCAATAATGTCATTTCCGGCGAAAACATCCTCACCATGAAGGATCAGGCAATCCTCGCAAATGCAGGACATTTCAACGTGGAGTTCGACATGAACTGGCTGGAGGCAAATGCGGTATCAAAGCACGAGGCCAGAGAACATATCATGGCCTACGAACTGCCGAACGGAAAGACAGTCAATGTGATCTCGGAGGGACGTCTGGTGAATATCGCCGCATCCAACGGACATCCGGCGGAGATAATGGACATGAGCTTTGCAATACAGGCACTGTCAGCGGTTTATGTGGCTGAGAATCACAAAGATCTCGAAAATAAGGTCATAAATGTAACCGACGAAATTGACTATAAGGTTGCAACACGCAAGCTGGCTTCCTGGGGTACAAAGATCGATGTACTCACCCCTGAACAGGAGAAATACCTGAAATCATGGGAAGTGTAAAATATTGATAAAAAAAGATCAAAATATTTTAATAATTTAGTTGACATAATGCGAATAATGTTGTAAAACAAAAATGTATCTATATCTTCAGCTGCATTTTGGGAAGGTGACTGGATAGTTACATTTTAATAAGAGATCGTATTCTTTCTGGAAACTGCAAATAAGGAGGTGCATCGTATGCGGCAGCTTTTAGAAATCGAGACTGTTCCGATTAAAATCGAGACAAAGACGACATTTGGCAGATTTGAACCGGCATCTGACCCGTCAGAAAAACAGTCTGCATATGATGGAAAGCTTAAAACCTCCAGCAGTTATGCGTCAACAGCTCCGGCAGCTCCGGTTGCCAGTTCGCCGACGCAGACAGCAGGTGCAGTTACATCAGCTCCTCAAGTCACACGTACGAATATTTCGGATGTATACAGCAGCGGACAGAAGACCCAGATCTCTTACGACCAGGCAAGAGCTTATGGAAATGCTCCCGATGCGGCAGCCCAGAGAAACAGCGATGTCTCTCAGGAATACGTATCGGCGGGTGTTAAGAATCAGATGATCTCCATAGCTTCACAGAAGGGTGTAAAGCCTGTTCAGACTACACCTATGACGTCGCAATCTTATGTGAGTTCCATCGGCAGTCAGGTTCAGAACAATGCGAACACGGCAGTGTCTGAGCAGATGTATGAGATGGACAAGGCTAATTTTGAGACATCTGTAAACCTGGGAAATGTTGCTCTTGAATATATTTCAGGCAGTGTTGAGTTCAATGTTGTTCAAGAGCCGCAGGTTAACTTCAAGTACGTGGGTGATCCGATCTACGTGCCTAAGAGTGCCGATCCAAATTATGTGGAACCGGAAGAAGCTTAGATTGTCGATTTGATGGTGGCGAAACCTGAAGTCATGAGCAGGTAACGCAGAAGCAGACATGTTTTACCAGGACGGGTCCGGACATGTAATCGCGGGGTTTCAAGGAAGAAACTCCGCGGTTTTTTTATGCCGGCCGGGCTTTTGTAACGCTTCGTTAAGAAGCTTTTTTTATGTTAAAGAAATCTGAAGAAAAATACGATTCTGTTGACAACGAGAAATGGTTGAGTAAAATAGTCAGAGGTTGAAATAAAAAAGACAGGAAGTTAAAGGAAAAGAAGAAAAGAATTGGTAATGTACCCTGCGGAGGCCGTACGGAGGACTCCGTCCGGGGATCAGAGGTGAGAATCAGAATGAGTAAACTTAGAGAAAAAATCAGCAGTGCTTGTGGAACGGCCGGGGCGTTTCTGCGTCGGACGGTATTGAGACCGAATCCCGTTACCAGAACTATCGCACGACTGGCTGCACCGGTGTGCAGGCTTGTGAAAATGGCTTTTGACAGATTTTTAAAATTTGTGGAGGCTGTCAGAAAGCTGGAAGCACATCCATTTTTGTTCGCAGTAGGCCTTTCGTTTATCCTGTATCTCATAGTTGAGATGCTCGGCAGACGTTCGGTGATCTCGGGAATAGAGTATCTCTTCACCAATCCGGTGGTGTTTATCTTCAACTGGCTCATGGTGCTGGCGACGCTTTCAGTTCCGCTTCTCTTCAAGTGGAGAGAATTTATGACGGCACTGATCTCCATCATATGGATCGGTCTCGGTCTTACCAACTGTATCCTTCTGGGATTCAGAACCACGCCGCTGAACGCAACGGACTTCAATACATTTAAAGATGTAATGGGCATAATGACGGTCTACTTTTCAAACAAGGAGATCTTTGCCATGTTTGCCGGGGCATTCCTGACGCTGGCTCTCATCGTGTTCATTTTCATAAAGTCTCAGAGAGACGTGCCGGAAAAGCACAAACTGGCCAAGGCTCTGGGATGCGTGGCAGGCATGTTTGCGCTGGTCTTCGGCGCCACATCCGCAACCACTTCACTGGGCGTTGTGGAGACCACATTCCACAATATTCAGGATGCTTATAAGGACTACGGCTTTGCTTACTGCTTCGCGTGCAGTGTCGTGGATCAGGGAATCGACAGACCGAAGGATTATTCCCAGTATTCGGTTCAGTCCATTCTGGATGAGATCAACGCGAACGGCGGAGATGTGGCAGCTGAGGTTCAGCCTGCCGAGAAGGCAACAAAGCAGACTCCTAACATTATAACTCTTCAGATGGAATCCTTTTTCGACGTGAAGCATCTCAAGGGCGTGACTTACTCCGAGGATCCTGTGCCTAATTTCACGGCAATGAAGGAAAATTATACCTCAGGTATTCTGACAGTGCCTTCCTTCGGTGCAGGTACGGCGAATACGGAGTTTGAGGTTAATACCGGGATGTCCATGGATTTCTTCGGACCGGGCGAATATCCGTATACCACTATCCTCAGGGAGACCACCGGAGAGTCTGTAGCTTACGACCTGAAGGAAATGGGCTATTCCAGCCACGCCATCCACAATCATACAGGCAGATTCTACGGGAGAAACTGGGTATATCCTGATCTGGGGTTCGATTCATTCACTTCCGTGGAGTACATGAACGATGTGGAAAGAAACCCGCTTGACTGGGCAAAGGACTTTATCCTCACAGGGGAGATCACAAAGGCTCTGAATTCCACAGAGGGCCCGGATTATGTATTTGCAGTATCCGTTCAGGGACACGGCAAATATCCGACAGAAGTCATAGACGACACGCAGACTATCACAGTGCAGGGATTCAATGAAGAAGAAGCCGTAGGCTTTGAATATTATTGCAATCAGATCCATCAGATGGATCAGTTCCTGGGTGAACTGACAGACGCCCTTTCCAGGTCTGATGAACCTACCGTACTTGTCATCTACGGAGACCATCTGCCGAAGTTCGACTTTGAAGCAGATCAGATGGACAACGGCAGTCTCTATGAGACAGAGTATGTAATGTGGGACAATTATGGACTGGAACCGCATGATAAGGATATCACCACCTATCAGCTCAGCGCATATGTTGAGGATCTCATCGGTCTTCACAATGGCGTAATGACTCAGTTCCAGCAGAGATGCTCTGAGTCCGACACTTATTACAATGACATGCACACTCTGCAGTATGACATACTCTACGGAAACTGCTTCTCCTATGGAGGAACCAAGCCTTTCGTGGCAACAGATATGCAGTTCGGAATAGATCCGATCTCAATTACAGGCATAAAGAATGTGGAAGATACTCTTCTGCTGAATGGTCAGAACTTCACGGAGGCCAGCAAGATATTTGTGGATGGAACCCAGATATCCACGTTGTTCCTGAGCCCGGGTCACATCATGACTGCTGAGGATGTCTCGCTGGATGAGGGTTCGGTTATCGAGGTTGTCCAGATGAGCAGCAAGAAGACGCATCTGAGCACGACTCAGGCATGGATCTGGGACGGACAGCAGTTCCTCGCTGACGTGAACAGCCTTCCGCAGCACAACGGAAACAAGCTGGACGCGGGATCGGATAACATAGAAACGGTGAACGGAGATGTCAAGGATATGAAGGCTGAGGGTTAGAGCTTCAGTTTTATCGTAATCGTGTGTCACAGAGATACCGTATTCACGTACACCAAAATACAATTTAGAACCATGGAGCCGGTTGAAAACGACCGGCTCTTTTGTTATTATTTATGGAACAGCGAATCAGATCTTAAGGCCCCGGCAGGCTAGATCCTCACACCGGAACCGGATCCGATGAAACGGTTGGGACATTTTTCATTTTGACCATACATAAAGGAGTTTGACATGATACAGTACAAGAGCACCCGGGGACACGGAGAGATGAAGTCCGCAGCACAGGCCGTGATCAAAGGCCTTGCGGAAGACAGAGGTCTTTTCGTTCCTGATTCCATTCCGGCACTTCCCTTTGAACTCAAAGATATGATCGGCAAGCCTTACAAAGAGGTGGCAAAGGCTGTGATATCCGCATTTTTCACTGATTATACAGATGAGGAAATGCAGCACTGCGTGGATGGCGCCTATGACGGCAAGTTCGAAGCAGACGACGTGGTTCCCATGGTCAAGGCCGGCGATGCATGGTTCCTGGAGCTCTACCACGGCAGAACAGCAGCTTTTAAGGATATGGCTCTCTCCATTCTCCCTTATCTGCTCACCACAGCGGTAAAGAAGGAGAACGAAGAGAAGAAGATCGTCATTCTCACAGCCACTTCCGGAGATACGGGAAAGGCTGCGCTGGAGGGATTTGCCGATGTTCCCGGAACTGAGATCGTGGTATTTTATCCGACCGGCGGCGTAAGTGAAGTTCAGAAGCGCCAGATGACTACCCAGACAGGGGATAACACCCACGTATTTGCCATCAGAGGAAACTTCGACGATGCTCAGACCGGCGTCAAGAAGATCTTTGATGACGGAGATTTTAACAGGGATCTTAACGAGAGAGGGTTCAAGCTCTCCTCAGCGAACTCGATCAACATCGGAAGACTGATCCCGCAGGTGGCATATTATGTATACGCTTATCTGAAACTGCTGGAGAACGGCACAGTGAAGGAAGGCGAGAAGATCAACATCGTGGTTCCTACAGGCAACTTCGGAAACATTCTCGCTTCATACTATGCGTCAAAGATGGGCATTCCGGTAAACAGGTTCATATGCGCTTCCAACAAGAACAGAGTCCTCACGGATTTTATAAATACAGGTACTTACGACATAAGAAGAGACTTCTATCTCACGAATTCTCCGTCCATGGATATCCTCATTTCCAGCAATCTCGAGAGACTGCTCTACCATCTCAGCGGAGAGAACGGTTCGGAGATCGAGGCACTGATGAAGGCCCTGGATACGGAAAAGACCTATACAGTAAGTGATAAGATCAAAGAAGGTCTTGGTGCGTTCTACGGAGGATCCGCAGACGAGGCTCAGACACTTTCGGCAATCCATGACATCTATGAGGAAGAAGGATATCTCATGGATACGCATACAGGCGTGGCATATGATGTCTACAGAAATTATGTGAAAGAGACGGGAGACCGGACTCCGACTGTTATAGCTTCCACTGCAAGCGCATACAAGTTTGCTGCAAGCGTTGCCGACGCTCTCGGAATGCCTGAGGAAGCGGACGGATTTGCCTATGTAAAAGCTCTGGCTGAGAAGACCGGTGTCAGGATCCCTGCAGGACTGAAGGATCTGGACAGCAAGGAGATTCGCCACAAAGACGTTATCGATGTGGAATCCATGAGGGATGCAGTGAACGCTTCCCTGAAATGAGCAAATAGTAAGCAAGACAAATAAAACAAAAATAATTTTTTTTTCAAAGCAGATGTATTCAGCTTTTCAAAAAATGCTCAAAAACCGCGCAGTTACAGGGCTGTGCGGTTTTCTTCCTCTCGTTAAAAAAATATCAGAAATAAAAAAACAATTAGTTACATTTTAAAGAAAATAGGGTAAAATAGAGCCATAGAAGTAACTAATAATCAACAGAGGTAAAAGCCATGCACAGATACATAAAAGACAACGCATGTTCTGAAGGAAAAGAAAATTGCCTGCTGTCTATGAGTGATATTATGCGTGTGTGGCAGGACCGCATGACGAGGATAATGTATCTGTACATTATCGCGTCCTTCGCTGTTGAAATGATCCTCATGTTCGTGATGAACGTGAGAAATACCATAGAAATCCCGCTCCGCAGTTACGTCATTTTCCTCGTTTTATTTCCGACGATACTTAATCTGGGCTGTCTGTTCATCTGGATCTGGATGAGAGGAAGATGGAAGGATAATCAGGCCAGATTGAATTATTATTCCATCGTACTCTTCAGCATAATGCTGTCAAATCTGATAATCGTTCACTGCATATTCCCGATAGTATACGGAGTCCTGGTGATACCGCTCTTCATGTCGATCGTCTTCGGCAATCTCCATACCACGAAGCGCTGTTTTCACTTTATAGTCGGACTCTACGTGGTGGATATGGGCCTGGTTACGTTGGCACTTTACCCGTATCATCTGACAGAAAGTTATATTTTCAATATGATAATCAGCTTTGTGATGCTGCCTGTGGGGTATCTTATCGTGAAGTATATCGTACAGACGGAGGAGAGCCGTGCGCAGCTGGTGCTTCAGAGAAGCGTGGAAAATGCAAAACTCAGAGCAGAAGTAGAGGTGGACGATCTCACTTCCATCATGAATTACTCGGGTTTTTTCCGGACACTGGACGAGTCGGTAACTCGCTGGAAGGCAGGAAAGACCCTGAACCTGGCAGTTCTGGACATCGACTTTTTCAAGCAGGTAAACGACGATTTCGGGCATGATGCCGGAAATCAGGTCCTGCAGAGGTTCGGCGCTCTGTTGACGGACGTTTCCTCCAACAGGGTATGTGTAGCCAGATACGGCGGCGAGGAATTCGCGATAATATTCACTGACATGAATGACAATGTGGCTGACAGGATCCTGAACTATCTGGCTGAAAAATTCGCAAGTCAGACATATGACGGAATCGACAGGCAGATCACCTTCAGCGCGGGGATAACCAACTACGAGGAAGGCATGGAGCCACGGGATTTCTTCAGGATCGCGGACAGAGCGCTGTACATATCGAAGCGCAACGGAAGAAACAGGATAACGAGGCAGTAATGGTATCATCCCCGGGATGATAGTATAAAGCAATCAAGAAAGGCATCGCCGGTTTTTATCAAAATCGGGATGCCTCTTTTTTATACCTGTGATCATTCCGGCGCCGGGCCTTTTGGCCTGTCAGGATCTTATTATCTCGCGGATTTCCTCCTCCACCCGGAGAACCTCCTGAACGAAGGCATCCGAAGGAAAGCGGAGAGCTCCGTTGCCGAGGATGATAAGCTGTTCCAGTCCGTCTGATGTCACCACGTGTACTCTGAATTTTTTTGCGATCCTGTAGGTGACCTGTTCTATGTACGAATCGGCGGTCTGGCTTTCTTTAGTGTATACGACGTCGATCCCGTGGATCCGTTCACTGCTTCCTGTTCCACCCTTGACTTTGTAGGCGTCAAAGACCAGGAGCATGCGTATCCCGGTGTAGCTGCGATAGTTTGCCAGTCTGTCGATGAGCACATCCCGGGCTCCGGGAAAATCAGTCTTCATGAGCTCTGCTATCTCGGGCCACGCGTGCATCAGATTGTACCCGTCTATGACAAGGCAGTTCTCGCCTGATGGGTCTTCGTGTCCTCTGTATTTTCTCGTGGAAGGTGGAGCGGAGCTAACGCCATCGGCGGTGTTCCAGGATGGTCCTTTGTGGCGGCGGTCCTTTACAGGTCCGTAGGTGCGTTCGAAAATGGCATCCAGATGAGCCACATCGGCCTCCGAAAGCGGAGCTCTCCGCAGAGCCGCCAGCCTGGCTGCCCTTACCTCGTCTTCCTCCGTGACCTGAGGATTCAGATCCAGATATGATCTGGCCGGGTTGTAGACATATGGAATATGCATCCATTCGGAAACCTCGTACCAGGGAACGATAACTCCGCTGCCGGATTCGCAGAATACGGAGTCCGGCGTGTTGGCGACATCGCGCTGGGGGTCATAGCCGGCGGATTCCGTCACAGCCTCCGGATCGTGGCACAGGTCATATCCTCCCGGAACGGTGCTTATGGTTCCCAGTCCTCTGGTATAGCTGCTGAGTTCCACCGCGTAGTCCATCATGGTGCTGACAGGGGCACCGCCGGTGAGTATGGTGAAATCCGGATCCCCGTCCTGTATGGTGCTGTCGATCCTGCCTCCCATGCGCTGCACGTCCGTCATGACTCTGCCGGTGTTCCGTGAAGGAACCCGTATGGAAAAATCGTACCAGGGTTCCAGCAGCTCGCAGCCCGCTTCCATGAGTCCCTGCCTTACGGCTCTGAAGGAAGCCTGCCGGAAGTCTCCGCCGGAGGTGTGTTTCTCACTTGCTCTGCCAGCAACGAGCGTGATCTTCGTATCGGTCAGAGGAGAACCGGTCAGGATCCCCAGGTGGGTTTTGCCCCGGAGATGAGACAGGATCAGCCGCTGCCAGTTTAGTGCCAGAGCGTCGGTACTGCAGTCCGTGGCAATGGTAATGCCGGAGCCCTTTTCGCCTGGCTCCATGAGAAGATGAACCTCGGAATAGTGGCGAAGAGGCTCGAAATGTCCGACGCCTTCAACTCTTCCGGCGATCCGTTCTTTATACAGGATGCTGCCTTTGCCGAATCTCAGATCGTAGCCGAATCTGGCCTTTGCGATGGCGGCCAGGATCTCCAGCTGGACCGCACCCATGGACCTGAGTCCGATCTCCTGCTGTCTCTCATCCCAGGTGATATTAAGTTCAGGTATTTCCTCCTCAAGAATCTTCATCGCCGCCAGAACTTTTACGGGATCGTCTCCCGGGGCTGTAATGATCTTGCAGTTCATCACAGGTTCAAGACGGGATTCGAACCTGTCTTCTTCGGGACCCAGCCCCATGCCGGCTCTTGTGCCCTCAAGTCCGGATACGGCAACGATCATGCCGGGTTCTGCCGTCTGAACCGGTATGGCCTTTGCACCGGAGCAGATCTTTATGCCGCTGACCTTCCCGAAGGCTGTCTGACTGCGGTTGGAAAGCCTGCCTCCCGTTATCTTCATGAAAGTCATCCGGTGATTCTGTTCATCGTAGGATATTTTGAAGATGCGTCCGGAGACCTCTGGGTTATCCGCAGCTCCCGGATCCACCGCCGGAGCGTAGCGGGAAAGGATCCGGAGGAAATCTTCAGTTCCCTGAAATTTCAGCGCGGATCCGAAGCAGCATGGGAATAGCTTTCTGCCCGCTATTGCGGCTGTCACAGTCTCGTCCCGGATCGTCCCGGAATCCAGATACTCTGAAAGCATATCTTCGTCGCTTATGGCGGCGTTTTCCGCATTGAAACTGACGGTTCCGTCTCCGGCCTCAAATCTGATAAATCCGTCGCCGAAGGCGTCGCTGAGTTCAGAGAGGATTTCTTCCTCACTCTTCATGGAAATGTCCATCTTGTTAACGAATATGAAAACCGGAACGCCGTGGTGTTCCAACAGCGACCACAGCGTCTTGGTGTGGCTCTGCACTCCCTCTGAGCCGCTGATCACCAGGATGGCACAATCGAGTACGGGAAGCGTGCGCTCAGCTTCTGCGCTGAAATCCACATGTCCCGGGGTGTCCACCAGAGTGAAGGATGCGGTGTCCGTATCGATTACGGCCTGTTTTGAAAAAATGGTGATACCCCGTTCTCTCTCCAGCACGTCGGTATCCAGAAATGAGTCCCTGTGGTCCACGCGTCCGGCTTTCCTGATGGTCCCGCTGCCGAAGAGCAGTGCTTCGGACAGCGTGGTCTTTCCGGAATCCACGTGTGCAAGGATGCCTATAACTGATCGTTTCATGGTTTTAGTTCCTGTCTCTATAAAAAAGAACCGATCCGGAAGCGGATCGGTCCCACTGATATCTCAGATTTCTGCGGATGATCAGCTTGCGGTAACTGAGTAGATTATGTTCTTCGCGATTTCTGCGAATTCACTCTGTTTGTCTCCCTCTGAAGCCACGTTAACGTGAACATAGCCGTTCTGTGTGGCGAAAATGAAGTTCCACGTGTGGAGAACGATGCCGGAAGAAACAGTGTCCAGCTCAAAGTAGTATCCACTGTTTGCCCCCATCTGCATCTGGGTCGGGGCCACGCTGGTTACCTGCACCAGTGAATTGTCGCTGAGTCCCGCTATGCCGCTGATGTAAGCGTATACGTAGTCTTCCATGGTCTGACCGTCCGCCAGAGATTCGTTGGTAACCGTTATCCCGGCATATTCCGAGGCGTCACTGCTCTGGGCGGAAAGCACTGTGGTATTTGTCGGTTCCTGCTGATCCCAGCGGAACGGAACTCTCATTGTATATGCTCCGTCGGCAGAGGTGATCTGATGGCTCAATGTGTTGAAGCTGCCGGAGAGGAAGTGGTAGGCTACAAGTCCGCCGGCTCCCAGTATCAGCAATATCGCTATTATTATGACAGCAGCTTTTTTCATCGACAAATCTCCTCTCTGAATATTCATAACAAGTGCCGTTGACCCGTGGTCATCTGACTATTAATTATATCCTACATGCATTTATTAATCAAAGAAATGATGCGGAAATACATTACAGTGCAGTTACACCGGAGGGTATTTTGCTTTACAAGTCCGCTTTGGCGGTGGGAAAAAGGGTCGTATTGTGGTAAACTTTATAATGCGTTAAGGAACTAAAGGAGGTTAGGATTATGAAAATACTCAAAGCCGCGCGTCCGGTTGTCTTTCTGACAGCCTGCATCGTGCTGCTGATGCTGGTTTCGGCGGTAACATCCGAGGCTGCTACCGCATCTGTGGAACCGTTTAATATTAATGTTAACGGCCAGTCCATCGAAACGGATGCACAGCCGCTGCTGGAAAACGACCGCATACTGGTGCCGGTGGCGACCATCGTCAAGTATCTGGGCGGCACTGCCGACTGGAACGGTGACAAGCAGCAGGTTACGCTTGTCTGCAACGATGTGAGAGTTCTGCTGACCATAGGCTCTAAAACGGTGAGAGTCGGAAGTGTGAACAAGACGATAGACGTGGCTCCGAAGATACAGACCATAGACAGCAACGGGGGCGGCCGTACGATGGTTCCTCTGAGATTCCTGTCGGAGAGCTTTGGATACAAGGTGGCTTGGGATAATAACACCAGGACGGCCACGGTGCTCACGGGAAATTCCACTTCGACATCGTCATCTTCATCCTCTTCGTCTTCGTCTGCTTCTCAGGGCACTGCATCATCTTCGACTTCCGGAACTTCTTCCGGGACAGCAGCTGCTGCGAACATTAAGATCGACAAGGCCATCGTAACCGGAGCTCAGAAGGGCTCTGACGGAGCAAATTATACCATTGTCACCATCACATCCGACAAGTCCATGGCCAAGGCTGTGGAAAAGGGCGTGAGCCTCAAGAGTCCGGACAGATTCTATATCGATATAAAAGGAGCAACTACCACCACAGGCAGAGATTATGCAACGGTGTCTTTTTCCGGCAGCAAGTCCTACGTGACGGGAGTTCGTATCGGCACACATTCCGATGCGGGCCAGTTTGTAAGGGTGGTTGTGGACCTGTCAGGTGCGGCAGCACCTACATATTACCTGAATGAAACGGGAACCACGCTGTTCATAGCATTCCCTGAGACTGCCACCGCGACTGCGGCGGGTACATCTTCGGGTTCAGGCTCGTCTGCAGGTTCCGGAACTTCCCAGTCCGGTACAGATGCATCCACATCCGCGACTTCTTCAACGTCACCGGCTGAGGGAACCACCATTACAGAGGCGGAATACGAGCCTTATGCTGATGGCAAGCTGGTGGTCTGCATTGATCCGGGCCACGATGCCAGCACTCCGGGGAAGAAGAGCCCCGACGAGTCCCTCAAGGAGTGGGAATTCAACAGAGATGTTGCCTACAGGCTGAAGGCTCTGCTGGAGTCCCAGGGCGTGGAAGTTGTCATGACCGTGGGAAGATGGGAAGACCAGGGAGATGAGAGCTCCACCACACTTGCCAGAGCAAAGCTGGCAAAGAGAGTGGCGGTTGCAAATAATTACAAATCCGATGTTGACCTGTTTGTCAGCGTTCACGCCAACGCGTTCTCTTCAGACGGCGGATGGTCCTCTGCTGAAGGATGGGAGATCTATACTTTCAACACCGGAACTGTGGCTGAAAAGGCGGCCAAGTATATCGAAAAGGCAACCAAAGCTACGGGCGTAGTCAAGGACAGAGGCAGAAAGACGGCTAATTTCTACGTTATCAAGTACACGGAAATGCCGGCGGTTCTCATCGAGCACGCATTCTTTACCAATTACGAGGAATGCCAGAAGATGAAGACCGATTCGTTCCGTCAGACACTGGCGCAGGCAGACTGCACGGGCATCATGAATTTCTTCGCTTCTTTTAAATAAAACAGAGACGACAGGGCGTCGGCACTGCTGAATGCAGGAGCCGGCGCCTATATTTATGCCCTCCCGGGGAAAACGGGCCCTGCCTTGTCCCGAAACGTCAAAAAACAGTGGATTACAGCCCTTGAAGGGGGCTGCGGCGTTGACTGAAACCGCTGTTCTGACGTATAATAATTTGAATACACATATTTTCCCGGCAGAGGAAAAATCAGAAGAAATAACCGGTGAAAAAACCGATGTAATGAAATCGAAGAGGAATATGGATAACCGACAAAAGACGAAACACAGAAAACGCAGACAGCGCAGGAGAGCACCTGAGATGCTGACTGCATATGATGAAAACATGAATCCCATAGGGGATTTCCCACGCTCGTATGTGCACGGAAACGGCATGTGGCACAGGGTTGCCCAGTGCTGGATAGTCAACCGGACGGATACCGGGATCGTGGTATATCTTCAGCGAAGATCCTTCGAGAAAACAAGCAATCCGGGAAGGTATGATATCTCTTCCGGGGGACATGTCTCTGCGGGAGAAACGCCGGAGGTGGCCATTGTCCGGGAGGTCCGGGAAGAGACGGGACTGCGCCTGGACAGAGGAAGACTGACGGAAATCGGGACCTTCCGGGAGGAGACCAGGAATGACAAGGAACTGGCGCACATCTTCGTCTATTTCATAGAGGGCAGACCGGCATTTGCTCCTGGCAACGAAGTTCTGTACATGGTGCAGACGAAGCTGGAGGATCTGTATCACCTGTATACGGACAGGGTGGACAGGATCCTGGTGACACCCACCGTCCGCACCGGTTCCATATGGAGCGAGACTTTTACTGTAAAAAAAGACAAGGTATGCACCCATGACAGCTTT
>JAIKWW010000125.1 GCA_024684465.1 Clostridia bacterium | reverse complement strand
CCTGTGGCTTACCGAAACCTGTCTCTTCGCTGGCCATCTGACCGAGCATTACAGCGTTTTCTTCTGCAACTCTAACCATGTTGCGGAGAATTCTGTCAATCTGTTCGTCAGTGTAATCAGCAAGCTTGTCTGTAGCAATCTTACCAAGACGAGCAAGGTTACGAGTTTCCTGGACTGATCTCAGATCATAATCAAAATTTTCCATTGGTACCTTCTTTCATAACTATTAATTTGAATTACTTATTCTTCTTTTTATTGTAGTATTTGCGGAATTCGTCGAGAAGCTGGCCCTTGCCGGCTTTGGAGACCTTGCGTCCGGTGATGCCGAAATCGCTGATCTCTCTGGCTACCTTGCGGAGCTTAACTACCGGAATTTTCTTGACCATTTCCAGTGCCTCGTCAAATTCGAGAGCGTGGAACCAGCCATCCACAGTTGCCGGGGAAACATCTTCGTCTGCTTTCGCATCCGCTTCAGTTTCAGCCTTCACAACAGCCGGTTTCTTCGGTTCTTCAGGCTTTACAACTTCCAGCTTTGGAAGTTCTTCAACCACTTCAGAAGAAACTGCTTCTGCTGCGCCTTCCTTCTTTTCCGCAAGCATTACGGGCTCTTTGTCAGCATCCTTCTCCTCAGTATCCGGTGTCGGGTCCGGTGTTGGTTCCGGATCCGGATCGTTTCCGTCGTCGCCAGGACGGTGGATAGCGATACCATCGAGCTGAGAATCAGGTCTAGGAATGACGTGAACGGAAATCAGTTCACCGACGCGCTGTGCAGCTGCTGCACCTGCATCTGTAGCTGCCTTTACCGCACCTACGTCTCCTTCGACTATAACAGTCACAAGACCGCTGCCTACGAGAACCTGTTCACACAGGGATACGTCTGCAGCCTTGAGCATTGCATCGGCTGCTTCAATGCTTCCGATGAGGCCCTTGGTCTCGACCATTCCGATTGCCTGCTGTATCATTTATTATCTCCTCTCAGGTGATTACAGTAAGTCTGCCCAGTTGGACGGATAAGTGTTGTAGAAGACCTTGCAGTAGTTGTCCTTAGATCCCATTACAACTGTAGCACCGTTAGGGATGAAGATGCAGTCGCCGGCATTTGCTGTGTAGCTTCTGCCATTGATAGTAACTGTCATGCTTCCTTCGATGACATAGTCATTCTCATCATAGTTCTGAGTCCATTCATAAGTATCGTGGTCGATGATCAGAAGACCGGAACTGATGTTGGAGCTGTTCTTGTCGATGAGTTCCTGATAAGTAACTCTTGGATTTCCTTCAAAGAATTCATCCATTCTTACAGTCTTGCCGCGAACTACCTTGAGTCCGGAAGGGTCTGTTTCACAAACGTAAGGAACGTCTGTGTCAGGAGCGATGTCCTTGAGTACATCGTTGAGCATTCCCTTGTCTGCAAGAGCCTTAAGTACGTTATAGATTAAATCCTTATCGATTCCGTCCATGTTTTCATTTCCTCCTGTTGTAGCTGGTGCTGCAGGCTGAGCTGCAGGCGCTGCTGCAGGTGCTGCTGAAGGTGCATCAGTTGAGAATTCGATACCAAGAGCTGCTGCCTCGTCCTTTGCCTGTGCAGTGACGAGTGTATCGCTGTCGATATAGCAGATCTTGCCGCCTTCAGCAGCAAACTTCTGTACGTCACCAGCGCAGATTAACTTCTTCATTTCGGATTCACCTCCTCAATTTCATAGCGTTAACTGTTTATTTCAATTCCTCTTTGCCGCTACAGAATAGCAGGTATCAGAAGATCTGATGGATGCGGGATAACTTCCGCATCTACCATGAGGCCCTTAGCCATTGCTTCCGCACGACCTGCCTCTACACCGGCTTTAACGGCGCCAACGTCACCTGTGAAGGTGAAGAATGACTTTCCGCCGAGTCCGGTTCCCAGTCTGATCTCGATCGCTTCAAGGTCTGCTGCCTTGAGGATCTGATCTGCTGAGGTTAACATTGTAGCTACTGAGAATGTCTCAAAGATTCCCAGTGCTGTAATCTTTTCAGGCATTGTGGATGCAGTGAGTGCCGGGAAAACTCCGCTGTGAACGTTAGGGATCACGATGGAGTCTACCAGATATTCGCCTGCATACTGTTCACCCGTGTGTACCGAGTCCTGAACTGCTGCTACATCTCCGTGTACCAGTGCGATGTACTTGCCCGGGCAGATTGTCTGGGCAGTAACGATCTCTACTTCAGAAACCTTTACCATCTGATCGGCAGAGTAAATACCACGAGCAATGCTTGAAAATTCTACCATTCCAATTGCTATTGCCATATTAAACCCTTCCTTACTTCCTGATTACGATGTAACCGTTTGCTATTTCGGATACAGTACCTGTTATGCTTGCGTGAATCGGAGCACCCAGTGCGCCTTCGGGGATACGGCCGATCATCTGACCTTCCGTAACCTTGTCGCCGACGTTTACCACCGGCTCCGCAGGCTTGCCAATGCTCTGGCTCAGTGCAACATGTACTTCATTTATTTCCGGAACCTCATCTGTGTAAGGTGCCGGTCTGTCAAATGGCTTGAGACCAAGTCTTGCAACCAGTCTCTTGCTCGGTACTTTCCTGTACGGACGATTTTCTCTCGGTTTGAACTCCTCAGTTGTGGACTGGTACTTGAGACCTGCCTCCCTGATGTTGTTCTTGAAGATGTCGTTCGTAAGCTTCGGGAAGAGATTAGCAGGGCATGAGAACATGGAACATAAGTTACATCCGCTGCAGATCTGAGCCATCGTCTGTAATTCAGGATCATTCGGATGGTAGCTCAGTGTCCGCATCATCTTATGCGGCTGCATGTTGTGGCCGAGAAGGAATCTCGGACACAGGTCCGTGCACATACGGCACTGTTCACATGCTGACCTGTTTATTCTTCTCGCCTGATCCAAAGTCTTCGTCTTCTTAACGATAAGAGGATGATCCTTCTTTAAAGCGATCAGACCTTTGTCTCTCTTAGTAATATATCCATCGAGGTCGTCGAGAACCGGTCCCATCATCGGACCGCCTCCGATTACCCGATAGCCGGCCTCGTCGTCGAGTCCTGCGAATTTCAGCAGGTCTCTGATCGGTGTTCCCACCGGTACGTAAACCGTCTTTCTTTCAGGAACGTCGCCTGTGATCGTCACATATTTGTGAGTCACAGCCTTGTCCTGCATTGCTCTGTATACGTTATAGCTCGTCTCTGAATTGATTACGACACATCCTGCATTTAAAGGAATACCGCCCTCCGGAACGATTCTACCGGTGAGCTCGTAAACCAGGACGTCTTCGTCTCCTGCCGGATACATGTCCGGAAGGATTCCTACAGAAACGTAATTTCCAACGCCGAGAGCTTCGATCCTCTGTCGGAGGATCTCGATTACATCATCATGCTTTCCCTTTATGCCTATGATGGCCTTTTCAGCCTGTACCTGTTCTCCTGCGGCTTTGAAACCGAGAATAACTTCGTCAGGATGAATCGCCATGAGCTGCTGGTCAACACGGAGGAGCGGCTCGCACTCAGCTCCGTTCATGAGGATGTAATCGGCTTTGCCATTCAATTTCACATGAGTCGGAAATCCCGCGCCACCTGCGCCGACTACGCCGGCGTCTCTGACCTGGTCCAGAAGACCCATATTGAACACCTCCTGCTATTCGATTCCATAATCACAATCTTCATCAATAATTCCGACTACCGCGGCGTCCACGGGAATCGAGTCGTCTCCGACCATTCTTCTCGCAGATGAACCCGTCGCGACAATAACCCTGTCGCCTATGCCGGCGCTTATGATGTCAACTACGACCATGCGTTTGCCGTGTTCCGGGCCTCCTCCGATGACCTCAGCCATCATGAACTTCAGTCCGTTAAGCGACTCCGCTTTTCTCGTAGCCCAGATATTATCGATGAGTTTAGCTGTCAGCATTGCTTTTCTACCTCTTGTCAGTATTGATATTCAGCCATTTTTTCTTTTATGAGATTAAGGGCACTTTCTACAGAAGCTATATCGCCGAAGATCGCCAGCAGAACCATGTTCTGAGGGCAGCTTCCCTTGATGTCTTCTACCACAACTCCGGAAGCCTTTTCTGCGATGTCTCCTGCAACAACCATCTCAATCATCCGGCCCTGCACGAGGCCAACGGCTCCGCTTCCGAACTCAAGGCCGTCCTGCTTGATGAGTACGCCCCTTCTCTGAAGAATATCGAGAGTTCCCTTCGATGGCTGTTTAATGATATAAATATCCATTCAAATGCTCCTAAAACATATCTTCCTGTTTGCAATTCAGCGCTATACCAAGCGGAGTTGCGAACATTGGATTCTTTGGTTTGAATGTCGGAATGCCGGTTCGCTTTTCAATGATGTCTTCAATTCCTGTCAGGCAGCAGGTACCGCCGCAAAGCACGATCTGATCGACATCATATCCTTCGATATGATTATTAATGATAGAGGCTACCTTTTCGATAACCGGCTTGAGAACCGGAAGCAGCTCTCTGTGGTTTGCCGGATCTCTCTTGTAGAGCTCGGCTTCTTCGAACGGAATGTGCATAGCTCCGGATACCACCAGTGAGAAGTGTGTACCTCCCGTCGGTTCATCCGCGATATATACGACCTTTCCGTCCTTAAAGATCGAGATACCGGTTGTACCACCGCCGATGTCGACTACAGCGCCGTTGTTGATGTGGAGCACTGCGTTTGCAGCAGTGGACTCGTCCAGCAGATTCGAGAGCTCGAAGCCCGCGCCCTGCACTACATTCTTTACAGCGCCGCCGTCAAGAGTATCGGTTCCCGGCGGGATCGCAGCTGCAGCATAGAGGAGTTCCTCCACGCCCAGCTCTTCTTCCAGCTCCTGCTTCATCCTTCTGATGATGTTAACAGCGCCGAAATAATCCACTACCATGCCATCTCTTACGACATCAGCATACTGATATCTCCCCGCCACCGGGCGGAGATTTTCATCCAGTACTGCGACTACTACGCAGGCTGTACCGAGGTCAACACCCACGTAGTACTCCTTCGACTTGTTTAAGATCGGCTTTTTGCAAACCTGTTCAAACTGGTCGATTATCTCGTCGCAAAACTGAAAATTGTTTACATCTGGCATTCTTTTCCTCCAATCACACCGCTGATAGTCTTGGAAACCGAGTAGACGATCTGATTTATCTTTTCGATGAGATCATCTCCAAGGCTCTGTCCCTGTTCATATCCGTCAAATGCCTGAAGGACTACAGGTTCTACCTCTCTTAATGCGCAGCGTAATTTGTGGAGTGCCAGTATCTGTTTACCATTACCCAGCTGTACATGGAATTCTGTTATCTTTATCTCGCCCCCGAGATCGTCCTCGCACCGGAGTTCGTTTCCCGTATATCCGTTGAGCGCCAGGTTAGGAGCAACTCCATTCCCTGCAACCATCTGGATTATGTTGTCGAACTGTCTGTTGAGAGTAACGACATTCTGAGCGGATGCAATATCATTTTCCAAAAGTACCTGAATAGTTTCCAGGAAGACTGCCTGAACACTATCGAGCTTTCTCCTGATCATCAGCATTCTCCAGTTAGCTTTCTTACCGGATTTTGCCTGCTTAATCGCAGGATTGGCTGTAACCGTACCGATTTCCATCTCGTTGGATTCAGCTTCTCCCTGAGTAAGTCCGTTGTGATCTGGGTTCGCTGTCGGGCAGCAGATCTCTTTGGTAAGAGAATCTTTAATCACCGGCATAACTTTTGTTTCGTTTTCATACATGTTGATGCCTTTGTCCACAAGGAACTGCCTTGCGCCCGGCGTCAAACGTGTGTTGGGCTCTGGTTCATATGTTGTAAAGGGTTCTTTACGATATTTGTACCGTAAATCGTCTTCCGTTATAAATATCATTTGCATCCCTCCCTTCTACTTGTCGACTGCAGAGCCAAATAAATAGTCTTTCAATTCGTTAATTCCTTCTCCAGTTTTAACACTGATAGGAAATATCGGTCCATCAACGCCCATGAGTTTGAGCTGCCTCAAACAGGACTCCCTGTTCTCCGGCTTCAGGTCCGTCTTTGTGATCACTCCCACAACCGGCTTGGTGAAAGCCTGTGCGAACCTGGGAGAATATATGTCGATCGGCCTGGACTGGTCGACCAGTAACAGCACATGAGATGCATCCTGAGATGCTGCTATCAGGTGCTTGTAGCTGTCCGCGTTCTCCACGTAGGAGCCCGGGCAGTCCATAGTAACCTTGCCATATATCATATCCGGCGTTCTTCTCACCGGTTTTCCATCCTGCTCCAGTAATCTTACCAGAGAGGTCTTGCCGCATTGTGTGGGACCGACAACCATTACTCGCTTTTTTCTCATGACCGTGTTATGTCTACCACAGTGAACTTTAATTTATCCCGGAGCGTGTTGCAGACAGCCCTCAGCGCTGTTTCCACACTCTGTACATCGCCGCTTACCAGAACTGATCCTGTGAATCTGTCCAGAAAGCCTATTTCCACATCCGCCGCCTTGGTGGCAACGTCTGCGGCAATGATAGACGCTTCATACGGTGATATGGTCAGGATGCCGATGGCACCTGTCTCATCTACGCCAAGGCGGTCATATATGTCTGAGGTCGGTGCCGCGATCACGTGAGCGATCGTCACCTGTTTACCAGGTACCGACTCCTGGATAATTCTTTCCAGTTCACCCGGCATGTTTGTTTTTCCGCCATTGTTCATAGTTTAGTCACGCCTTCATCAGTGTCTTATAACCTTTACCGGGAAGTCCTTGTCACTGAGCCAGGACTCGATTTCGTCGAGTTCCTCTTCGCTCAAGCTCGGATCACCTTCTATAGGATACTCGATGTCGAGCTGATCGTACTTGCCAACACCCATCTTGTGATAAGGCAGGAGATTGATCCCCTTGAAATTCTTATCTTCTTTATATGGAGTAAGAAGTTCGATCACACCCTCGATGTCCTCTCTTGAGCTGTTGACCCCTTTCAGAAGAGGCATACGCACGCATACATTGTAATGTCTGTGCAGCAGCTCCTTAAGGTTATCAAGAATTCTTTCATTACGGACACCTGTCCACTGCTGATGCAGATCAGAGTTGAACTGCTTTATATCAAACAGGAACAGATCCACGAATTCCGCGATCTTCAGCAGATCTTCCAGTTTCGCATAGCCGCAAGTTTCTATCGCTGTGTTTACCCCGGCAAGTTTGCAGGCGTTGAGTAAGCTCGCGCAGGCTTCGGGCTGTGCTGTGCACTCGCCACCGCCTATGGTTACTCCGCCGCCGGAGCTTTCATAAAACATCTTGTCTTCCAGGACCACATCCAGGAGCTCGGAAATCGTCTTTTCCTCGCCCATGATCTCCAATGCCCTTGCAGGGCAGACTTCGGTGCACTTTCTGCAGCCGATACATTCGATGTTCCGGTCCACGTAGTGTTTGAGGTCCTTGTCCATCTTGTGGATGTGCTGAGGACAAACCTCCACGCACTTTCCGCAATTGATGCAGACATTATGCTTCATCATTACCTGTATTTTACGATGTATCCCTTCAGGGTTTGCGCACCACTTGCAGCGAAGCGGGCAACCCTTAAAAAATACGAGTGTGCGGACACCTGGGCCATCGAATACATTGTATTTCTGTACATTGAAAATCAGGGCTTTTCTTTCAAGTACGCCGTTTGAACCAGCCATATGTTAATATCTCCATCCTGTTCTTCAATCTGGAATGATTCGGCCTTAGTCCCGATCACTTGAGCCCCCCTGCCCTGCTCCTTGAAGCTGAGCAGGAGGGAAAATAATCGTAAATTATCCAGTTCGTTATATTAGAACTTAGTCAGCATAGTTCTGCTGATGATCTCATCCTGTACATCCTTGCAGAGTTCTGTGAAGAATGCGGAGTAACCTGCAACACGAACGATCAGGTCTCTGTGCTGTTCAGGATGAGCCTGAGCTTCAACCAGTACTTCGTTGTTTACATAGTTGAACTGCATTTCGCCGTTGCCGAACAGGCAAGCTGCTCTCAGGAGAGAGATGATGCCCTGCTCGCCTTCCGGAGTATCCAGCAGGCCGCTCATGATCTTGAAGTTGTGAACCATACCGATGTTCATGTCAGAGTTGTTCATCTTGGATACAGACTTGATGATAGCTGTAGGTCCCTTGTAGTCTGCGCCCTGAGTCGGTGAAATACCGTCAGAGAGCGGTAACCAAGCGTGTCTGCCGTTTGCAGATGCGCCTGTGATCTGACCGAACGGTGTATTGTTTGAAATGGACAGAGTACCGTGAGACATTACAGAGTAGAGTGTCTTGTACTTTCTGTGCTCAGTTTCAGTGAAGTGGATGATGTCTGCTGCAATGAGGTCAGCGTAGTCATCGTCATTACCGTACTTAGGAGCGTTCAGGCAGTCTGTTCTGATCTGCTCATAGCCTTCGAAGTCAGCCAGGAGAGCCTTGTTGAGTTCTTCCAGAGTGTACTTCTTGTCATCGAATACGAGCTTCTTGATAGCTGCCATGGAGTCAGTGTATGT
>JAIKWW010000069.1 GCA_024684465.1 Clostridia bacterium | reverse complement strand
CGGGAGATAGTAGCCCAGGTTCACTTCCGGATCCTCCCCAAGCTCGTCCAGCATGAGATAGTAATCTCCCGTGTAGTAAGGGGCAACTGCAGCTTCTCCGCTTTCCATCTTGTCGAAGATCTGGTCCATAACATACGCCTGAACCAGTGGTTTCTGCTCCTTCAGCTTTTCAGATGCGGCGTAGATGTCGTCCTCGTTTTCCGTGTTGTAGGACTTGCCCATGAGTTTCAGGGCTATGCCCATGGCATCACGGGAGTTGTCGAACATGAGGATATTTCCCTCGTATTTTTCATTCCAGAGGATGTCCCAGCTTCCCAGGTCCTCCTCGTCCACCATGTCCTTGTTGTAGATGATCCCCACGGTTCCGTACTGATAAGGCACGGTGTATTCTCCGGTTGGATCGTATGCTGGATTCCGGAAATCCTCATCCACGTACTCGGCGTTGGGAACGTTGTCGAAGTTGATCTTCTGGCACATGCCCTCTTCCACCATCCTGGATGCCATGTAATCCGAAGGCACCACGATGTCGTAGCTGACGCCGCCGCTCTTCAGTTTTGCATACATCTCCTCGCAGGTTGCCGTGGTGTTGTAATTGACCTTGTATCCGGTCTCCTCCTCGAATTCATCGATGAGATCCGTGTCGATGTATTCACCCCAGTTGAGCACATTGATGTACTTCGCCCGCTCGGCTTCGGTCTCGCCGCAGGCTGTGAGGGTCATCAGCAGCACCGCTGCCAGTGCTGTTACGATCATAAGTTTGCGGAACCGGCAGCCGCCGCTGTTTTCATTGATATTATTATTGATAATGCTCTTCTTCATCACTCTTCACGCTCCTTGCTCGCCTTGAATTCACGGAAGTTGATGATCAGCAGCAGAACGAGCACCGCTATGAACATGAGTGTACACAGTGCGTTGATCTCCGGGCTGATACGCTTCTTCGTCATTCCGAAGATGAGTACTCCCAGTGTCTCGGAGAATGGACCCGAGGTGAAGTAACTTACTACCACGTCGTCAATGGACATGGTGAAGGCCAGAATACCGCCGGTGACGATGCCTGATTTGATCTGGGGCATGACTACCTTGCGGAGTGCCTGGAAGTTGCTGGCGCCCAGATCCCGGGCAGCCTCGTACTGGCGGATGTCCATCTGTCTCAGTTTCGGCAGTACGGACAGGAGCACATAAGGCGTGTCGAAGGTCACGTGGGCTATGAGCAGTGTCTGGAAACCCAGTGCAAAGAAAGGCAGGTGGCAGATCCGGTAGAGGAATATGAACATCAGCATCAGGGTTACGCCCATGATGATGTCCGGGTTCATCATCGGGATGTTGTTGAGCCAGAGAAGGCCTTTTCTGCTGCGGGGTCTCAGGCTGAAGATGCCCAGGGCTGCAGCGGTTCCCAGGATCATGGAGATCAGGGCTGCGCTGACCGCCACCTCCAGAGTGACCTGCAGAGCGTTTATTATCTCGCTGTCATTGAACAGCTTTGCGTACCATTTCAGTGAAAATCCGGTCCACACGGAGCGGCTCTTGGTGCTGTTGAAGGAGAAGATCATCAGCAGCACGATGGGAGCATACATGAAAATGAAGACCAGGATCATGTAGGTTCTGGAAAGTGTGTGTTTCTTCATGACATCAACACACCTCCCTCTTCGCCGCTGTCAAGCCTGTTGGTGATCGCGGTGAATATCATGATGACAACCATCATGACCACGGAGATGGCTGCTCCCATGTTGGCGTTGTACGCGCCGCCCAGGAACTGCATCTCGATCAGGTCGCCCACCAGCATGTTCGCGCCGCCTCCCAGTATCTTGGAGATGACGAAAGTGCTCACAGCCGGGATGAATACGAAGATCAGTCCTGACAGCATGCTCGGTATCGTCAGCGGAAATACCACCTTCCTGAAAACCTGTCTCTCGTTGCAGCCCAGATCCCGGGCAGCCTCTATCAGCGACTCGTCCATGCCGGTAAGAGACGTGAAGATCGGCAGGATCATGAACGGAAGGTAGTTGTAGACCATGCCCAGTCCCACCGCAGCCGGGGTGTTGATAATGTTCACCTCAGGCAGGTTCAGGAAGGACAGGAAATGGTTCAGCAGACCGTTGTTTTCAAGTATCGTGAGCCACGCATAGGTGCGCAGCAGGAAGTTCATCCACATGGGAAGCATGATGAGGATCAGTGCCACGGTCTGTCCCGTCTTGCTGAGTCTCGACATGGCGTAGGCCATCGGGTAACCCAGTATCAGACATGCCACGGTACAGAGCACCGCCAGTCTGAAGGATCTGAAGAAAACCACAGCGTACAGTCCCATGTAGGAAAAGTTGTCCATTGTGAATGCGCCCGCATCGTCAGAAAAGGCATAGAAAAGCACGATGACCAGCGGGACCACCGTAAACAGCGCCAGCCAGAGAGCATATGGCACTGAAGCGATCTTGTTTCCCCTCATGCTACTCTTCCTCCATGACTGCATCAGGATCATGCTCGAGACGGTATTCCATCTCGGTCATGGTCTCCAGCGAGCTCTTCTTCATTATGTGAATGTTGTCAGGATCTATATCGAGATACATCTGCATGCCGATCTTCTCGGCTACAGTGGAATGAGCTATAAAATCAAAGTCACCGGTCTCTATGATCATCTCGTAATGGACACCCTTGAAGAGACATGTCTTCACTGTTCCCTTGAGAAGTCTGTCATGTGCCTGGATGGAATTTTCACCCTCCTCCAGGAGCACGATATCCTCAGGACGGATCACCACGTCTATCTGTTCGTTCTTTTCAAATCCTCTGTCCACGCAGTCGTACACGGTTCCGAGGAATTCCACTCTGCAGTCCTCCGGCATCCTGCCCGGGATGATATTGCTTTCTCCAACAAAGTCGGCTACGAAGCGGTTTGCCGGCTCATTGTAGATGTCGATCGGACTGCCCTGCTGAAGGATCTGGCCGCCGTTCATGACCACTATGGTATCCGACATCGTAAGAGCTTCTTCCTGATCGTGGGTTACGTAGATGAATGTCATCTTCAGACGTTCGTGGAGTTTCTTAAGCTCCACCTGCATCTCCTTGCGTAGCTTCAGATCCAGCGCTCCCAGCGGTTCATCCAGAAGCAGCACCTTCGGCTCGTTAACGATGGCCCTGGCAATGGCTACTCGCTGCTGCTGTCCGCCGGAGAGAGAAGTCACGGACCTTCTTTCAAAACCCGAGAGGTCCACCAGCTCCAGCATCTCCGAAACGCGCTTCTCCACATCTCTGTCGGAAACGCCTTTCAATCGCAGTCCAAAAGCCACGTTTTCCCCGACGTTCAGATGCGGGAAAAGCGCGTATTTCTGAAATACCGTATTAATATTTCTCTTGTCCGGCGAGAGGGCATTGATCCTCTCTCCTCCGAAGTACAGGTCACCGCTGTCAGGCATTTCGAAGCCTCCGATGATCCTCAGCGTGGTGGTCTTGCCGCAGCCGGACGGTCCCAGCAGTGTGACGAATTCCCCGTCCATCACGGACAGGTTCAGTGATTTCAGAACGACATTTCCATTAAAAGACTTGGTTATGCCGTCGAGCCTGATGAGCTCATTTTTGCTCATTTACCAATCCTCCCTTACACGTAGTATATTATTGGTATGATAACTTATGTTCGCTTTGGCATACGCCTCTGCTGCGTATATTTCAATTATCTTTAACGATAAAATACGGTCAAAAAAAGCGTCCCGGAGCAGGACGCAATGATATCAGTTTATTGGTGCATATCCACCTTCATCCGCGCCACCGGAAAACACCTTAGCGGTATCTCTGCTGAAACCCTCCGGCACATCAGATATTTCGATGCTGAGCAGACTCCGGGAATCGATCATCCCGTGAAGTGCCAGCTCATAATCGATCGACAGCGATCCCAGACTCGAACCGGTATCGATGTTGTTCTTTACATTGTTGGTCAGTATTTCCATGGGAAGAGTTCCGAAAGGGGTGTAATAGAGGCTTTCAAAGCGCTTGCCCTGACGGAATTCCATGGTCGTGACGCTGTTCTTGCCGGCGGCGCCGTATCGTTTCAGGCGCACCGACCCGTCGTCGTTGATCCTGAGAAGAGCCCGGACTCCCTCTTTCATGCCTGTAGTCAGCTCCGTCTCGTCGTACATGATGAAGAGTGAACTGCCCTTCCGCTGCATTCTGGCCTGGGTTACAAACTCAACAGCGTTTTCTTCTTCTTCCTCGTTCCTGTTATTTATCTGTTTTCCTGTTATGCGCAGCATTATATCTTTCATATCCCAGTCCTATGATCCTTTCTATGGTCTCACTGTAGGGAACACCTGCACTCTCCCAGAGTAACGGGAACATGCTGAATTTTGTAAATCCCGGAATCGTGTTGATCTCATTAATATATATCGTGCCGTCTCTTTTGTCCACGAAAAAGTCGCATCTGGCATATCCTTCGCCATCTATAGCCTTGAAGGCCTCTACTGCGATCTCTCTTATCTTCTCTGAAACTTCCTGAGGAATCTCTGCCGGTATTTTCATCTTCGGCTTTCCGTCATCGGTGTATTTCGCATCGTAGTCGTAGAAGTCATCCGATTCAGCCACAACTTCGCCGGTGACTGCAGCCCTGATCTCCGTATTACCAAGGACACCGGTCTCAATCTCTCTGGCGTCCACGCCCTCCTCGATGAGGATGCGGCGGTCAAAGCGAAGGGCCTCTTCTATGCCCCTGCGGAGATCTTCCTCGTTCTTTGCCTTGGTGATTCCCACGCTGGAGCCTTCATTTGCCGGTTTGACGTAGATCGGGAATTTCAGATTTCCCGTCACCCTGCGTATGACCCCATCCCGATCCGCAGCCCACTCGGCGGGATCTGTGGTCTCGTATCTGCACACCGGAAGACCTGCCTTTATGAAGAGCTGCTTCGCGGTGATCTTGTCCATGGCAGCTGCCGAAGCCAGAGTTCCGCAGCCCGCATAAGGTATGTCAGCCATCTCCAGCAGTCCCTGCAGCTTGCCGTCCTCGCAGAAACTGCCGTGCATGACAGGAAATGCAAAATCTATCATATCAGTCAGCTGTCTCACGCCCGCTCCCAGCACTGCAAAGCTGTACTTTTCAGGATCTGCGGTGAGACGCTCTTCTGCGATCTTCTGCCACTCACCGGTGCTGATGGCTTCCCTGGGACCGTCGTACAGCAGCCAGCGTCCCTTCTTCGTGATGCCGATCATCACGATATCATATTTATCTTTGTCCAGCGCTTCCATCACGGACACGGCTGAACAGCAGGATACCTCGTGTTCGGGGGATTTCCCTCCGAACAGGATTCCAAGTCTCATCATTATCTTTCCTAACCTTCTTTCCTTTTTACGGTCAGTATACGCTTTTTTTCGCAGTTTAACAACGGATTCGCCTTCTGCTGCGGGTTTTATGCGCAAGGTTTTTCCTGCCGCGATTTCATAACTTTTTAGTCATTCCGTTCCCCGGTGAGTTCTTCCGGTTCCGGCTGCTGTCCGTTCAGTACCGCCAGCTTGTTCTTGAAGAAGTTCATGAGCTTTTCTGCAAGATTGATGTAATACTGTTTTTCGTCGTCGCTCACGTCTCCCACGATCTCTTCAACCAGGTCGTAGTAGAACTTCTCGTGTTCTGCCAGGGCGTTCCTGCCCTTTTCAGTCAGTTCGATCCGCACAACTCTGCGGTCTTCAGGTGCTCTCAGTCTGCTGACGAATCCCTTTGCCTCCAGTTTTTTTATGGAAATGGAGAGAGTGCTGACATTTATCAGCAGCTCCTGAGCTATCTCGCTCATGGTCTTCGGCTGCTTGCGGCCCACTGCCACAAGTGTGTGGATCTCCGCCACGGACAGGTCGTTGTTTTCCGAAGCTGCTTTCATGAAGGATTCCTCTGTCTTCAGAACCATGTTAAAGGTCTGGAGCAGGATCAGCTTCAGTTTCTTTTTGTAATAAGTGTCTTTATCCAGCATTTCTGCCTCCATATATAAAAAACTTTGTCCCGTCAAAATATTTGCACACTCGGTCATATTATAGATTTAAATATATTGACTGTCAAACAAAAGAAGACGGCACCACCGCTTCCGCGGCAATGCCGTTCTGTCTGCTGTTTTCTATATGGCGGAGCCTCAGCCTATTACGAACATGATCTCACACTCGCAGGCTGTCTTTCCCGACTCTGCGATGGTTGCCTTAGCTGTACCGGTGCCCGCCCGGGAGCCCAGCTTGGTGAGTTCCACTTCCAGGATCAGATCGTCCCCCGGGACCACCTTGTTCCTGAACTTGGCGCTCTTGATCCCGCCGAAGTAGGCGATCTTGCCCCTGTACTTCTCCTGCTTCAGGATGGCAACCGCCCCTGCCTGAGCAAGTGTCTCCACGATGAGAACTCCCGGCATGACCTTTTCCTGCGGGAAGTGCCCCTCAAAGTAGTATTCATCGGCCGAAACGTGCTTCACAGCTTTGACGGTGCGCTCGTCCAGCTCGGTTATCTCGTCCACCAGGAGGAACGGATCTCTGTGGGGAATTATCTCCTTGATCTGCTCCCGGTCCATCAGGACAGTTCTGTTTTCGTCAGCCATGGATCAGTCCTCCCACTTCTTGAAGATCACTACGCCGTTGTGTCCGCCGAATCCCAGAGCGTTGGAGAGAACGTACTTCAGCTCCGCATTTCTGCCCTCGTTCGGCACGATGTCCAGGTCGCAGTCTTCGTCAGGTACCTGATAGTTGATAGTTGCAGGGATGAATCCGTCATTCAGCGCCTTGATGCTGATGAAAGCCTCGATCGCGCCTGCAGCGCCCAGCGCGTGGCCGGTCATGCTCTTCGTGGAGCTCACAGGAATCTTGTAAGCCTGTTCCCCCATCGCCCGCTTGATAGCCGCCGTCTCGTACTTGTCATTCATCGGCGTTCCGGTGCCGTGAGCGTTGATGTAGCTGATGTCCGAAGGACCGATCCCGGCTTCCTCCATTGCCATCGTCATAGCCTTCGCATCCGCCTCGCCCTCAGGATCGGGCATGGTGATGTGATAAGCATCGGAAGTTGCGCCGTAACCCACGATCTCGGCGTAGATCTTCGCGCCTCTGGCCTGAGCATGCTCCAGCTCCTCCAGGATCAGGATCGCAGAGCCCTCAGCCATGATGAAGCCGTCCCTCTCCTTGTCGAAAGGAGTGCAGCAGCGATCCCTGTCAGTCCTCTTTGACAGAGCCTTCATGTTGGCAAATCCCGCAAAAGAAGCCTCTGCGAAGGACGCCTCCGTGCCGCCTGCGATCATCACGTCGTGATAGCCGTGAACGATGGAGCGGAACGCCTCTCCCAGGGAATGATTCCCCGAAGCGCATGCGGAAACGATGCCGAAGGATGCTCCCTTTGCCCCGAACTCGATGGACACGTTGCCTGCGACCATGTTCGGCACAGTGGTCGGAACCATCAGCGGCGATATAAAGCGAACCCCCTTGGTCACCACCTTCTGAGCCTCACTCTCGATGATCTGGATGCCGCCCACGCCGGTGCTGATGTAAGTCCCGACTCTGTAAGGATCCACGTCCCTTCCGACCTCCAGGCCGCTGTCATCCATGGCCTCCTTCGCAGCCACCAGAGCGTACTGGCTCGTCTCGTCCAGCCTCTTCGCAGCCCTCTTGTCAGGGAACTCAAATCCCTTCACCTCAGCGCCCATGCAGCACTTGTGCTCCGTTGTATCAAAATGTCTGATCTGATCGATCCCGTTTCTGCCCTCGCGAATTCCCTGCCAGAAATCCTTTCCGTTATTTCCCAGCGGTCCCACGATGCCCATGCCCGTGACCACTACTCTTCTTCCTGCCATATCCGGTTTCCTTCCTTGTATTTTACGCAAATTACGAGTGTTATCAATGATTCCAGCCTCCGGCTATATGATCAGGCCGCCGTCCACGCCGATCACCTGACCCGTGATGTACTCCGCATCGTCAGAAGCCAGGAAAGCGACCAGTTTAGCAACATCTTCCGGCTTGCCGTACCTGCCCAGAGAAATCATCTTCCTGCCTGCTTCCTTCTGTTCATCAGTCAGAACAGCTGTCATGTCCGTCTCGATGAATCCCGGAGCGATGGCGTTAACCGTCACATTTCTCCGGCCCATCTCCTTGGCGTTGGACTTAGTCAGCCCTATGAGCCCCGCCTTGGAAGCCGCATAGTTTGCCTGGCCCGCATTGCCGTTCACTCCCACGATGGAAGACATGTTTATGATCCTGCCCCATCTCGCCTTTGACATGTGCTTGAAAGCGAACTTCGTGAAGTTGAAGGCACCTGCCAGATTCGTATTCACAACTGCCATGAAGTCCTCCGGACTCATTCTCGCCATGAGCTTGTCCCGGGTAATCCCCGCATTGTTCACCAGAATGTCCACACTGCCGAGCTCTTCCACAGCTTTCTCGACAGCAGCCTCAGCGTAAGTCGCATCCGCCACATCTCCCTTTGAGAGGACCACCTTCGTGCCGTACTGTCCGAGTTCCTCAGCCGCCTTCTCCGCAGCCTCGTCATTGCTGCGGTAGCAGAGCATCACATTTGCACCCCTCTCACAGAAGAGCTTTGCCACTGCGAATCCGATCCCTCTCACACCACCGGTGATCACTGCATTTTTTCCCTTTAACATAACTGCGATTCCTCCGTATATTATCAGAAACCGCCGGCCCGAAGCCGGCGGATTCACCCTGCATATCTTGCCGCGCCTATGCCTTCAGCGCTTCCAGCGTTTCCGCAAGAGTTTCCATGTTTTCCACTCTCAGCGTCCGGACAGAACGGTCGATCTTCTTCACCAGTCCGGACAGGGTCTTTCCCGGTCCGAATTCTATGAATGTATCCGCGTCCTGCGCGATCAGATCCTGCACCGTCTTCACCCACTGAACAGAACTCATGAGCTGTCTCGCCATCACGTCGGCGAAATCTTCCGGAGCGAACAGATCGTCTGCCTCCGCTCCTTCTCTCCTGTATCTGTCCACCGGCTCAGCCGTCAGATTGGAATATACCGGAACTCCCGCTGATGCTGCAGCCTCAGCCGCTTTCGCAGCGTAGCCCTTATCCATGAAAAGCGCTCTCATCTTCTCAGCAGCAGGCTCCATCAGCGGACTGTGGAATGCACTTGCCACCTTCAGCGGTGTAACCCGCAGCTTGAGTTCCTTTGCAATCTCCACGAATCTGCCCACGGCTTCTATATCTCCGGATACCACAGTCTGAGTGGGAGCATTGAAATTGGCCTCGATGAGCATGCCGTCACCTCTGGCCTTTTCCACCGCTTCGTGGACCTTTTCGGCGTCCCCGATGGCAGCAGCCATGGAACCCAGCGGATTGCCCTCCGCGTCCTTTCCTGCTTCCCCCATCCAGAGACCCCTGTGGCGCATGATATCGGCGCCATCAGCTATGTCAGTAATATATCCGGCAGCTGTCAGTGCTGAGTATTCCCCCAGACTGAAGCCTGCCACTGCCATCGGTTCCAGCTCCGGCATCGCCTTTCTGAAGGCTTCGTATGCCGCCATGGTAACCGTGTAAACACAAGGCTGTGTGTTTTCCGTGGCCATGAGTTCCTCTTCCGAACCTTCAAAGCAGAGCCTCTTGAGTTCATCCCCCGCAGCATCGAAAACTCTCTTCGCTGCCTCTGATCCCTCATACAGATCTCTGCCCATGCCCGGGTACTGTGCGCCCTGGCCTGCAAACATAAATACTGCTTTCATATCTACGCCTGAATGTCCTTTCCGAAGTCCTCAGCCATCAGTATATTTCTGTTTCTGAACACGTCTGCCGTGTCCCTCATCATATCCTCTATGATCTCCCTGCAGGACTCTTCCTTATTGACCATGCCCGCTATCTGGCCGGACATAACTGAACCGAATTCCACATCGCCTTCGTAAGCGGCTCTCTTCAGCGCGCCCACGCCCAGCTTCACGATCTCCTCCGGGTCTCCCCCGTGCTTCTCCAGCTGCTGGATCTGACGGGACAGCTTGTTCTTGATCACGCGGATCGCGTGACCTGCCATACTTCCGGTAACCGTTGTAGAAGAATCCTTCGCTGACAGGATCGCATCCTTGTAAGGTCTCGAAACCGTGCACTCGTGGGCAGTCAGGAACCGGGTTCCCATCTGCACTCCGCAGGCTCCCAGCATGAACGCTGCCGCCATGCCTCTGCCGTCGCCGATGCCGCCTGCAGCGATAACCGGGATGTCCACCGCATCGATCACCTGTGGAACCAGTGCCATGGTTGTCATCTCTCCCAGATGTCCGCCGCTTTCCATTCCCTCAGCGATAACTGCGTCAGCTCCCACTCTGGCAACTCTCTTTGCGATTGCCACGGATCCAGCCACCGGGATGACCTTTACACCCAGTTCCTTTAAATGCGGGATGTACTTTCCCGGATTGCCTGCTCCTGTGGTGATGACCCTGATCTTCTCATCCTCGATCATCTGCATGATGTCATCCACATATCTGGACATGAGCATCACATTCAGTCCGAAGATCTTGTCAGTCTTCTCCTTGCAGTCGCGGATCTGCTTCCTGAGTTCGTCAGGCTTCTGATTACCGCATGCGATCATACCCAGGCCCCCTGCATTGCTCACTGCCGAAGCCAGCGAAGCGTCGGCGATCCACGCCATGCCGCCCTGTATGATCGGATATTTTATCCCGAGCATCTCGGTGAGTTTCGTCTTTAACTGTGGAATTTCCTGCATGATATTCATTTCCTCTTATTATTTTGATTCTAAAAATGTTTGACAATCAAACTTTATCCTAATTGATTATAAAGTCATGATCTGCTGATGTCAATCGTTTTAGTGGTAACCCCGCGAACTTCCGTATCGTCGCCCTTCTCATCCCCGTTCGCGATGTCAAACAAGAGGATCGTATTGTATTTTCCGTCATTCTGGGAAACGATGTACTCCGCTCCCATGTTGTCCGCCATCTTCCGGATGTTCTTCACTCCGAAACCGGTGCTCTGACTGTAGTCCGCCAGCGCGTTGATGCTGTTCTTTATCTGCAGCAGCACCTTGTTCTTCTCCCTGTAGAGCTTCACGAACACACGCTCCTTCGGATCCGAATACCTCTGGATGTTGGAGACCAGATTGTCGAAGATCCGGGCCACGTAACTCAGATTCACCCTGATATCCACCTCGTCGAAGTTCAGGTCCACATCCACGTCATAGCCGTTGGTGGTCAGGTAGTCGATCACACTGGAGAGCTGGTCGTAGAAGGCCTCTGCCACAGTCACAGTCACCAGTTCCACCTCAGTGTCCCTGTCCAGCCTCATGTACTGGAACATGTTGTCCGCCATATTCTTCAGCTGCAGAGCCTTCTCGTAGGACTTTTCGGCATACTGAACCATCTGTTCCTCGGAGGTGTACTTCCTGTCCTTCAGCATTTCCAGATAGACCAGCAGCGGCGTCATGGGTGTCCTCATATCGTGGGACATGGAAGTGATCACGTCCTTGCTCTCCTCCTGCATTTTGCCTATATCCCGCAGACGCTGGGAGAAAGTCATCCTCATCTGATCCAGATTGGAAGCCAGTTCGGAGATCTCGTCATTTCCCTTTATCGTCAGAGGCCTGGCGAAGTCCCCCTCACCCATGCGGTTAACATCCCGGCTCAGTTCCTTTATGTAGTAAACTCTGTTTCTCATGAAGCTCATTACTATTAATATAAAGAGCACAAATGCAATCCCGAGATTGACGATTCCTGCCACCCGGTACCACACACTCCTGTAGTTGCCCGTCAGCAGAACATCCGCGTTGCCGTCCGCAAAGGAAACCACAGTGGCTCTCATGGAGATCTCGTCCGTCTCCGTCACGGATCCCGTCGCGTTGGCATTGGACGTGCTGAGGGGACCGTTGGAGGAAGAATCGTAGACCAGCAGCTGATTCTTGTAGATCTTCAGTGAATATATCTGGTTGGATTCCACAAAGCGGTTCAGCGCATACCAGTCGTCAGACGTAACACGTTTCTTTTCCACGTAGTTGCCCAGCTCCACCACCAGCTGTTTGTCCATGGTGGCGTGATAGGCCTCGGAGCCCTGGGTCCGCTCCAGCAGCGACTCCGTCGCCGTACTCAGGAGCAGGTACACCGCCACGCTGATGACCAGTGAGAGCACAATTGTGATGATCAGCTCATTTCTCAGAGAGGAGCTCTCGCTTATGTTCAGCTTTTCTTCAAATCTCAAAATTACCTCCTAAACCCCGACTTGCATCGGGCTCTGTTCCGGCCCGGCCGGCCGCCATTACTTGGAGAACTTGTATCCTCTGCCCCATTCTGTCCTGATGTACTTCGGGGACTCAGGCGAATCCTCGATCTTCTTTCTGAGTTTTCTCATGTGAACCATCACCGTGTTGTTGGAGCTGTAGAAATAAGGCTCGTTCCAGATGGTTTCATATATGGTCTTGATGGAGAATACTCTGTTCGGATGAGTCATCAGCAGGTGAAGGATCCTGTACTCGATGTCCGTGAGGCTGATCTCCTCTCCGCCCTTCCAGACAGCGTTGAACTGATCGCTCACCTTCAGGTCTCCCGCAGTCAGGAAAGTCTCCTCATCCGAAGTCTCCGGCTTGCCCCTGTACTGCTGGTATCTTCGGAGAAGCGCCGTCACTCTTGCCACCAGCTCAGTCTCGGAGAACGGCTTCGTCAGATAGTCGTCGCCCCCCGCAAGAAGTCCCTCCGCCTTGTCGTCCTCAGTTGCCTTGGCCGTAAGGAACAGGATCGGAACATTGTATTCCATTCTCACCTGTTTGCAGACCTCTATACCTGAAAGTCCCGGCATCATCACGTCCAGGATGATGAGATCCACGCTGCTGTCGATCTTCGTGAGAGCGGATATGCCGTTGGCCGCCTCTTCAACCTTATAGCCCTGCTTCTCCAGCAGCATCTTCACAACTTCCCGGATATCGTCATCATCTTCGATTATCATTATCTTTGCTTCTTTTATATCTGACATTTTTATCTCCTTCCGGCCCGGATCCGCGCCTCAGCATAATCCGGTTTCAGCCGCTTTTGTGCATTTTTTCACAGTTTATTATAGAATTTCGTCTCCTTAAAGTTTTATTAATATTTTTTATATCTTTTTAACAGAAAATGCCGGCAGACAAACTGCCGGCATCACCTCTGAATCCGATATTAATGATTTTTTCCGCCGCATCCTAAGCCGGAACGATCTCATAGTCCGCGTAGTACCCTTCCTTTTCAGGCGGCTGATGCCAGCAGTACCTGACGATCAGCACGTAATTTCCGTTGTTGTACTTCAGTTCCTCGTAGTACTCCGGATCGTCAGTGGATGCCCAGGTCGCCTTCTCGAACTGCACCAGCTGCCAGTCCCCGAACTTCTGTACCTTCACGGGCTTGCCCTCCGCCTTCAGCTCATCAAAATATTTATGGGCGTTCTCCTCTTTCTCGAACACCACCAGATTCTGGTCCAGACTTTCCAAATATACCGCAAACAGTTCCATAACTCTACTTCCTTTCACCCGGCCTCGCCGATCATTGCCGTC
>JAIKWW010000139.1 GCA_024684465.1 Clostridia bacterium | reverse complement strand
TCTGTCGGCAATCTCCGAGCAGAACGCTGCAACTGCAGAGGAACTGAATGCGACCACCGAAAGCGTCAAGACCAACGTGGGAGAACTTGACGTACAGGGCAAGGGCGTAGCATCTGCGGCAGAAGAACTGCAGGAGATCGTAAGCGTATTCAAGACAGGCGACAAGCAGTAGTTTTCACAGCTGCTGCGGATCAGACCTCGACCGGCAGGCTTGTCCGGTCCGCATGATCGCTAAAAATCTGAAAACTGAATATGTTAAAAATGTACAGCCGTACGGACTGATGGAAACCTGTTTGGGATCAGATCAGCCCTGCGGCTGGCTTGTTTTCTGGATTTCAGGCGGAACAGTCAGCGTAACCGGAATGTGTAGACATATTTCGCTGGGTTTTGATAAAATTCAAACGAAAAATGTTACTGATATGTTACGAAAAACTATTGACATTATTCGCAACAGAATATATGATTAAACTAGTTACCAGGAGGTAATAATATTAAAGTACAGCAGTCTATTTAAGGCGGAGTTGATATTTACCCGGATTTGAAGGAAGATACGGCGGAGCATGGTATAGTAGCCGTGTTCTAACCGGAACCTGCGGGTATACAGGGCTGCTGACGCGGGCTGCGATAGTGCGCGGACAAACGGATGCAAACTAATCCGGACTCCGCAAGGGCATTCAATTTAAAAGCTTCCGGTTCGGATACTGCAGCCCCGGGGCGGGCTGCAGTTCGGTCCGGTTGCTCGAAGAACACAGGTCCTGTGGGACCTGTTTTTTTATTTTGCGCAAGCCGGCCGCCGGGGAATACATTTCCCGTTCATGGAAACAATTCCGATAATGCGCTATAATGGATATGCTGTTTAAAGCGACATTGAATCGAAGAAGGATGGTAATGATGAGCGATATAAGAGAAGCGGTTGCGCTTTTTGTCGATAACAGGCTGAAGGAGGCCCGGGAACTGCTGCGGGATTCTGTGGCGGCGGGGGATCCCCTGGCGGCTTACGTGCTGTACAGAATCTACCGGGCACTTGGCTGGGTGGAAACCTACGACGGTGACGAGGAACGGGCCTTGGAACTGCTGAAGCAGTCTTTTGAAGGCGGTGACCCGGCGGGCTCTCTGGAGTACGTGATGAGCCCGCTCTGCGGACTGGCTGAGGAAGAGGCTGCAGCCGTGAAGGCTGAGATGCTGCCGAAACTGAGAGAGCTTGCCGAAGACGGCCCGGAAAACCTGCCTGAGTTCCGGCCGGTTGCAGGGACACTGCTGGCCGGCATCATCATGGCGGAGGAACCCCGGAAGGCTTTGCGGCTGCTGGAATCGTTAGCTGAAGCCGGCTACTGGCAGGCTCTGGAAGAACTGGGAAAGCTGTATCTTCAGGGTGAAGTGACCGAAGCTGATCCGGCAAAGGCTGTGGGATTGTTCCGCCGGGGAACTGAGCTGAAGTCCGCCGGCAGTTACCTGCAGCTGGGGCTGTGTCTCGCAGCGGGCAGCGGCGTGGAGGAAGATCTGATCGCAGCCCGTCACAAGTTCGAAAAGGCCTACAGGCTCGGAACGGAAGAAGTGGCCGGCAGGGCGGCTTACGAGCTCTGCATGATGTACAAACGGGGAACCGGCGCTGTTACTGATGATGCGGAGAGTGCCGGCTGGGCGGAGCGCGCCGTTGAGGCGGGTTACGAACCGGCATTTCTGGAGCTCGCCAACTGTTACTTCACGGGCCGCGGAGTAAAAAAGAACGTGGATTACGCGAACGAGCTGCAGTCAATGGCTGCGAAGGGGCGGAGCGACGCGGCAGACGATCCGCTTTCCATGATGCTGGCACTCCAGTGAGGTGTGTTATGAGTGGCGAATCTATGACAACGCAGGAAATGGAAAGGGAAGCGGAGGCGCTTTTCATCAGCAATAAACTGAAGAAGGCAGAACCTCTGTTGGAGTCGCTGACTCAGCGCAGAAGTCCCAGGGGCACGTATCTGCTGTCCTGCATCTGCGAGAGCAGGAGCTGGGCGGAGGCCGGAGATGACGACCGGGAAGAGGCGGCAGAACTGCTGGAAATGGCCAGCGCCGCAGGCGACGTGATCGCCTCCATAGAATATCTGCGCACTTTTGAGAGCGACATGTCGGCGTATGAAACCAGAATCAACAAACTGGTGCCGAAACTGAGAGATCTGGCTGAGAGCGGGGACGTGATCGCTCAGGAGTACTTTGCGAGTCTTTTGCTGGACGTGAACGTCTCTGAAGGAGTGAAATGGCTGAAAAAAGCTGCGGATGCAGGATACTGGCTGGCGATCGAAGAGCTGGCAGAGATCCTGTATCTCGGGATCGATTCGGAACCGGATTACCCCGAAGCGATCGAATACCTGAAGAAAGGCATTGCTCTGGAATCGGCGCGCTGCAACCTTTACATGGGCTATTGCAGCTACATGGGGCACGAGGTGCTGCTGGACTACGGCGCAGCTATGAATTACTTCAAAAAAGCCTACAAGACGGGTCCCAGGGGAACTGCCGGGGAAGCCGCCTATCTCATGGGCATCATGTATAAGAACGGTCAGGGAGCCACTGAGGACGACAAGATCGCCGCGGGCTGGATCGAACTGGCGGCGGACGCAGGTTACGAGCCAGCATTCTACGAGCTGGCGTCCTGCTATTTTACCGGCCGCGGTGTGGAACAGGATCTGGACCGGGCCATGGAGCTGCTGACAAAATCGGCTGAAAAGGGCAACGAAAAGGCCCGGGTTGCGTTGGGATCCCTGCTGTCCCTGCAGCGTGGAAACTGAATTACGGAAAAAATCTGCCGGGCGGAGGAAAATTGATTCCATTGCCCGGCATTTATTATTAATACTATCTGCGGCAGCCGACCTGTACCGCAGGCCGGGGCTACTCCGCCTCCGGCAGCGTCAGCTGAAAACCGTCCGGTGTAAAGAGCGAAGCGTCCATCAGCTTCGGCCCTCCCTCCGGGATCAGGAGTTCCACATCGCACTGGTCCCGGATCTGAGTCTTAATGTCGATGCCCGGGGCCACTTCTTCCAGAACAAACCCTTCCTTTGTGAATCTGATCACGCATCTTTCCGTTATGAAGAGAATGTCATCGTGATTTTTCATGTATTCCCCGGCGGAGAAGGTCACCGTGTCCACCTTGTCGATGAATTTCTTAAACCGTCCCTCCTGCAGGATCACCAGCTTTCCGTCCCGGATATCCGCTTTTATGCCGGAAGCTGTGAAGGTTCCCATGAAAATGTTCGTCCTGCGGCTTGACTGAGTGATATCTGTGAAACCGCCGATGCCCTTGATCACGCCGTTCAGAATGCAGGTGTTGATGTTGCAGCTGCGATCCACTTCGCTGAGGCCGAAGACGCCTATATCCAGATTTCCCCCGTTGAAGAATGAAAAATGCATTCCGTTGTCGCAGAGGGCCTCCGGGTTCCAGTGGCAGCCGAAATCCTTGCCCATGGCAGGTGTGCCGCCGATGGCGCCTGTCTCCGAGATGGCGTAGATGTCGTGGACCAGACCGTACTCTGCCAGGATCGTGGGGATGTTCTGGGGCATTCCCAGGCCGAAATTTGCCATGTCGCCCTTGCGCAGCTCCATAGCGGCCCTTCTGGCGATGACTTTCTTGTAATCGAAAGGCATAGGCTGAGCCTCGCCCACATCCGCGATCTCGTCGCCGGTAAACGAGTAGTTGTAATCGTCCTGAGTCAGGCGGCCGTTTAACTGAGGAATGTTGTAGGTATCCTCTGCCTTGACGATGTAATCCACGTAGATCCCCGGCAGCCTCACAGACTTGGGATGGATCTCGTGGAGGTCAACTATGTCTTCCACCTGAACGATAACCGTGCCGCCGCAGGCCTTGACCGCCTGTGCCACGGCGAGGATCTCCACTTCGATGGGTTCTTTTTCCATGCTGATGTTGCCGCGGACATCGGCTCTGGTTCCTCTCAGAAGGGCCACGTTGAAGGACGGTGTGCGGTAGTGGAGATATTCCTCCCCGCGAAAATCGGGAATGTATTCCACCAGATCCTCTCCGTTATGCCTGGTGTTGTCATTGCACTTTCCGCCGTCCAGTCTGGGGTCCGCAAAGGTTCCCAGACCTATCTTTGTGAGAACGCCCGGCATGCCCCGGCCGACTTCCCGGAAGATCTGATGCAGCGGCCCCATGGGAAACATGTAAGCCTGAACCCTGTCCTCTTCAACAAATCTGGCGAGCCTTTTGCTGGTGGCCACGTAGGAGGAAATGGAGCACTTTAAAAGACCCTCAACGCAGAAACAGCCTTCCCCGTACTCGTCGTCCTCAAAGGTGCCAAGCCCCGGGGCTCTGACGGTGGTTATGTCTGCCGGGTGCCCCTCCTTCAGAAACCTGTCCCGGATGGCGAAATTTATCTCTGTGGGAAAGCCTGCGAGACTGTCCGGGGCGAAAGCGATCACATCGTTGTCTTTTATCAGCTTTGCAGCCTCTTCAGCGGTAATTATCTTAGCCATAAATCGATCCTCTCAAAGTATTAATGAATATGCTGCCTGCAACTATAAAATATTGATGTATTTATTATAGCATGATATGCGGCTGAGACATAATACTGTTATCATCGTATGAAATGCGATCGATTGGCTTTTCTTAATTTTATTTAATAAAGTAACACAGATTGTTTCATTGATGTTATAATAATGTAACTGATAGCATATCGGCAATGACTATCATTTGAAAACTTGCATAACACGATTTACCTTACAACATTGCAAAAGTCCCGCATTGACACACCGATGCGGGATTTTTGTCGCTTATTTTTCCGTTACGGGGTACGGAGTTCAGGCTGATGAGGCAGGACCGGCGCAGGGCGTGTACGGGCGGAGCCTTTTTTCATTTGCTGCGGAAATCGGGGATTGATTTATTAATATAAAGGAAATGTAATGCATTTCCGGCGACCGATAAACTATAATGAAAGTTGGAGAAAGATCTGAGGGAGAGAGGACCGTCAATGAATTATCTGATGTACAACGAGTTTTACCCTTTATTCAGGAAAAAGATACGGAGCCACTTAACCGGCGAACTTCGCTGGGCGGAGATGCTTTTCCGCACGGAATACGTGGTCAACGGAACGGAAGACATTTTGAGATTCCGGGATACTGTGAGCAGACACGGCATAGAGGTATCCGTGCAGCAGATTTACGAGGATTACCTGGATAACGCCCAATCTGACCGGCCGGAGAGCCTGGATACATTCCTCGATATAACAGCAAACTGGCTGGAGGCTAACTACAGCAAGCGTCCGAAGGACGGCAGCCCCGTTGAGCCTCACGTGGTGGGGGAAGTGGTTAGGGAAAATATAGCTTTCATGCTGGTGGGGACGGAGATGAACAGGGAACTCCTTGACCGGCTGCCTCACCGGAACGTGGCTGACATGTCCGTAATCTATCTGAATCATCATGAGGGGGCTGAGCGGATTCCATGGAAGGCGTTTATTGATCATGAAATGATGAACGATGCCGGGATGACGGAGCCGGAACTCTACGAAGCTGCCTTTGCCAACACCAGGCGGCTGCTGGATCTGGAACTGCTGGATTTCGGAAAATACATCAGGGACAGGAAAATGCAGAAGCCGCGGGTGGTGAATATCTTCGGCAAGGTTCTGATCCTCACGGGCAAGCGCCGCCGCATAGCAGACGGGGCGGTACTGTATCCCGAGCTCATGGAGCAGGCGTCGGAAATGCTGGGAACGCCTGACCTGCTTCTCCTGCCGCTTTCTATCAACGAATGGTTCGTGGTCCCGCCGGGAAAAGAACCGATAGCGAGCATTACTAACGAAATCCGCCGCATCAACAGCAATATCAGGTACAACAAAGTGCTCAGCGACAAACCTTATATCTATGAAACCGGGACCGGAAAGATCCGTCCTGCAGAGGAGGAACGTGACGGCCTGAATGAGGAGCCGCCGGAGCAGCCTCCGCTGATCCTGCCTGTGGTAAACGCACTGCACGGCTACCGGAACTGAGCTGAAAAAAGTACGATTTTTACAAGAAATAGTCTTCGCATGATCCGGAAATTTTGTTATAATAATAAGTGGGGACAATGTTTGCAACCCGCTAAAAACATTGAAATTCAAAGGCTTTGGAGTGATCCGGAGCCTTTCGTTTTTTGGGGGAAAATGTATACATAATATTTTGAAAAAAGCACTTGCCAAATTGTAAAAAAGAGACTAAGATAGAGCTACAAAGGAACAAGAAAACCAAAACAAGCATATTTCAGAAAGGCCTAAAGCTTCGAAGCAAGATAAATTCGTTATTGAAGAAGTTGTAGTAGAAGAAGAAAAAGAAAGCGTTTTAGAAGTTAGTACTTAGAAGTTGGTATTCTTTCCTTTGAAAGCGGAGGTTAGTCCGATGTTCTAGATTTTTACCAGACCAATTAGTTATCACTTTGAACCAGAGAAAATCTCTTTAGGAATCGGCAGAGGCCGGAGAGGAGCTGATCAAAGCAAACGGAAGAGGTCCATAGAATGGAAAAATCGGAATATAGGAAAGAGAGGTTATACAGTGAAACTTCAGGTAACTCATTAAGAGCCCATTCGATTTGTTTGGTCGAATGGGCTCGCTTCATTTTTTGTAAAAGTGAAGACGAGGGGCTGAAGGCTGGAGAAAACTTGCGCCGGCTGAGTTACTGACGAAGAACTGCGACTGATGCCGGCTGAGTTTGTGACCTGCGCCGGACCGGTAATCGATTTAAAAATGTTACCGGAGCGATCCATTATTTTGATAAAAATTGTCCCTGGCCGGGCTGAATTGTAACGAAATAAGTTACGGATTATGGTATACCTAATTTGACATTTGTAACCATTTGCAAGGACTTGCTTATTATTGGCTAAGCTATTGAATTTACTGGGATGAAGCGCCTTCTTTCTGCATACGTTTTTCAGGTTTGTATGCATTGTATGTATACATAATATCTGCACAAAAAACACTTTACAAATATGGTCAGATAGGGTAATATAAAGACAACAAAGGAAGAACATTTCAACAGGAGTAAAGAACAAGGGCCAGGAGCTTCGAAGCGGTAAACAAGTAACTCCGATTAAGATATAGAGATATAGATTAAAGAGAGTTGATATTCATTCCTTTGGTAGTATGGAGGGTAGTCCAATGTGCAAGTAAAGAAACTTTGATAAAGAAGACAGTCCTGATGAATTAGTGAGGCGGCCGAGCTGCTGATGAAGGGAGCTGATCAAAGTGAAGGGCAGAGGTCCATAACCAAAATGAATAAGTAAAGAAAGAGAGGTTATACAGTGAAACTTAAGCTTTCCAATTAAAAGCCCGTTCGATGTAAAGAAATCGAGCGGGCTGTTTCTTTTTTTGTTTTTGTGTTTATTGGCAAAGAAAAAGCTTATTCCGAAGGGAATAAGCTTCTATTATCATTATTAAAAATACAGAGCCCGGATCAGCTGATCTTTGTCTCCTTTACCCGCATGCTCTTTGCCAGCGCTGCGTAGTAGTTTGCAAGTTCCTCAATGCCGTCGTCAAAGAGGTCGCCTGCGTCAGGATCATCCTTTAAAGAGTAGAGGAATGATTCCAGCTTGTCTTCTGATTTTGTTGCTCTGTTCTCTAATGCCATTTCGTTTTTCTCCTGATATGCTCTTGCATACGTGATTGTTTCAACCTGAAAGATACGCTATGCTGCATTGCCGAACTGCAGTAAGTTATATAATCGAGGCTATTATATACTAGTGCGGTTAATTTTCGGTTACATGTCAGAATAAAGTTCATGTATTTTTTTTAATTATACAATTTGGCCGGACAGGAGTTAAAGACTCCGGTATCGTCAAAAGGAAACTACAGGGCGGAATCGATCGGACATGAATTCTGACGGGATTGACAGACTGCTGTTTCGCGGATTGTTTTTTAACTGCACCGGCAGCTCTTGTGTACTTGACAACGAACAATGCCGGCTATATAATTCTTGCAAATGAGCAAAGGCGTTCATTTCTGTGCAGGGATCACTGCGTGGAAATGAGCGCCTTTCTTTTTATTTCGACGAAAGGATCTGGTTAATATGATAAAAGAAGGTCAGGTGCGCATCCCATCAGGATGTGCTATCGCAGCAGTCATATCGAAGGACGGAAACAAGATGACCGGTGAGATGATAACGAAGGCTATGAAGCCCATGCACGACAGGAGCAACGGGCTGGGCGGCGGCTTTGCGGGCTACGGTATCTACCCGGAGTACAAGGATTATTACGCTCTGCATCTCTTCTTCGACACGCGGGATACCAGAAAGAAGTGCGAAGCATTCATAAAGGAGCATTTTGAGATTGTACAGGAAGAACGCATTCCAACCAGAAAGATTCCGGAAATTACGGATGAGCCCATGATATGGAGGTTTTTCGTCGCACCTTTGAAATCCATGCTGGCGAATCTGCAGCTGGATGAGAAGGAATTCGTAGCAAGGGCCGTAATGAGGATTAATTCAGAGATGAGCGGAGCTTACGTTTTTTCCAGTGGGAAGAACATGGGCTCTTTCAAGGC
>JAIKWW010000082.1 GCA_024684465.1 Clostridia bacterium | reverse complement strand
GGTATATGGCAAACGGAACATTGAGTGATTCCAGTATTCTTCTGTTTTTATCCTCAAAATGATATTCTTTCATTGCAGATATCTCCAATCGATGGCAGGGTAATTCTTTTTCGTACCGAATATAATATCGGCTCATATATAGTTTATAATAACAATAAGGGAAAAAGTAATATTAATACAATTTACCCATGCAAAAAATATAACTAAAAACAGAAAGGATCGACAATGTATACATACACCAGAAGAGCACATTACCATGAAACCGACAAGATGGGTATCATTCACCACTCCAACTACGTCAAGTGGATGGAAGAAGCGCGTATCGAATTCATGGATCACATAGGGATGTCAATGGTTCAGCTGGAAAGTCACGGCATAAGTATTCCCGTATCGAAGATCTCCGTGGACTACAGGAAACCCGTGTACTTTGACGATGTGATACAGATCATATTGAAAGTGGAGAAATACAGCGGCGTCAAGGCCGTGCTGTCCTACGAATTCGTCAGGGAAGACACAGGCGAAACCGTGACATCCGCAAAATCCCACCACGGTTTTCTCAAAGACGGCCGCGTTGTATCTCTGAAAAAAGCCCTGCCCGAGATGCACGGATACATGCAGGCAGCAGCCGAAGAAGATCTGGGATCCGAATGACCCGCAGAAAATCCCCCCGCAGATCGAGCTCGCTCTGCAGGGGAACTTTTAAACTTGAACAATATCAATTCAGATGACGGGAAGGAGCATCTCCCCGTATGGAATGCATGTACTGCTTGTTCACATACATGCGGCGGTCCGCTTCCTTCAGCACGTCACTTTCGTCTCCCGTCGGCCGTTCCTTCCAGGCGCAGCCCAGCGCCATGCTCACGTTCTGCCGCTGGAATTCCTTCATGAGCTGATCCACCACCGAGTCGATCTCGTCCCGGTCCTTCATCTCGAATAACACCACGAATTCGTCTCCTCCAAGCCGGAACACATTATCCTGCCCGAAATGATCCTTGAACACGTTTGCCGCGTTCTTTATGAGCAGATCTCCGGCTTCGTGTCCCTCGTTGTCGTTCACCAGCTTGAGTCCGTTTATATCTCCGTAGATGACAGCAAAAGCTGTATCTCTCAGGTTTTTCAGACGTTCTTCAAAAGCCCTGCGGTTCATGGTTCCCGTGAGACTGTCTCTGGCGCTCAGCGCATCCAGCTGATTCATCATATTCCGGTTTCGTATGAGAATTGCAAGGGAGGTGGAAATGGTCAAAGCCAGTTCTCCGATCTTGTCAAACAGCACATCCGACGGATTGTCGATCTCAAGGAATCCGAAACTCTCTCTGCCGCTCTTGACCTCTATGGCTATCAGGCTGTTGATTCCGAATTTTCTGTAATACTGCTGTTCCTCCGGTGTCAACGAAGATGCTTTGGAAACATCCCTGACCGCAAATATCTTATTTCTTTCAAATTCCCTGTTCAGGGATCTCATGTTTTCCAGAGAGACCTTCTGCAGTACCTGCTTGGCCGACCGGATCCCCTCACGGTGCCACTCGTAACCTGCGGTCATGTAATCTATGCCGTCCTTCTCGAAGAGCACGATCCTGTCCGCCCTGAATCCCGGTCCCATTCTCTCCACCATCTTCATCAGGCCTGTATCCATCTTCTCCTGGCGCATCCCCAGAGTCAGCAGATCATTCAGCATGCTTCCGTAGTTGATAGAATCAGCCATATTGTCTTTGCGTTCGTCAGTAAGTCTCCGGAATAAAGTGAATTTATACCGTTTTCCCTTCCATGGCACCAGGGTGTCATTTACGCTGTAATCATAGCCGCTGGATTCGTCATGGAATTCCCAGCCGATGAATCTCGTGCGGCTGCACTGGGCAAGAGTGCAGAACTCGCATGGAGAAGTCCTTCCGGTCAGCACTTCGAAGCAGCGTTTGCCCAAAAGAGAATCATCCCTGCGGATATTAAACATCTCTCTGCCCCGGTGATTCATGTACACCAGATTGTAGGTGTCCGGATCCATCATCATCACGCCTGTGTCCAGATTATCAAAGGTGGAACGGTCGAAAAGCATTGTATAACCGGTATATTCCGCCATCCCTAATTCCTGATTCACAGCGTCTTCAAGACGTTCCTCCAGCAGCGAGAACAGCCGTCTGACATTGCCCGCTTCAGATCTTTCACCCACGCTCCAGTCCACGTAAAGAGTACATGTGTGGCCTCTCACATCCCGGATCTTGTGTATCTCATCAAGGAAATCATAGATATGATCCGTCATCCGCCCTGCGGAAATATTTTTCTTCCATATGGCGAACTTGAAATTGTTGATCCTTGCCACCACCGCATCTCTTCCAAAGAGTTTCAGTATGATCTTGGAGACCTGTCTCTGAAGATCTCTCACGGACTCCTTGTCGAAACTTCCGAAATTTCCGGCGTGGTCGCGGATACTCACGATCCCCGCTGCATAGTTTTCCTTCCTGCACTGATAGTTCCTGTCAAATTCAGCCACTGCAATGATGGCACCCTCCGGGTTCATAAAGCCGGTGACAGAATCTCTGAACAGCATGCGTTCGTCCACTTTCGCCTCATTCATTATGTGATTCAGATCGCGGATATATCCTATGATGCCGTTTATAAAACCCCGACGGTAGATCGGAAATATATTGCACCGGATCCATCTCATCGCTCCGTCCACGATGCAGCTGACTTTGAGTTCTCTGACGGATTTTCCCTTCATCAGAACCTGCCGGTCCGCTTCCTCCACGGTATTTCCGTCTATGCACCATCCGATTTCCCGGTCTGTCTTTCCCCTTATCTCTTCGATGGAATTCACACCCATGTATTTCAGGAATGAATGGCTGGCTCCTATGTACTTGCCTTCCATGTCCTTCCAGAAGAATTTTATATCAGACTCCCTCATCAGCGAGCGCCACAGGTCTCCGTCCGTGTTCCAGGCGGATCCGTTTCCGCTGTAGCGCACCGTACGCCGCGAGCCTATGACTAATTCCGCGAATTTGTAAGGATCATCCTGATCTTCGATCACCGCAGGCTTCATGCAGATCAGCATCTTCTGCATGTTGGATTCGGGGATGGTCAGCACCATGAATTCTACCCACTGATAATTTCCGTCATCCTGACGTATGCGGTATATCTCGGTAAAATTTCCCCTGCCGCTCATCTTCACATGGTTCACCAGATAGTCCCGGGTGCAGAATGTCCTGAAGCGATCCTGATCCTCGAGATAAACATGTTTTTCACAGTATTCCCAGTAATGCAGATGTATGTTATACACCCTCTCAGCCACCGACTCGTCAGCCTGATTCGTTATCAGTACCTCTCTGTAATTCTCCGTGAAATTGAGCAGGTAC
>JAIKWW010000124.1 GCA_024684465.1 Clostridia bacterium | reverse complement strand
TATCCAGTCGAGAATAGATGAGATCCGCAGAGAATTGCAGGAAGTTCGCAGGTCGAGGGAGGTTCAGAGAAGCCGCAGAAAGAAGAGCGACGTTCCGGTGGTCTCGCTGGTGGGTTATACGAATGCGGGAAAGTCCGCGATAATGAACGCTCTGCTCAAAAGGGGCGAAAAAGAGGACAAGTCTGTTTTCGAAAAGAATATGCTCTTTGCGACGCTGGATGTTTCTCAGAGGAGGATCGAACTGGAATCGAACAGGGCCTTTATCCTGATCGATACGGTGGGCTTTGTCAGCAAGCTTCCCCATTCGCTTGTGGAAGCGTTTAAGAGCACGCTGGAAGAAGTCTGCTACTCGGATCTCATCGTTCACGTGGTGGACGCGGCATCGGAGGATATGGAGTTTGACATGGAAGTCACAGGCACAGTTCTGGAACAGATTGGGGCTGCTGACATCGACATGATAACTGCGTACAACAAGATCGATCTTGTGGAGGATGCGGAAGATCTGCCGCCGGCGCAGGCTCCTGTCATTAATATCTCTGCGAAGACGGGAACCAATATGGACGAACTGCTGGAAATGATCGAAGCAAGGATCTTTTCCGACATGAAACAGGTGAGGCTGCTGATCCCTTACGACAAGGGCTCCATAAGCTCGTATCTCTGTGAGAACTGCAGTGTTTCCAAAATGGATTACAGAGATGAGGGGACTTACTTTGAGGTTTCTCTGGGAACAGCGGATCTGAACCGGCTCAAGGACTACATATGCTGAAGTACAAGACGATAAAAAAAGAAGCCACCGCGGAGCAGGTGATAGAGCGCTCCCGGTTCATATCATATATCGCATCTGCCGGCTCCCGGGAGGAGGCGGAGGCTTTTATCGCGTCGATAAAGGAAAAGCACAGAGATGCCACGCACAATGTGCCTGCGTATATCATCGGTCCGGGGCTGGAGCTGCAGTGGGCGAGCGATGATGGGGAACCCTCGGGGACTTCGGGTGCTCCGATGCTGCATCTGCTCTCGGGACAGGGCATCACCAATGTGGTGATCGTTGTGACCCGTTATTTTGGCGGAATAAAGCTGGGAACAGGCGGGCTGATGCGGGCGTACACCAGTTCGGCAAGACTTGCTCTGGAGGCTGCGGGGATATGTGGTGTCCAGGATATGAGCATACTGCGTTTCAGGATCGACTACAGGCTTTACGGAAAGCTTCAGAATATGGAAGCTGAAGGGAAGTTCCGCATTGCTGATGCGCAGTTTACAGACGCGGTGGAAATGACACTGGAGCTTCCGCTGGAAAATGAGCAGGAGATAAGGGGAATTATTTCCGAGCTTACGAACGGCGCCGTCAATGAGAAGAACATGGAAACAGAGCACACTCTGGGCAAGTTTGAATTACAGGAAGAATAGATGACGGCGGGCGCAGTGCCTGCCGTTTTTTGTTGTTATCAACCGGCTGAGACCGGCGGAGGGAAAACTGACATGAATGAATCAGTGGATATGACAACTGTGAGAAAAAAATATGATAAGCTGCTGGCTATACTGAAAGATCTGGGGAGCGTCTGCATCGCTTTTTCCGGGGGAGTGGACTCTTCTTTTCTGCTGGCTGCAGCCCGGGATGCGCTGGGCGACAGAGTCCTGGCTATCACAGTTTCGGCGGAGATGATCGCCGGACGTGAGGTTGAGAATGCAGAGAGGTTCGCGGCAGACAGGGGAGTGAGACACTTGACCGAGCCGGTGAATGCTTTGGAAATCCCGGGCTTTGGGGTTAATCCGCCGGATCGTTGCTACATATGTAAGAAATCTATATTCGGAAGAATCTGCAGCGTTGCAGGGGAAATGGGATTTGAATCTGTGGCAGACGGGACGAATCTGGATGATACCGGAGACTACCGTCCGGGCATCAGAGCTCTGGAGGAAATGGGAATAATCAATCCCCTCAGGGATGCGGGTTTTACAAAAGCTGATATCAGAGCCATGTCCCGGGAGATGAATCTTCCCACTCACGATATGCCGTCATTTGCCTGTCTGGCGTCCAGAATCGCATATGGGGACCTGATTACCGAAGCCCGCCTTAAACTCGTTGAGAGGGGCGAAGAGGTGCTTCATGAGATGGGTTTTGAGAAGTCGCGTCTTCGTCTTGTGGTGAGAGAGAAACGTGAGATACCCGGAGAAGAAAAGATCTGTCTGCCAGGATACTATCTGGCCAGAATAGAAGTTGAACCTGAGAAATTTGAGGAGCTCATGCAGCCGGAGGTTCGGAAGCATGTCGTGGAAAAACTCAGAGAACTGGGATTTGCCTACGTGACCCTGGATCTGCAGGGATTTCGGACCGGAAGCATGAACGAGATCCTGAAGCAATGAAAAAACCCCCTTCCCGGAGGGAAACGGTCAGGTCAGATTCGCTGTCTGACTCTGCAGTTCTGTCCGCGGAGGGGAGCTTTAGTTTTTTGGAAAATCAGTCATCGCCCATTATTATCAGCATGATCCGCCTGAATTTGATCAGATCGTCGTCGGAAACATCCGCGCAGATCTTCAGGATATCCTTTACGGCAGCTCTGTTGAGAATGCCGGATTCAACCAGCCTGTCCACATATGTCTTTCTGCCGGTCTCAGCCTGGATATTGTCATTCACAGCCTCCCATCCCATGATGTAGGCAGGGGAAACGTGGAAGACATCGGCCAGTTTCTCGATCATTTCGGGCCGGATAGTCTTCATGCGGTTGTTTTCGTATTTTGCAAGAGCACTGTTATTAATACCGATCTTTGCCGCAAGCTGCTCCTGAGTCATGTTGGCGGCCAGCCGGAGATTTTTGATTCTATTTGCCATTTCCATAAAATATCGACCTTCCTTACAGAAATAATTTATATCGATTTTCCAATTTAGTCAATCGAAAAAAGTTGCGTGGTTTTCCAAAACGGAAAGCCAAGGTTGATAAATAAAATGAAGTGTGATATCATAATTCTTACCTGATTATTAATTAAATCTTAAAGCTGATCAGAGGTAAAGATGCTGATTTTGCCATAAGTGTTGATATTTTAACATTTCACTCTTGCAAACTGCTTCGAATCCGGCAAGGTTATTTTACGGATTTGTCCTTTTTTCCTTTGGAATGGCTGAAGCAATTACAAATATTGTAAATTAGTAATTGGGATTGGTTGTAATGAAACAATTCGGCATAGTTTACGTTACATCAGGATGTACGATTTTTCAGTTCTGACTTCGGCATAAATTGGAAAAATCAGAACCTTTTGATAAGAAGATGCTCCGCCGATTCGGCCGGCGGGGAAATCTGAATCTGTTTTTTTCAAAACGGAACCGATGTCGTACAGTTTAAAAATTAAACATTGAAACGAAAGGAAAATAGCTTATGTTCAGAAAGATCAGAAAGAAATCCTCGCGGATCATGATGCTTGCGCTGGTACTTATGCTTAGTCTGTCCGGTACGGGCTTTGTGTCGATCGAAAAGGCAACTTTGCATATTCAGAACAGTAAAAGCCAGTCGGGGAGCGCTCCGGTGGAAGCACTGTTTTTCGTTTACGCTGCAACTGCACAGCAGGCAGCCAGAGCGACATTTACCTCACCACAGTTCGTTGCACAGTCGGGCAGCGTCCTTGTCTCCGCATTATCTTCAAATGAGAAAAAAGATGTTGAAACTGCTTCTGATAAAGTGAAGGAAACTGATGTACAGGACCTGCAGAATGAGGTGACTTCACCAGCAGAAAATGTTTCTGACCCCGAAGCATCGGAAAATAACGTTCCGGGCGTGAAAGATGAGGCGCAGCCGACGGATGAGCCGACTGTTGAACAGACACAGCCGGAACTGACTGTGACGGAAGCTTCCCCGGCGCCTGCAGCAGAAGTCGTGGCGCAGCAGGGAGAACAGCTTTACAATGTGCCGCTGGCAGATGATGTACAGAGATTTATAAAGAAGACATGTCAGGATTACGACATACCGTTTGATCTTGTAATGGCAATAATAGAACATGAAAGCAATTACAATGCCTCCGCAATAAGTGCCACAGGCGATTACGGACTCATGCAGATCAATCGTGTGAACCACGGCTGGATGCGAAGCAAACTGGGGCTTACTGATATGCTGGATCCGTATCAGAATGTCACAGGCGGAACATATCTCATTAATTACTATATGGACAAGACCGGAAATGATGTAACCAGATCTCTGCTCATGTACCAGTATGGAGAAGGTGGAGCAAAGAATAAGACCTGGAGTCCATTTGTACAGGAAGTAGCGGATATCAGGGCCGCGCTGTCCTCAAAAGTCAGGTACATATAAAAAATAATATTAATGCTTGAAATCGGACATCGCAGGTGTTACAATACCACTTGCGATGTTCTTTTACGCATGAAGGAACCGGTCAGACCACCTGATTTAAGGGTTAATAAAAAACTTTAAAATAGGTGTTGACAAAGTAACCTGAATTGCCGTATAATGAACAAGCTGAAACGAGCAAGACATTGAAAATTCAATGATTTGCAGACCGGGAGGTTCGAGCTGATCAAAAGGTGATAAAAAAGTTCTTGACAAGTTCGAAGCTAAAGAGTACACTGATTAAGTGCTCGATATGCTGGCGTGGCTCAACGGTAGAGCAGCTGATTTGTAATCAGCAGGTTGGGAGTTCGATTCTCTTCGCCAGCTCCATTTTTTTATTAAAAACGTGGTGGGATTCCCGAGAGGCCAAAGGGGGCGGACTGTAAATCCGCTAGCTCAGCTTTCGATGGTTCGAATCCATCTCCCACCACCAAATTTTCTTAAGCGGAAGTGGCTCAGGGGTAGAGCATCGCCTTGCCAAGGCGAGGGTCGCGAGTTCGAATCTCGTCTTCCGCTCCATTTTGTCTTGCGGATGTGGTTTAGTGGTAAAACCTCAGCCTTCCAAGCTGATGATACGGGTTCGATTCCCGTCATCCGCTCCATTTATGGGCCCATAGCTCAGCTGGATAGAGCAACGGCCTTCTAAGCCGTGTGTCGGGCGTTCGAATCGCCCTGGGCTCACCATTTTACTTTTTTGATAATCTTGGGGGTATCGCCAAGAGGCTAAGGCAACGGGCTTTGACTCCGTCATTCGATGGTTCGAGTCCATCTACCCCTGCCATGCGACCCATTAGCTCAGGCGGTAGAGCACTTGACTTTTAATCAAGGTGTCCCGAGTTCGAATCTCGGATGGGTCACCATTTTCTTGATTATTGGTTGCTTTAGCAAGTGAAAGCGAATCAAAATAGAATACTTTGGAGAGGTATCGAAGTGGTCATAACGAGGCGGTCTTGAAAACCGTTTGGGGGCAACCCCACGTGGGTTCGAATCCCACCCTCTCCGCCAAAACAGATCGGTATGGAGGAGTACTCAAGAGGCCGAAGAGGACGGTTTGCTAAATCGTTAGACCGGGTTACCGGTGCAAGGGTTCGAATCCCTTCTCCTCCGCCAGGAACGGCGAAAGCGGCTAAATAAGCCGCTTCTCGCACATTCAGGGGTATAGCTCAGTTGGTAGAGCAGTGGTCTCCAAAACCACGTGCCGAGGGTTCGAGTCCTTCTGCCCCTGCCAAAAATCAGTGTTTCGTAAGAAACACTTTTTTTTACACTGAGCTTTGACAAAAAACATTAAATCAGATATTAAAACGATAATATCAAAAAATTAAGCAATTGCAACGATTTAAAAGTGGCTACAAAGTGGCTATTAGCTCAAAACTATACATTCTTATTTCGTTATCTATCAAATCTATACAAAATAATTTTATGCTGATTTTTCAATGCATTTGGAGTTTTGCATATTCTTACATAAATGGAAACGCTAAAATTTGCAAAAAAAAATTTTTTCTTTACTATTTATTATTAGAAAACAGAGAGGAGATAGTTTTATGACAACATATCCTTATAGAAAAAGAAAAATGATAAATGGAAAAATGCGGAGCTTCTATGGAAAAACAAAAAAAGAAGTTGAAAGAAAAATGATCGAGGCGCTGGTGGAATCAACCAAGGATCGTCCGGAAGTCCTTGGCGGAGATATGCTGCTCAAAGACTGGATTCCGAGATGCATTGAAATATATAAGGTTAATCAGAGCGATATTACAAGAAGAAAATATATGGATCGGGTAAATTACAACATCACTTCAAAGATTGGAGATATGAAGTTAAAGGACATTCAGCCGTTCCACTGTCAGATGATACTTACGCCACTTGTAAACAAGAGTCAGAGACATATAAACGAGATCTACCAGGCATTGCGTTTTATCTTCAAGCATGCTTACTCCAACGGTTTTATAGCAAAAGATCCTACTGCAAATCTAACAAAACCGATCGGGTACAAACATATCGGGAGTGCTCTCTCCCCTGCTGAACGGAAAGCGGTAGTCGAAGTGGCAAAACAAAAGAGAATATATTATGTATTTCTCTTGATGATGGAATGCGGCTGCAGACCGTTCGAGGCATATAATTGTAAAAGGAATGATATAACCAATAAGGATAATCTGCATTTCTTACATATCAGAGGAACAAAGAATAAGAACGCTGATCGCTTGGTCCCGATGCCTGATTACGTTTATGACCTGGTGGCGGATTTACCAAAAGACGATTACATATCTTCATCAAAGAATGGAACAAATCTGTATTCATCCAGTAGGAACACGATCTGGCTCCATTTCAAGAAGGATCTGTACGATTATATGGACACCATTGGCATGAGCAGTAGAAATACGGATATTATAAATAATAAGGATAATCTGGTGTCATATTCGTTAAGACATGAGTACATAACAAATCTTGTTAGAAAAGGAGTGCATCCAAAGATGATCTCGATGCTGGCAGGCCACGCAGATGTAAAGATAACAATGAGCATATATTCAAATCTAACGCAAAACGATGTGTATAATACTGCAGTATTGCTAAAAAAACTCGAGGCCGAATCAGCGTGTGCTTCGATGATGCAAAACGGTTAGAATATAACTCA
>JAIKWW010000077.1 GCA_024684465.1 Clostridia bacterium | reverse complement strand
GCCATGATCTACGTCGTAGTGGAGGAACTCATTCCTGAAATGTCGGAAGGTGAGCATTCGAACATCGGAACGATCACGTTTGCCCTGGGTTTCATACTGATGATGGCTCTCGATGTTGGACTGGGCTGAATACGATGGCTATTACTCCGCAGAAAATGCCGAAAGATACAAGATTTCTGCTCATTTAAGTAGTTCCCCTTTTTTATTCGGGGCAAACCGACTCGGTTGAAACCGAGTAAAAACTTTACATGACCCGGTGAGCAGAATATAATGTTCTTAGCTCGAATGAAACTGAGTCGGAGGGAACCGGATAAATGGGATTTTACGGAAGAACAAAGGAACTTGAAAAATTAAAAAATGAAATTTCATCGGATCGCATGAGCTTCAGCCTTATATACGGAAGACGAAGGATCGGGAAAAGTGAACTTGTGAAGCAGACTATAAAGGAAAATGACGTAAGGGCGATTTACTACGAATGCAAGCAAGTTACGGAAGAAAGCAATGTGCAGAGTATCTGTGATCTGGTTTCGGAGGAATTGGGATTACCGAAGCTGGGTTATACAAAGCTGGAAGAAATTGCGGATTATATTTTCAAGCTTTCTGAAAATGAGCGACTGGTCTTTGTGCTGGATGAGTATCCGTATCTCAGAAAGAATGTAAAAGGGCTCGACAGCATTATTCAGTCACTGGTGGATAAATACAGAAAAGAGTGTAAACTGAAGCTCATTATTCTCGGCTCTTATGTAGATGTGATGAAATCACTTTTAGAAGAATCGAATCCGTTGTACGGAAGGACTGATCTGGTCATAGACCTGAAACAGATGGATTATTATGAGTCTGCATTATTCTATCCACACATGACAGATGAGGACAAAGTGAGGATTTACTCTGTCTTTGGCGGTATCCCGTATTTTAACGAGCTGATTGATGATGCGAAAAGTGTGAAGGAGAATATTATAAATCTTATCGCTTCTCCGGGTGCAAGGCTGGAAAATGAAGTGTCTATGTATCTAAATGCTGAAATCTCAAAGATCGAAAATGCAAATGAGGTGTTTGATGCACTTGCAAGAGGCTATTCGAAATACAGAGACATTTTATCCCAGTCACATGTTTCAAGTGGTCCGACCCTCGTGGATGTCCTCGACAAGCTGATCCGGATGGAAGTGGTGGAAAAGAAAGCTCCGATAAACGACGAGAATAATAAGAAAAAGGCTGGATATTACATATGTGATAATCTTTCACTTTTTTATTTCAAGTATATATTCAGGTATTCATCTCAGCTGAAAATAATGGATCCTGATGTGTTTTACGAAAAATATATCAACAGGGATTTTGAGGATTTTTACGTGCCTCACAGATTCGAAGAAATATGCAGACAGTACCTTGTCAGGCAGAATCGACTCGGCAATGTAGAGCCGGTGATCGAGAAGATCGGAAAGTATTATTATGATGACCCGAAGACACGGACAAACGGCGAGTTTGATGTGGTCACTCAGGACGAAAAAGGATATGTTTTCTATGAGATGAAATTCCGGGAGAAGAAGATTTCCAAAGAAATGATCGAAGAGGAAATCCGCCAGGTGAACGATACGGGTCTTGATTGCTATAAATATGTTTTCTTTTCGAGAGCGGGCTTTTCCGCTAAAGAGACAGACGAAATAAAACATATAGAACTTGGTCAGTTATTTGACTAAATGACATTTGCTCTTACGCCGGCGGAGTATCTGCAGGGGAACTATTTCATGTAAGTAGTTCCCCTTTTTATTCGGGGCAAACCGACTCGGTTGAAACCGAGTAAAAATCTTTATGCTGAATTCGATTCTCCGGGCCTGTTGGGGATATAGTACGATCATTCGCAGGAAACGGCTGTGTCAAGTTCCTTTCCGTCCAGGACGGCAGAGGTGAGGATGTCATTTTCGTCGTAGACCAGCTTAAGGTCGAAGAACGGGCGGGAAGGGTCTTCGATGAGGCGGAGGAAGATGCGGTCGCCTTCCCACAGCTCCAGGCCGTAGATATCCTGTTTCGGGATCCACTTCAGGACGCCCTCGCTGCAGTCGGTGAGTTCTCCGGTGAAGCCGTCTGCGGTGTACAGGTGCATGTACTCGGTCTCGGATCTGCCGGACACGAAGGTGACGATGGCACGGCAGCGCCAGTTTGTCAGGGTGAGGCCGGTCTCTTCCCGGACCTCCCGGAGGACGCACTCGTCGGGACTTTCGTCTGCCTCGAAGTGGCCGCCAACGCCTATCCATTTGCCCTCGTTAACATCGTGGGCTTTTTTTATGCGATGAAGCATGAGATATTTTCCATCCTGTTCTATGTAGCACAGTGTGCAAAGTGATGCCATTTACGTCTCCTTATTATCGTTGTGAGTTCAGTAATTCTCCAACAAGTATAACGCAGCGTGACAGATGGGGCAAATGCAGTCCGGTTTGTGATACAATGATACTCGTAAAGAAAGAGTAGGAGAATAACAAAGAGTATTGGAAAAAGATCACAGGAGGTCATTATTAATGAAAAAATGGAATTCAAAGGAGGCTGAGGAACTCTTCGAGGCTCTTATGAACGGAAGAAAAAAGAGCCCTATCCGCCATTCATCCGGCATATGGAATGAGCGGGCGAAGCAATGGGAGGGCGGTCTCCGCAAGAGCAAGGCCCGGAAAGAGCGGAGCGCAAAGCGCATCGAAGCCACGGTGAACTTTCTCACACAGCACGGGGCGCTGACTCCGGAATCAAAGGTCATAGATATCGGCTGCGGGCCCGGACGTTTCGTGGCGGCATTTGCCGAGAGGGCAGCTCATGTGACAGGCACGGATTTCTCCGAAAAGATGTGCGATTTCGGAAAGAACTACTGTGAGGAGCAGGGGCTGAAGAATACGGACTTTGTGGTCTGCGATTTCAGGGAAGCTGACATAGACGAACTGAAGTGGCGCGGAGCCTTTGATCTGTGCGCGGGATCCATCACGCCGGCTCTGTCCAGGTGGGAGGCTATGGAAAAATTCATGGAAATGAGCCGGGGATGGTGCTATAACAGTGTGTTTGTGAAGGCATACGATCCCGTTGAGGAGGATATCCTGGAGAATCTGTTCCACGAGGAGCCTGTTCATCCGTGGAACGGAAGCTCTTTTTATGCCCTGTTCAACCGGTTGTGGCTCCGGGGCTATCTGCCTTATGTGGGCTATTATGAGGAGCACGACCAGGAGACTGTGGAAGTAAATGAGGGTCTTGCTGCAAAGATCTGCGAGCACTACCGTCCGGAAGCAACAGAGGCGGAGATGAACAGCATCGTGGACTACCTGAGAAAGAAGGCGGATGAGAATGGCTGTATCCTGCGTCCGTCGGGCCGCCGCTACGGCATGATGCTCTGGGACACCCGCGTCAGGATCGAACTGGAATACTGATAAGAAAAAAGCCTTCGGAGACGGGCTGCTTCCAAATAAACTTTTGGAGGCCGGCCCGCAGCCGGAGGCTTTTCGTATTAATATCAATAAATTGCTGCGGAGATGAGCTGACGGCAACGATCACAGCCCTGCCGCCCGGTGCTGATCCGCTGCCTGTTACTGCAATTCCGGAGACTGCGGCTCAGGTTGCGTAGGTTCTGTGGTCCTGTTCACAGTGGAGAAGTTGCCGCTGAGGTTGGAGTAGAAGACCGCTTCGGAAATCTGGATGTAAAGGGTTACAGGGATGTAAATGATAAGTCCGACAAGGCATAACAGCCCGATGACGCTCCAGGTGGTTGCGGAGCTGAGTCCCTGACTCAGGGCTGATTTGAAGAAACCCTCCGCAATGCTGAACGGAATGGCGGCCAGGATCATCCAGCCTATGAATGACAGCATAAGAAGGAAATATCTCTTCACATTTCCTTTCATCAGAGTCCAGCTGGCCTTCATGCAGGTGAAGAAGGACATGCTTCGGTCGTCGGAGGCGATGTAGAATGACATTTTCAGACGGATGGAAATAATCACGACAAATACCAGCAGGACGATGCTGCAGATGGCGCCGATCATAAGGGAATTGGCGGTTCCTCCAAGCAGACCCATGGAGATCGGGAGGGCAGCTGCGGTTGCGCACAGTGTGGAGATGATGTCCATGGCGATGGCTATGAGGATCGGCTGGAACGGTCTCTTAAATCCTTCGAACACAGTCCCCGGGCCGAATTCGCCGCCTCTGAGGAACCGCAGGATCAGCGTGCAGAATCCCAGAGTTAACGGTCCGGTGGCGATCAGGATATAAATTTCCAGAAAACTTGTCAGTGGGTTGGATTCTGTGGCGGCATTTGCGGCCTGCGAAGCTGCCTCCACCAGTGCTGCGGGATCGTTGCCTGCCTGAAGCAGTGTCTGTACATCCTCGAGATTCGACAGGTTATTCATGGTATACACGATGCCCATGGGGATCACCATGAGGATGAAGTAGATGAGGAATGCGGGGAGCAGCTCAAAGACGTGTCCTTTCAGTCTGTTGTGGGCTATCCTCTTTATCTGACGGATCGGGAATTTCGGTATGTTGAAGCCGAAGTTCTGCTGGCCGAAGGGATCGGCAGGTCCCTGCATATTGTCGTACGGATTGTAATTTCTGTTCATGTTGTCGTTCATATTAAATCTCCTGTTCCCCGTTTCGTTTGAGCGGAAGTCTGCGGGCTGTGAAAAAATACACCCTGCGTACCTGAAACGCAGGGCGCATGATCGTGCAGCCTCAATCAATAATCGTCGTCCATGTCGATGTCCGGTCCTACGATCACCGGGTTGTCCCGGTCAACGAAACCCTCTGTGTAAGGGTCGATAGGTCTGTTCTCGTAGGCCTTCCGGTCGAAGCTGTCGGGATCATACTCATCCGGCAGTTCCCGGAGCACATCATCTATGTTGGTGTAATCGTCTTCATACTCATAGTCCGGGTAGCTGCCGCTGTCAGTATATCCGCTCTCGTGCTTCAGCTCGTCTGCAGCTTCCAGCATGGTTTCGCCCACCTCAGGCAGACAGTTTGAAAAATCGTATTCGTACTTTGTTCCGGAAAGTTTCTCCTCTCTGTAGAGCATCAGCGCCTCTAGAGGAGTGACGTCTCTTCCCGCGCCGCCGGATTCTGGGTGCACATTCACCGACTCCTCGTCGTGGAGCCAGCTGCGGAAGCTGAAGAGAATGTCGGCGTAGAAGCCGAAGCTTCTCTCGTGGTCCATGTCGGACAGCAGTATAAGGGTGTCCTTGAAACTCTGGACCGCTGAGTACAGATCCAGATCGTCGTCCGGGATGCCCTTTATGAGATCTTCGAAGAAGGATTCCGTCATGGAACGGAGTTCCTCCCGTTCAGGCATCATGAATATCTCTATGAAGGTGTCATAATCGATTTCCTCAGGATATTCCATAAGTGCGGCGAACTGTTCAAAATATTTAAAACTCTCGGCTGAATCGATATCACATTCAGTCAGTATATCTTCCGGTAAAGCCATATCTTCTGTTGGCCTCCTCTCGCTTTTGTGCTGCACAAACCTCTTTTTCCTTGATGAAACAGAGGTTTCGGCTATAATATTAATATTATAATAATAATGAAAAAAACGTGATGTGTAAATGTTTTTCACATAAAACCCGGGGGGAAGGCAGATGGCAGAAGCTAAAAAACTCAGAAAGCGCAGTGAGACGGACAGCAGATACAAGTGGAACGTGGAGGCGATGTATCAGGATGATGAAGCCTGGGAAGCGGATTTTCGGGCAGTACGGGAACAGTCGTCAGAAGTGACATCCTTTGCAGGAAAACTGGGAGAGAGCGCAGATACTCTCTTTGCGGCTCTTCAGGCAAATGATGCACTGTGGCAGAAAGCTGAAAGGGTCTACGTGTACGCCCAGATGAGGTCCGATGAGGACACGGGAAACGCCGCATATCAGGAGCTGAACCGCAGATCCGAGACGCTTTTTGCGGAGCTGTCAGCGGCCACTTCATTCATCGATCCGGAAATAATGACGATCCCGGATGGGAAAATAGAAGAATTCCTTCGGGAGCACGAAGCTCTGAAACAGTATGACTATATGCTGAGAAATATGCTCCGCAGAAAACAGCATGTGCTCTCCAGAGAAGCTGAGGCAATGATGGCTCAGTTCAGCGAGATCGCGGGAGCACCGAAACAGATCTTCTCCATGATAAACAACGCGGATATGAAATTCGGGAGCATTACAGATGAAGATGGTGACAGCGTAGAACTGACTCACGGAAACTACATTGCAATGATGGAGTCCCGGGACAGGCGGGTCAGGAAGGATGCCTACGAGAGACTGTACTCCACCTACCGGAAGCAGCTGAACACCATAGCGGCAGCATATTATTACAATGTGAAGAAAAACGTGGTGCTGGCCCGCATGAGGAACTATCCGTCAGCTCTGGCAGCGGCTCTGGATGGGGGAAACATTCCGGAATCCGTGTACATGAACCTGATCGATGCCGTGGACAGCAAGCTGGATGTCATGCACAGATATGTGGGGCTCAGAAAAAAACTGCTGGGTCTCGATGAGATCCGCATGTATGATATGTACGCACGTCTGGCGGATATGCCTGAGGTTAGTGTATCCTACGAGGAGGCTCTGGAAAAGGTTCGGGCCGCTCTGAAGCCTATGGGGCAGCAGTACATCGACGATCTGAATGCGGGTCTTGAGGCCGGCTGGGTGGACGTGTGCCAGAACGAGGGCAAGCGCAGCGGAGCATATTCCTTCGGAAGCTACGACAGCATGCCCTACGTGCTCCTGAATTACAATGACAAATTCAAGGACGCCTTCACGGTGATTCACGAGCTGGGGCACTCCATGAACTCCTTCTACACCCGGAGAAAGCAGCCTTTCACCTACGGCGGACACTCCATCTTCACAGCTGAGGTCGCTTCAACGGTCAACGAGTGCCTGCTGATGCAGGATCTTCTGAAAAAGTGCAGCGACAAGACGGAAAGACTCTATCTGCTTACGATCTATCTGGAGGAATTCCGGGGAACGGTCTTCCGCCAGACCATGTTTGCGGAGTTCGAGCTGGAGGCCCACAGAGCAGTAGAGCGGGGTGAAGTCCTCACAGCAGACAGGCTCTGCAGCATTTACGGAGAACTGAACCGGAAGTATTTCGGAGAAGGCGTGGAATATGACGACTTCATTCCGGTCGAATGGGCCAGGATCCCGCATTTTTACAATGCTTTTTACGTATATCAGTACGCTACGGGTTACTCCGCGGCGGTGGCCATATCCAACAAGATCCTCACTGAGGGTGCGGAGGCCAGGGATGCTTATCTGGAGTTTCTGGCAGCGGGAGACAGCGATTATCCTATCGAGCTGCTCCGGGGCGCAGGAGTGGATATGAGCAGACCGGATGTGGTGAACAGCGCTCTGGATACCTTCGCAGGACTGGTGGAGGAACTGGAGAAGATCGCAGAGGAGATACAGAAATAAAATGGCAACTTTTCGCATTTTTTCAAATAATGATGAACTATCGGACCGCATTGAGGCGGAACTGGTGCCGGAAATGGAATCGGCGGGTTATGTGAGGGATGAGTCCCGTCAGAACACCGATATCATATTCTGCATAGGCGGCGACGGCGCTCTTCTGAGACTGCTGCGCACGGAGGGTTTCCCGGACGCCATGATCGTGGGTATAAACACGGGACACCTGGGATTTTTCCAGGAGGTCACTCCTGACGGGATCCACGATTTTGTAGAGAAACTGAAGAAGGGTGATTATCACGTTCAGGAATACATAGGCATGAAGATCCGCATCCATACCACTGACGGGGTTACAGAGTTTGTGGCCATAAACGAGGTGGTTATCAAGGGCGTGGGAGAACGTCTGACTCATCTGGAGGTGGGTTTCGGAAAGAGTTCCGTAACCAGGTACAGCGGCGACGGCATACTGGTCTGCACACCTGCAGGCAGCACGGCATACAATTATTCCCTGGGCGGAGTGATCATGGATCCTGCGGTGGACACGCTGCAGGTAACACCGATGGCGCCGGTGAACAATATCGCATACAGGTCATTCCAGACGGGCATACTGCTGCCAACAGACGCCAGCATCACGGTGGTGCCGAAGCTGCAGGATGATCACGACAGGGACGGCGTAATGGTCATAGAGGACGGCCGGGTGGTTGCCAGGGGCAGGGACGTGCAGAAGGTCTGCGTAATGGTGGCGGACAAGAAGGCGAGGATATTCCGCTTTTCAGGATACGATTTCTGGACCAAGGTTCAGAGCAAGATCCTGGGAGAAAGGTAAAGATGACAGAAAAACAGAACATAGAAACAGAAAACGGAACCAGAAAGACCATAGGCACCGGCAAGGGTACCGAGGACTTTTACGAGAGCATAGATACAGATAGGAATCTGGTGAACAGCATCCGCAGGATGACGGAGGCGTCGGCGGAGACTTCCGAAGGGGATGAACGCTTCACTTACGTGGTGACGGAGGCGGACGGAAAGACCACCGCCAAGCAGATCCTCAGAAGGAGGCTGGGCTTTTCCCACAGGCTGATCTCAAGGGTGAAGCAGGGCGGCACCGTCAGCAGGAACGGCGTTGTGGTCAGGCTCTTCGCCGACGTGATCCCCGGAGATGAGATCAGCGTTGTACTTCCGGAGGAAAAGAGCCATTTCACACCCCAGGATATCCCTATTGATATCGCCTATGAAGACCGGGATCTGATGGTGATCAACAAGCAGCCCTGGGTGGTGGTGCATCCCACCAGAAATCACCAGAATGACACCATAGCCAACGGTCTCACGAAGCTCATGGACGACAGAGGGAAGATCTTCAAGATCAGGTTTGTGAACAGGCTTGACCGGGATACCAGCGGACTGCTGATCGTGGCTAAGAATTCCCACGCTCAGGACGTGCTGACCCAGGAGATGAAGCTGGACCATCTGGAAAAGAAATACATAGCAGTGGTGCACGGCATACTGGACGAGGACGAAGGCACCATAGATCTTCCTATCGGACGGAAGCCTGACCAGGAACAGACTGACGTGAAGCGGTATGTGACGGAGACCGGATACCCGTCGGTGACCCACTACAGGGTACTCAGACGCTTCGGCTCCGGGGAGGGTATCTACGAAGGCGGTTTCACGGAGGTGGAACTCAGGCTGGAGACCGGCAGGACTCATCAGATCAGGGTCCACATGACCCACATCGGACATCCGCTGGTTGGCGACCCTCAGTACGGCGCCTCTGAGCCGGAACTTCTGGATCGTCAGGCCCTTCACGCTGCGCATCTGGGGATGAAGCAGCCGGTGTCCGGGGAGCAGCTGGAAATAGACGCTGCGCTGCCGGAGGATATCGATATTCTTCTGAAAAAACTGGAGAAGAACTGTCCGAAGGCATAGTTAACTAAACCCATTGAAAAATGGCTGAAAATGAAGTAAAATAGTGTGTCAGACTGTCTGCGTGAAAACAGACGGCAGGGGCATGTGGATGACGCCGCGGATGATCCCGTTACTGACGGGCACTGCGGCTGTTGATATTAATGGAATTATTAATGGTTCAGGCCGCCGTGGCCGCGAATTACATATAACAGAAGGAAACCGATATGATGGATTTTTTCAGGGTAGTCCTGATCATTCTTCTCGCCATACCGGTGGGCGTTCTGGGCAAATATCTGCTGGAAAAGATAGTGGATGACGCCCTGGAGAGCAAGAAGAAAGACGGTAAAAAATAATGAAGGGACTTTTCATAACATTTGAGGGCCCGGACGCTTCGGGAAAGACAACTCAGATCGGACTGCTGGAGGAACATCTGAAGCGCATCGGCATCGAACCGGTGAGGACCAGGGAGCCGGGAGGCACCTCCATAAGTGAAAAGATCCGGGGGATCATACTTGACAAGGCCAACGGGGAGATGCTCCCGGAGACTGAGATGATGCTCTACGCCGCGTCCAGAGCCCAGCACGTGGGACAGCTGATCCGGCCTGCTCTGGAGGAGGGGCGCGTGGTGATCAGCGACAGGTTCACTGATTCCAGCATCGCGTACCAGGCGTACGGACGGGGTCTCGGCGAGGCAGTTGAGGCTGTGAACCGTCACGCTACTGGAGGCCTGGAACCGGATATAACATTCCTTCTCAGGTTCGACCCTGCGGATATGAGAAAGCGCAGGAGCGAAGAGGAGGAGGACCGCATGGACGCGGAAAAGC
>JAIKWW010000099.1 GCA_024684465.1 Clostridia bacterium | reverse complement strand
TAATGTTGTCACCTGTGATGAGCACTGCCTCGGCCTCAAGATCTCCCTCCAGCTTCACGTTCAGAGGGAAAGGCTGGATGTTAGGTCCCATCTCCACAGGAGTATTTTCAGTATTTGTACCCTCCGGATATACCACAAAGTTGTCATTCGGAGTGAAGTTCACCGGCTCTATCTCTGCAAGAGGAGTTCCCATGCCCGTGGTGAGCACGCCCTCGATCGCTGAGATCGCAGCTGTCTCCGGACTTACCAGATATATGTCAGCATCATTTGTTCCGCTTCTGCCCTTGAAGTTTCTGTTGAATGTTCTCAGGGAAACGCCGCCGGATCTCGGTGACTGACCCATGCCGATACATGGACCGCAGGCATTTTCAATGATCCTGGCACCCGCGTCGATCAGATCAGCAAGAGCGCCGTTGTTCGCCATCTGGCTCAGGATCTTGCTGGATCCCGGTGAGATGACCAGACTCACGTCCGGAGCCACTTTTTTACCCTTCAGTATGTGAGCCACCTTCATCAAGTCAGCGTAGCTGGAATTTGTGCAGCTTCCGATGGCAACCTGGTCCACCTTGATCTTTCCGATATTCTTTACGGAATCCACGTTGTCAGGACTGTGAGGCATAGCAGCCAGCGGCTCCAGAGTATTCAGATCCACTTCCAGGATCTCGTCATAAACCGCATCCGGATCCGCTTCCATCGGCACGAAGTCTCCGCCTCTGCCCTCCTGCTCCATGAACGCCTTTGTATTCTCATCGCTCGGGAACACCGAAGTCGTTGCCCCCAGCTCAGCTCCCATGTTGGTGATAGTAGCTCTGTCCGGAACCGAGAGAGTCTTCACGCCCTCACCGGTATACTCCACGATCTTGCCTACGCCGCCCTTTACAGTGAGCTTCTGCAGCACGTACAGTATGATGTCCTTTGCAGACACCCACGGACGGAGCTTGCCTGTGAGCTTCACGTTGATCACCTTCGGAGCCGTGAGGCTGTACGTACCTTTAGCCATTGCAACTGCAACGTCCAGGCCGCCCGCACCTATGGCGATCATGCCGATTCCGCCGCCTGTAGGAGTGTGGCTGTCGGAACCCAGCAGCGTCTTGCCCGGGATACCGTAATTCTCCAGGTGCAGCTGATGACAGATGCCGTTGCCCGGCTTGGAGAAAATCACACCGTGCCTGCGGGCAACGCTCTTGATGAACTCGTGGTCGTCAGCGTTCATAAATCCCGTCTGCAGCGTGTTGTGGTCCACATAAGCCACAGAGAGCTCCGTCTTCACCTTATCGATGTCCAGAGCCTCCAGCTGCAGGTACACCATGGTTCCCGTGGAATCCTGCGTGAGTGTCTGATCGATCCTGATCTTTATCTCCTCACCCGGCGTCAGATTTCCCTCCACCAGGTGGTTTTCTAAAATTTTATAAGCAAGTGTCTTTCCCATTTCAATAACCTCTTCAATATCCGTTTCTGCAATTAGTATGCATGTTTTTGAATTGTTCTGTTGTTTCATTGTTCAAATGTATGCCAATATTGCATATTTATACATTTAAAGTTATTGTATACAATTAAGGGATATTTGTAAATACAAAATGATTATTTGATAAAAAAACAGGGGCTTTTTTTCGCCACAGCATAAAATATGCCCTCTTCACGCTTCCGGCAAAAAATGCACTGCTTTTTCCCCCAAGGGAGGAATAATCCCAAAGAAGGCCAAGAGACAGGAACCCCTCAGGACTCCTGCCTCTTACAATTTCAGTATTATCAATAATATCAGGTGCCTCCGGCAAACAGCTTCCGTAAAAAAGCCGTTCCCTCCCGGATGCCCGTTCTGCCGGCCCGTCGCCGCGCCCCGGTCCTACTCGTCGTCCTCGTCGGAATCCGGATCCAGAGCCTCTCTCAGAGTTCTCCAGCCCAGCATGGCACACTTCACTCTTGCCGGCATGTGGGAGATGTCCTGCAGCGCCGCAGCCTCCTGCAGAGCCTCGATATCCTCAGGAGTCGCCTCCCCGTGGATCATGGATTTGAACCTGGCAGCCATGGCCAGTGCCTCGTCCTTCTTCATCCCGATGACCATGCTCAGCATGATGTCCGCAGATGCCTGGGAGATTGCACATCCGTCGCCGATAAATGCTCCGTCCGCTATCACATCTCCATCCAGCTTCAGCTTCAGGAAAATGTCATCTCCGCAGCTGGGATTCACGCCCTCAAGTACGATGGTGGAATCGCCCAGATCGAATTTATGCTCCGGATGCACATTGTGCTCCGTGAGAATTTCACTGTAAAAACTGTTAATTGCCATAGCCCATTCGCTCCCTTATAGTTGCCAGACTCTTCAGGAATCTGTCCACCTCATCCTCTGTGTTGTAGAACATGAAGCTGGCTCTCGTGGTGGAATTTACACCCAGATACTGAAGAAGCGGCTGCGCACAGTGGTGACCGGCGCGGCAGTCAACTCCGTCAGATGCCAGGATCTCGCTCACATCGTGGGGATGTACATCATCCACCGCAAATGTCACGATTCCCGTGTGTTCCTCCGGTTTATCCGATCCGAAGACCTTCACGTGAGGGATCTTCTTTATGCCTTCCATTGCACGGGTGGTGAGCATGAGCTCCCTCTCCTGCATGTACTCAAAGCCTATGCTCTGAATGTACTTTATAGCCGCAGCCAGTCCGGCAGCGCCGGCAGCATTTACAGTACCGGCTTCGAACTTGTGAGGCAGCTCCGCGAACTTCGCGCTCTCACGCTGCACCGAATCTATCATCTCGCCGCCTCTTAAGAACGGCTGCATATTCTTCAGAAGCTTCTTCTTTCCGTACAGGACTCCGATTCCCATAGGTCCCATGAGCTTGTGGCCTGAGAACACGAAGAAATCCGCATCCAGAGCCTGCACGTCCACCGCCATGTGAGGGGTGCTCTGTGCTCCGTCCACAAGGATGACCGCGCCCTTTGCGTGCGCCAGGTCAGCGATCGCTCTTACCGGATTTTCCCTGCCCAGCACGTTGGACACCTGGGTGATCGCCACGATCTTTGTCCTTTCGGTGATGAGTTCCTCCACCTTGTTCAGATCCACGGAAGCGTCATCCCTGTCACACTCGATGAACTTCAGACGTGCTCCCGTTCTGTCTGCCACCATCTGCCACGGGAGCAGATTGCTGTGGTGCTCCATGATGGAGACCAGGATCTCGTCCCCTTCCTTAACATTGTCCAGCGCGTAGGAATATGCCACCACGTTGATGCTTTCAGAAGTATTTCTGGTAAATATGATCTCCTTCGTGGAAGAGGCATTTATGAATTCCTTTACCACTTTTCTGGAATCCTCGTAAACCTCTGTGGCTGCCACACCCAGCGGGTATGAGCCCCTCAGGGGATTTGCGTTCTGCTCCATGTAGAACTTCAGCTCCGCATCCAGCACGCACTGCGGTCTCTGAGAGGTTGCAGCGTTGTCTATGTATGCCGATGTATCGTTCATGAGGAGCGGAAAGTCTTTTCTGTATTCCATTACGTCCTTTGCCATCAGAGAACCTCCTCCAGGTCTTCAAGGATAGCTTTTTCGGTTTCTTCGTCGCCGGTGAGTCTTGCGAGACGCTCGATAGCTGCTCTGGACATGAGTTTTTCAGCAGTTTCCCTGCTGATGCCTCTGCTCTCGAAGTAGAACAGAGTCTCGTCATCCAGCTCGCCGATGGTGGCGCCGTGATTTCCCTGTACACACTCCTCTGCACAGAGGATGATAGGGATGGTGATATTCGCAACATCCTCGCCCAGCATGAGAACTGTTTCCTTTTCGTCGCCCACAGCATCTGTGCCGCCGTGCTTCAGGTCGATGGTTCCCCTGAAGGTCTTCTTTGCGCTGTCCTTCAGTGCGCCGTCTGCCTGGATCTGGCATTCAGTTCTCTTGCCCCAGTGGTTAACCACCAGGTTTATATCTATGTTCTGAGTCTTCTGACCCAGGTATCCGATGTCGGATCTGTAGCTGCTGTCGTCTCCGGTGAGTTCCACCTGATTGTTGAGATAGATGTCGCCCTTGCCCGGGAATACCTGTACGGTCTCAAACCTTGCGCTTTCTTCCAGATCGCACTGAACGTCAACGAAGAGCAGGGAGTCCTCCTCCGTCTTCTGCACCTGAATCAGACGGATCACAGAGTCCTTGCGGCCCTTGATCTGAGTCTTCACTTCCATGTTGCAGGAAGCCGCCACGCTCATGTTCTCGATGACTGTGACAGTCTGTCCCTCAGCTGCTTCTATGTTGACGATCTTCCGGCAGAAGCTGCCTTCATTATTAATATCAATCTTTACCGGCTCCGCCGTATTGCCGGCTGTGATATTTTCTGCGGTGAGTGCCTTTGTGTTCTCCTCATCCCACTGAATCTTCGCATCGTTTGCCCGAAGGAAGTTCCAGGTGACGGAAGGCATTCTGTTGATTACTCTCTCCTGTGTCATTCCTATAACCTTCCTTTCATCCTTAACCGATACTGCCCTTCATTTCCAGGCGGATGAGGTTGTTCATCTCAACTGCGTATTCCATAGGGAGTTCCTTGGAAACGTTGTCAGCAAAGCCGCTGACGATGAGCGCTCTGGCATCCTCTTCACTGATGCCGCGGCTCATGAGATAGAACACGGCATCGTCGCTGATGGCACCGATCTTCGCCTCGTGACCGATGGCAGCATCCTTGGTGCGGATGTCCATAGCAGGTATAGTGTCCGATCTGGATTCGGAATCCAGCATCAGGGACTGACAGGAAACCGCTGACTTGGCGTTCTTTGCGGACTTCTGTACGACGACGCTGCTTCTGAATGTGCTGATGCCGCCGTCCTTGCTGATGGAGCGGGTATTCATGTAGGATGTGGTATTCTCACCGATGTGTACCACCTTCGCTCCGGTGTCCAGATTCTGGGTCGCGCCGGCAAATGTTACGCCGGTGAACTCCGTTCTGGAGTTGTCGCCCTTGAGAACGCTCATAGGATACAGACATCCCACATGGGAGCCGAAGGATCCTGAAACCCACTCGACAACCGCGTTCTCTTCACAGAGTGCGCGCTTGGTGTTCAGGTTGTACATGTTCTTCGACCAGTTTTCGATGGTGGAATATCTGAGTTTTGCGTTCTTCTTTATGTAGAGTTCTACGCAGCCTGCGTGGAGATTTGCCACGTTGTACTTAGGCGCGGAGCATCCTTCGATGAAGTGCAGGTCTGCTCCCTCGTCCACGATGATCAGAGTGTGTTCGAACTGGCCTGCTCCCTTTGCGTTCAGTCTGAAGTAGGACTGGAGCGGAATGTCCAGATGCACGCCCTTTGGCACGTATACGAATGAGCCGCCGGACCACACTGCGCCGTGAAGTGCCGCGAACTTGTGATCCGTAGGCGGAACCAGTTTCATGAAGTACTCGTGGACCATGTCTGCGTACTCGCCTGTGAGGGCGCTCTCCATGTCGGTGTATACGACGCCCTGCTTTGAAACGTCGTCTTTTACATTGTGGTAGACCAGTTCGGAGTCGTACTGTGCTCCCACGCCTGCCAGGGATTTTCTCTCGGCTTCAGGGATGCCCAGTCTCTCGAAGGTCTCCTTGATGTCGTCAGGGACGTTTTCCCAGGTGTTCTCCATCTTGGACTTAGGTCTTACATAAGTCGCGATGTGATCCATGTCCAGGCCGTCGATGTTCGGAACCCAGTCAGGAACGCCCAGCTGGTTGTAGATATCAAGTGATTTATGTCTGAACTCTCTCATCCACTCGGGATCGTGCTTTTCTTCCGAAAGCTTGTCTATGATCTCGTGGGAGAGGCCGTCTTTCATGCGGAAGTCATCATTTTCAACGTCTTTTATGTCGTAGATGCTTCTGTCTATATCAGCTACATAGCTTTTTTCTTCACTCATGCCGTGATCTCCTTGTCATCAAAAGCGGGACGCTGCTATTCAGCATCTTTTCCGAAGTTCTCAAAGCCCTTCTCGTTGATCTCATTGACCAGGGAAACGTCACCTTCCCTCACGATCTTGCCCTTTTCCATGACGTGGGTCACATCTACGGTGAGTGCCTCCAGGATCTTTGTGCTGTGAGTGATTATGAGCAGAGAGCCTTTACACTGTTCCTGATAGAGCTTGATGCCCTGTGATACTGTGCGTACTGCATCTACGTCCAGACCGGAGTCCGTCTCGTCCAGGATCGCCAGCTTAGGTTCCAGCATCAACAGCTGAAGGATCTCAGCCTTCTTTTTTTCGCCGCCGGAGAATCCCACGTTCAGGTCACGCTGTGCGTAGGATCTGTCCATGTTCAGCAGATCCATGGTCTTGTTCAGCTTCTGGATGAAGTCCCAGAGCTTGATCCTGCCTTCTCTCTCCTCCAGAGCGCTTCTGATGAATCCGCTGAGGGTAACTCCCGGAACCTCAAGAGGGTTCTGGAAAGAGAGGAATACGCCCTTCTTGGCTCTTTCGTTTACGGACATTTCCGTGATATCCTCGCCGTCCAGGATGATCTTTCCGGAATTCACCGTATATCCCGGGTTGCCGGTGATGGCATATCCCAGAGTGGACTTTCCTGTTCCGTTCGGTCCCATGAGAACGTGTGTCTCGTTCCTGCCAACCTCCAGGTTTACGCCGTGAAGTATTTCCTTTTCGCCTACACTAACGTGTAAGTCCTTGATTTCAAGCAGATTATCTTTACCCATTTCTCTTACCTCATCCTTTAGTGATCAATCAAATCATTACCTGCAGGTAAAATTCTTTATTACCTGTTCCTTGGAGTCCATCAGGTCCTGCAGTGTATAGCTGTCGATGTACGAATTTATGTGTTCCTCAAGGCCCTGCCAGAAGGGGAGCGTGTAGCAGAGCGCCGTGGTGGTGCACTTCTTCTCGCTCTCCGAGAGGCACGCCACCGGAGCCAGATCTCCCTCCGTGGCTCTGAGGATATCTCCCACCACGTAGTCCCCGGGATCCCGGTTCAGCCTGTAGCCGCCTTCCTTTCCTGTGGCACTGGTCACAAGGTTGTTCTTCGTCATCATAGACATGATATTTTCCAGATATTTTCGGGAAATATTCTGTCTCAGCGCCACATCCTTGAGCGGGATGTAGCTGCCATCTTCGTGTTCAGCCAGGTCAAGCATAACGCGCAGAGCATATCTGCCTTTCGTTGATATCATCATGATCTGAAACTTCCTTTCACCACGAAAAACATTGTAAATATGTGGGATTCCATTTCCCACCTTCCAAGTAGGAATTATACAAGTCATCTCCTACAGAGTCAATAGGAGTTAAGCAATTTTTCTTGATAAAAACAACTTTTGCAGTTAGCAATATCTAACCGCGCGGCAAAAGATAAAGCTGCAGAGATCACCCTCTGCAAACTGCGCTTTCACGGCACTGAAAAACCCGGAGGCCGAAGCCTCCGGGCACAGTTTCCGGCAACGATCCGCCGTCGCCGGTTATTATATTCATTTTAAGTTCACTCAGGCTTCAGTCCCGGTCTCCGACCCGGTCACGCCCTCTGCTTCAGACTCAGCAGCCGGAGCTTCAGCTTCGGTTCCGGCTTCCGCCTCGACCTCCGCAGCGTTCCGTTCCTCCGGTCCGTCATACCTCAGGGCAAGCATCGTCAGATCATCGAACTGCTCCGCCTCTCCCACGAAGACCCGGACCTCCTCACGGAGATTCTTGAGCAGCTCCTCCGGCGCCTTGTCCGGATTTCTGTTCAGAGCCTCCAGCATGCGGTCTGTGCCGTAGAGTTCTTCATTAATATCATTTGCCTCCGGCACACCGTCCGTGTAGAGGAACAGAGTGTCGCCTTTTTCCAGCGAGAACTCGTAGGACTTGTAGACCATACCCTCCATGCCGCCCAGGACAAAGCCGTGCTTGTCCTTGAGAAGCTCGTAGTTTCCGCCGGCCTTTCCGATCACCGGATACTCGTGGCCGGCATTGGCCGCGGCGACTTTTCCGGTTGACAGTTCCAGGATGCCCAGCCACGTGGTGACGAACATCTCAGCTTCATTATTTTCACTGAGCTGATCGTTCACGTCCGCCAGAATCTCACCCGGAGTGCCGCCGTACATACAGCGGTTCTTCAGGAGCATCTTTGAAACCATCATGAACAGCGCACCCGGTATGCCCTTTCCGGACACATCAGCCATCACCATGGCAAAGTGGTCGTCATCCACGTAGAAGAAATCGTAGAAGTCGCCGCCCACACCCTTGGCCGGGTCCATGCTGGCGTAGATATCAAAGCGAGGGTCGTTCGGAAACTCCGGCGTCACCTTCGGCAGTGCATCCCTCTGGATTTTCGCCGCAACGCCGAGCTCAGTCTTAACCCGGTTCTTTTCCTTGCTGACCTTGACGATCTGGGTGATGTCATCCCTTATCTGGCGTTCCATGGAATCCACCGCAGCCGCAAGGGTATTCATCTCGTCGTTGGAATGGATCACCATCGCCAGGGGAGCACCCAGTTCACCCCACTCACGGGTAAAGCGCTTCGTCTCATCCACGATGGTCCGGATCGGCTTTACGATTTCCTGATGCATGAAAGCGATCCAGCAGAAACCGATATTTGTGGCAACCATCAGCGCAAATACGAAGATCTGCTGCATGTAATTGCTGGTTGCCGCCCTCAGGTTCTGCAGGGACTTCACCGCAGCAACCACAGCCACAGTATTTCCGTAGCTGTTCTTCAGAGGTGCGATCGCCGTTGCAAAATCCCCGGCCATCTGATTGTTATTGTGCATGATCTCGTCGGAAACGTCTTCTCCTGCAGCCGCTGCCTTGAACGCGGGAACATAGGATTCCTCTACCGGTTCACTGTACCCGATCTCATAGGGCGTGAATCCTGAGGCCTCGCTCACCACGTCATAGATATAGGTCCTGTTAAGCCCCTCCGGATCCACCGTACAGACATATATGACCAGACAATCCGTGGACTCAGTCAGCTTCTTCAGCTGTCTTTCCACAGTCTCATAGCGCTGGTCTTTTATGCCGGTCTGAAGGTAGAATCCGATGGTATCACCGTCCACCAGACTCGTCACCGTGTCCGTGACTGTTCTGACATTGTCCCGGTACTGTTCCGAAATACTGGTGGTAAATTCCCTGTAACCGATGAGCGCCGCGCCTGCCTCCAGGATCACCGTGGTCACCAGCAGGCTGACCAGGATCGTGACCAGCAGGTTCTTCGTGAACTTTCTCTTTTTCGGCTGCCCGTAACTCATATTCTATTCTCCTGCAGATTTGACAAATTCACACAGCTTCCCGGAATCGTCAGATTATGCCTCGATGGTGAGAATATCAGAGAATCCTGTAACATCAAAAATATCCATAACGATTTCGCTGACGTTTCTGATCACCATGGAACCCTGCTTTGTCATCTTCTTGTGAGCAGACAGCAGAACTCTGAGACCTGCGGATGAAATGTATTCCATCTCCGCCACATCGATCACGAGTTTTTCAACACCCATGATGCTCTGGTTTATTTCCTCATCCAGCTGAGGAGCTGTAGTCGTATCGAGACGTCCTACGATAGCTACGATGAGTTCTGTTCCATTCAGTGTCTTATTAATTGTCATAATGCTCTATCCTCTTTTCTTTCATTAGTCATTAGTGCAAAAGCGTTGGTATAAAAGTTCTTAATACTCTTCCGGGACGGTTCTCTCCTCAACACCCGGGAGAACCTGTTTCAGCATCCGCTACGGAAGGATCCTCTTCCTGATGGTCAGGATGTTCTGTCCGTCCTTGAACTCGTAGAACATCTCATCCATGCTCTTCTTCACCAGGAATATTCCGAGACCTCCTATGCCGCGTTCCTCAGCCGGCAGAGTCACATCCGGATCCGGCTTTTCCATAGGATTGTACGGAACTCCCGAATCTGTAAAGCGAATGGTAGCCATGTCTCCGTCAA
>JAIKWW010000076.1 GCA_024684465.1 Clostridia bacterium | reverse complement strand
TCCCAATCGAAAAGTACGGTCCGGCGCTGGAGTCCCACCCGGTCTTTCCGAACCGCTGCAACATCGAGTTCATCCATGTGGATGACAGAAAGAGCGTTCACATGAGAGTGTGGGAGCGGGGCACCGGCGAGACCCTGGCCTGCGGCACCGGCACCTGCGCCGTGACTGTTGCCGGAGTCCTGAACGACGTCACCGACGAGGAGATCACCATCCACGTGCTGGGCGGGGATATCGTCGACCGGTACGACCGGGAAGCCGGCACCGTCTTCATGACCGGCCCGGGAACCACGGTGTTCGAAGGGCACGTAGAAGTGTAAAAACATAAGTAAGTGCAGCGGCAGAGATTACTCTCTGTCAACCACATATTCATGCAATAAAAAACAGATTCAAAAAAGTAAAAGATGGCCGGCAGTGACTTCCACCGCCGGCCATCAAGTGTGTTATACCAGGTGTACCGGTAATATATATCCCTTTCAGGCCATTATCCCGGTTTTTATCTGTGAGAAAGGATTAATCAATTCTTCTCATTGATGTGCTCGGCTTTCTCCCAGCCCCGTTCTCTTTCTTCCATCAGCCCAGGGTCCGGCAGAGCCATTCCGCAAACACCGGCACCCAGCCTCCAAGAGCGCCCACGCCGTGGTGTGTTCCCGGCATGATCACTCTGCTCACATGGGCGTCCGCCTCTGCAAGGGCATCGACACAGCCTTCGATACGGTCCCTGAGAGGGTCTGCTTCGCCGTATACCGAAAATACCGGCGGAATCCTGAAGCGGCGCAGCTCCTCCACGCTAATCACAGGAGCATGCAGTCCCGGATCCCCGAAAAAAGTGTAAACCATGCCATAGGCCATCACGTCGCCGTTCACCCCGTCGATCTCGTCTCTTTTGTAAGCGGGATCGAACAGATCCGGCGTATCTTTGTTGCTGCACTTCTGTATGCAGAGCGATGCTGCCATACCTCCTGCGGAAAAGCCCGCCAGCGCCAGATGCCTGGCATCGAAGCCGTATTCTCCGGAGTGCATTTTAGCAAAGCGGATCACTCTGCCTATATCCATGGCCGCATCTATCTGACGTGAAGGCAGGACCCTGTACTCCACCATAAAGCAGCAGAATCCCAGCTCCTGGAGCTCCCTTGCCACAGGCAGAGCTTCCGTTCCGGTGGCCCTCATCAGAAAGCCTCCTCCGGAGCACATCACGATTCCCCCGCGCACCTTCTTTCCGGCCGCAGGCGGGAGCACCCTCACGTAGGGTCTGAACCCGGGAGCATCCCACGGGAGTCTGTCCGGATCCAGCATCATGAAGCTGTCATAGCCCTCCCCTGCCATCTCCTCACTTGGGAAGATCACCGGTCCGCAGGGCATATTTCCCTCTTCCCAGATGTATAAAGACTGCTCTCTGTCAGGAGTCAGCACAGCCCCGGCCAGCGTATCCCTCCCGGAAGAAGGCGCCGCCGTCCTGACAGGGCCTGAAGGATGACGATGAAGCTCCATGAGATCCACCGTTGTTCCCACAACTCTCTCATCCTCTATTTCATAAACTTTTCGCATTTTCTACTTCCCCAGCACTTCATCAAGCCAGTCATTATACGAATACACCCAGCCCCCCAGGGCGCCGAATCCGTGAAGCGTATCCGGGAGCACAGCCCTGCTCACATGCACGCCGGTTTCAGACAGTGCCCTGAGGCATTCATCGATCTGTCCGGCAAACATGTCCTTTGTACCGTAGCAGCTGTATATCTCAGGGATGTCATACTTCTCCAGTTCCTCAGCAGTCAGAACCCTGTTCTCATCCGGATCGCCGAAGTAGGAATATATCATGCCGAAGCCGGCAACGCTGCCGTTTACTTTGTCCAGAACATCCGGTACATATGCCGGATCCGTCTTGTCCGGTGTATTGTCTCCCAGGCACTCCATCACACTCAGAGCAGACAGGAATCCTCCTGCAGAGAAGCCCAGCAGTGCCACTCTGTTTTCTTCAAAGCCGTATTCTCTGGCGTGAAGCTTAGCAAAGCGCACCACCCTGGCGATATCCCAGGCCGCATCCATCTTGTGATTCGGGAGCACTCTGTAGTCCACTATGAAACAGTAATACCCCATGCCCCGGAGCACTTCAGCCGCAGCCATTGCCTCTATGCCGTCTGCTCTCACGTGGAAACCGCCGCCTGAGGCGATGACCAGTCCGCCCTTCACCGGTGCTCCCGGATTCGTCGGCAGGATGGTGACATATGGACGAAAGTCCTCCGGGTCGAACTCCGAGGCCTCCCTTGGGATGTCCTTTTCACTGTCAAAATACGCTCCGCCCGCAGGCATGCTGCCCTCTTCCCAGATGAAGAGTGTCTGGTCACCGCCCGGTTCCACTTCCGTCGAAGCGATGGTCCAGCTCTTCACATATGGCTTCGGGAGCTTCAGCTTTCCGGCGGAACCCGGCTCCTTTATCAGATCCTTGTCGGTTCCGGTTATTCTGTCATCTCTGATCTCTGTAATTTCTCTCATCATTCATATCCTCTCCTGCCGCCGCCCGTCCCTCCGGGCGATCCTTTCCGCGCCGGCAGATACACGTTCTTTATCGCGGCATTTCCTCTTCCAGAGCCAGCACGGCATTTCTCACGCATTCACTGCACGGACATAACACCTTGCCTGTCCCGATGCCCTTCAGTTCCTTGCAGATCGTGGAACCGCAGCGTCCTTCAAAATTCTTCAGCACATCCTTGGCGATGTTTTTCGTGAGAATATCTCCATTATTCTTAAAACCTGCCACTGCAACCGCTCCAACCAGGGCGCCGCATGTAGCTTCCATGCATCCCATGCCAAGGCCGAATCCGCTGCCCAGCTTCAGCAGCATGTCCCTGCTGAGTCCGCACTCGTCTTCGTATGCCAGCATCACCGCCTGTGCACAGTTGTATGACTTCTTATACTCTACAGCTCTTTCCGCTCTTTCCATATCTCTTTTCCTCCTTGTTAAAAAAACGGGCGCTAGCCCAGATTGAACCAGCGCTCGTTATTCATAGTAACATATGTATAGTAATTTGTGGTCTTCTTGTTTACAGATCCTGTACCCCAGGTGACCATCTTTATATTGCACTGCACCGTGATCTCACTGCTGATATCACTGACAGGAATGTAGATGTAATATTCTGTGAGGGCCTTCAGATCTGTATTTGCCACCGCCTCTCCATCGGAGCTCCGATAGATCTTGTTTCCGTAATACGCCAACGGGCTGCCCGCAGGATCAGGGGAACTCTGTCCCGGAACCGAATCCACCCTGTAGAAGTTCACCGTCATCTCCTTATTGGCAGATACTGTGTTGTCTCTGATCCTGAAGTACATGCGCTTGTACTGTTGATTTCCGTCTGAGACGATATCCGTACCGGAAGCTGTCGTTCCATCCCCGGAATTGATGGTGGAACCTGAACCGGATGTGGACGTGTCGTCCGAAGCGGTGCCGTTGAGGTTTCCGCCCAGGTAGTCCACGCTCAGGCTGTAATTGCCTTCAGCTGACCTTTCCGCATCCCAGTTCAGCACTTCCATGCTGACGCCGGAGTTGGCAGATCTGTAGGATGACACGAAGGTGTTAACGAAGAGTTTGACCTCGTTCAGCTTGCCGGCAGCGGCGCTGTGGCCAACTCCCGAATATGTGATATTTCCCTTGCTGTAGAGGAAATACAGATTTCTTCCGTCCATAGGATGTTTGTGGTATACCTCGGAGTTGCCGGAAGTATTGTAGAGAGAGTACCAGACGACTATATCGTCATTCTCCAGATCCAGCTGCCAGTACTGGCTGTGGGTATTGGCCACACGTATATCATACATTCCCTTGTTTTCCTGGAAGAACTGATACGCATTCTTCTTGTTGTTGGAGTCCGCGTTCTTCACCACATCATACGGATAAGTGGTGATAGGTCCGTTGTTCATGAGCCTTGCGTTACCCACAGTGTCATGGGTATTCACTACCATTCTGAGAGATTTGCCCTGGTTTGCGTATCTGAGTATGCCGGATTCCTCCGTAACATAACTGTATACTGCCTGTTCTCTCGCCAGATGATAGTATGTCAGGTCATCGACTCTGTCGTAGCCCTGAGCATCTTCACTGTAGGACTTAGCCTCTATGAATCTGTACTTTCCGTTTTTCATCCTGATCCAGTAGGACGGGGTGAGACCCAGCGCCATGCACGTTTCTCCGTTCTCGTCGGTTTCCTGCGACAGCGCCTGCAGCGCGTCACCATCACTGTAGCCGATATACACTCTGGAAGCGCTGCTCATCCTGGCGGTGAGCCGGTACTCCTGTCCCTCCGGGGAGTAAACAGTGAACTCTTCCGAATCCCCGAGTTCTGCAATATCCGATTCGTTGAAGTCAAAGGCCGCCACCCTGGAAGTGGTTGAAGCATCCTTCACCGCATAGTACGTGGAATGGTTGTAGTCCTTGTCCTCCGCGATCTGCACCTTGTTGGCCAGCTCAAATTCCTGAGCCGCAGCTGCTGTGCGGGAAGCCAGGTCAGTATACTGCGCCACGTCCTGGTCAACTCTGGTGACGCCGAAGCGGTCCATGCCCAGCATGTCCCGGAAGTGGTGGTTGATATTGTATCCCCAGTACTTGTCCGTAACATTTACCCTTGAAAGTCCGTATCCCGCAGCCGCTGCCTTCCAGATCTCGATGCCGCTGCTGTTCAGCAGGTTCATGCTGTTGTATCCCACTGTGTCGTGACAGAACAGCACGGCCTTTCCGGCACGGATGTATTCCTCCACGCCCTCCAGCACCGGTTTTTCAGTATTGTCTGCATATCTGTCGCCGAATCCGAAGATCAGCATGTCGTAGTTCTTCGTCAGATATGTGTACACAGCCTCTGTATCAGCGGAGCCGTCTGCGCTCCAGGCTCTCACCATGCCCGGCAGCTCGGAGGCCTTTGCCCTGGATACCGTCACGCCGTACTCAGTCAGTCCCTCAAAGTAACAGTAATATTCAAATTTCACCGTGTCAATGGCCGCAGAAAGTCCCAGTTCAGACTTCATTTCAGCATTGCCGCTGACACCCTTTACCAAAGCATCCAGGCTGGAATAGGAACCGTAGTCCTGATTCTGTATGTCCATGCCGTGGCTGGCCAGAACACTTCTGAATCTTGCAGACTCCTCCTCATTCGGCAGTTCGATCAGGTTTTTGCTGATGCTGCTGGTGCCGGATGACATGAGCTGAAGTACGCGGATCTTCTCCTTTGGCTGGTTCTTGCCCAGCTGAAGCTTGCAGACGCCCATTTCCGAAGCATAGCGGAAGACTCCCACAGGATTGCCGTTTTCCCTGGTATTCTTTATATTCCACGCAGCGTTGTCGCTGTTTGCCGCCGCAGGGTCAAAGTAGGCATTGTCATATATTTTCATCTGCCACTCGAAGAGTCCCACGGATTCTCCCGCATTGATTGTGAGTGCATACAGCGTATCTGCCTTAAGCTGATCCGGCTCCACTGTCTGTCTCAGGTCGCTGGCCAGCTTTATGGTCACATTGCCCACCTGCTCGTTATCCGGATCAAAGCGTCCGTCCGCATTATTATCAGTTATGAACTGCATCGTGTAATTGTGTCCGCTGAATCCGTTGTCCTTTATTCTGAATTTGTATTCCAGCAGTTTTGCGGATTCCCCGGCGCTGTTGGCGAAGCCTTCATCTATTGATACCGGCTGTTCCTCGATCTCGATCTTCATCTTGTCCCGGATGTGGGCGAGCCTCTCGGTACCCTCAACCGAGTTGAACTCCATGAGGCTGCCCCGGTCGCTCACCCACTTGTAGAGATGCGCCACGTTGGTCTCGCTGGCACTTTCCGTCGAAGGCGAGCCTATGTACTGCTCGTAACCGGAAGCACCGCTGCCGATGGACTGAACAAACGCGTCCCCGAACTCTATGACCTTCCCGGATTCGGACAGAGCGAAGAACTTCTTCATCTCTTCAACCTTCCGGGCCGTCAGATCGTTGCCCGGGTAGGACGTCCGCACCTCGTACTGCCCCGGGTTCTGCTTGGTGTTTCCGTGCTCCATGAAGTAGGCGTACACAGAATCGATCTCCTCCTGAGTGTAGTAGGAGAGCTGCAGGTTCTGTCCGGTGACGTCCGTGATCACAGTCTTCTGTTCTCCGGTGTGGATATAGGGCTCAGTCTCCCCGGCAGCGGTGTCATAGGCCGCCACGTAGATGTAGTCAAAGGTGGTGGACAGATCCGCATTGCTGCAGTTCAGTTCCCAGGAGCACATGCCCTTCACGTTGACTGTATACCCGGGAAGCGCCTGCTTCACCCGGTCGGTCACCAGGTTTTTATAGTACTTGTAGACATTATCTTTATAATCAGGCATCACGATGAGGCAGTTCACCACCATGGTGTCGCCGCCGCTGTCAGGCACTCCCACCCCGGAAGACGCATCGGAGCCGTAGAATCCCACAAAGCAGCACAGCAGCAGGATCAGCGTGAGCACTGCCGCCATGGCGCGCCTGTGTGTCTTGTTATTCTTTATTTTATCAATGAATCCAGTCATGATTCCGGCCCTCCGGGCATACAAGCCATTACGCCTCAGCTTCAACGTAATTCCTCATTCCATACCTTCCGGTCACGGTCCTGGTCCGGTCCCCTGCAGAGGTGCTTACCTGCACCCGTACCAGACTGCTGTCCTCCGATCCGGTGATCGTGATCCCTGTCACGCCCTCAGCCAGATAGTACCGTTCCGGTTCATCCGCAATAGTCTCCAGAAGATCCCCGGTCACCTGCTCCGAAAGAGTCAGATTCCCCTCCGGCCCGTCGTCTCCGGTCACTTCTTCAGCTGTGAGGGATCCTGCGTAGAGTCTGTCACTCTCCGTGTCCAGAACCAGCGCGTTCACTCCGTTCTCACCGTCCTCAAGCCTCGTGTCCATGACATAGGACTGAAGATCGCCGGATGTGATCCTGAGAGGCAGCGTATCCGCCTCCATCACCTGTTCTCCCACGTAGTTCAGCACTGTGCGGGCATTGTCCTGTACCGCGGTCTCCTCCGATCCCCGCAGGAACATGTTCATGGTGGTCACCACCAGTCCCGCCAGAGCCGTCAGCACAAGAGTTGCGATGAGAGTTCCCACCAGCAGCTCGATGAGAGTGAATCCTCTGTGGTTTTCATTCAGTTTTTCCGCCGGTGTGAACATTTCTCATTCCTCTTCAAAAGTTTCCCGGTACGTCCTGCCGGTATCCTTCACCAGCACCACGTCCGTGTAGCTGTCATTTCTCGTGATCCTTATGCGGTCAGGAGTGCCGCTGCCCTTGAAGGCCCCGCTGCCCTTGTCAAAAGTCAGGTACAGAGGCGAGCCCTCTTCTATTTCAGACACATCAGACCCATTCACCGTGGATATGGTCAGCAGGTTGCTGCAGAGCTCCTTTTCGTCTCCGTTTTCCTCGTAATCCCCGGAACCGTCGCCGGTGACAGTCTCGATGTAGTAGCCGCTGCCTTCTTTTGAGATCTTCACAGCCAGAGTGCCTTCCACCATGCTCATTGAGGCGATCCGGCCGTGGGAGATGCCCTCCTCCATGACCTTCGCGGCTCTGGCCTGACTTGAACGGAACACCCCGGAGACCGTAACCACCAGTGCTCCCGCCACCACTGCCATGATCAGGATGACCACCAGCAGTTCCAGCAGTGTAAAGCCGCCGTTGTCACTATTCAGTTTTGTCATTTTCTCTTTCATGGCTGTGTTTCCGTCTGTCTATATTAATAATAATGGCATGCGCCCGAAGGCGTCCCGCCGTCAGTTCTTCTTCCAGTTCAGGAAACGGACTCTCGTAAGAGGGTCCTCCGTTTCCGTCTGAACCTTCTCATTTGCGATCACTTCTATCTTCAGCTTGTCTGACGGGTTCGCCACACCGCCGCTGTAGATGTACACGTTTCCGGTGGTGATAATGGTTCCTCTGAAAAGACAGGACACGTGAACATCGCAGTCCGCAACCAGAATCCCCTTCAGTGTGGAGTCCGCCAGCTGGATGTGCCGGTTGGAACCCGCGCCGGTCACCGGCATGGACCTGGTGACGTAGCCGTTCTCCTCCGTGGAGGAGGCGATGTAAAGGGTGTTCATCTCGTTGAGACCCTTCTGATCCATTATGTATCCCGCAGTATCGTAGGAAGGATAACCTGTGGCAACCCGCTCGTCCAGGACGCTGATGAGTCCGTTGTAACTGTTGGTCAGCTGGTTCTCCTTGTTGATCACCGCAGTGCTGGAGGTCCTGTTGTTGGCCTCGTAGATGTTCATGGTTCCGCTGTCGGAACTTGAGCTGCTGTACGCGGTGTCGGTGGAGGCGGACGAGGAGCTGGTTATACTCGCTCCGTTCTCGCTGATCCTGGAGTTCCGGAACGGATCCTTATTTCCGGAGGAATCCGTCGCCGGGCTGTGATCATTAGTACCCGTGAGCCGCTTGCTGCCTGAGAAGGTTATCACATTACCCGTGAAGACGTTTCCCGGATTCTCCGTGAGCCTGTCGTTCAGACTTACAGAACCGTAGCCCAGTACGTCCGCCAAAGCCGTCATCTGGGTCCGCTGGGTGAGATTCGATGAATATGCCGCAAAATACTTGCTGGCACTGGTGCTGTCGTAGAAATTCATGTAGATGTATACCACGTCCTTCGTGGCAGCGCCGTCTCTGCCGGTGTAGAGGCGCACCCGCTTTGCCACATACGGCTGATCCGGGTCAAGGTAATCCTCTATATTCACCTGGGCGATGAAAGGATATCTGGAAAAGTTCAGCTTCAGCTGTTCTCTGCCGCTGTCGGTGAGAATGTTGTATTCCCCCAGGGACATCGGATTGGCAGCTGAACCTGCAGTTCCGTCATAGCCCTGGATGCAGCTGCCCGGGATCAGATAGGCGTCCTGGGTCCACTTGTAGGTCAGGGACTCGCCCTGGTCGACCATCTCCCCGGAGCCGTCAGCGCTGTCATTTACATCCAGCTTGTTCGTTCCCGCCAGCCAGATCTTGTAGCCCTCGTTCTGGGCAATTTCCAGATTTGCATAGGCTGCATTTATCGCCACGGCACTTCCGTCGAAGCTGTTTGCCTTCGCTCCCCCGGTCTGTCCGGTGTGATATCCGTAGTAGTTTCCGTTGATCCGCACATTGTAGCCCGGATTGTTCATCAGAAGATCGTCTGCCACATAGCAGTCCGAGTTGATCATAAAGTTGTAAAGGTTGCTGAATTCAGGATTGCTGAGCCGGCTCTGTCTGCCGGTGGAAATATCCGCCACGATGTTGCGGACCCAGATCTGGCAGCGGTGTCCGACAGGGTACCTTTCGGAGTCCGCCGGATTCGTGTCCACCTTGATCTGACCGCTGTCCATGGCTGTGAGATCCTTCCTGGAGACGACTCTGTCGGAGGCCAGCTCCAGCCCGTGACCGGCTCCGGCGATGATTCCCTCACCTCCGTAGACATCTCCCGCGATCCTGGCAGAAGAAGTCAGTGTCTCGATCTTTCCGTCCGCTATCACTGCGTATGTGTCCAGAGCTTCATTGTCCACCCTGTTCTGTGAGGAGAAATAGTTCTCAGGAGGAGAGATCCTTATATCCGTGGTGATCGTGGTCTCGTATCCACTGCGGTCTCTGCAGGTAACTGCCAGATTCTGCAGCTCCACGTAACCTTCGCTGAGATCGTAGAAAATGCGAAGACTTCTGTCTCCGGCTGATGCTATAGTAATGAGGTCACCTCCGGTAGTATATTCCAGAAGATGGCCGGTAAACCTCTCACTCGCTGACGCCCCCGCCAGACTGATGGTGCCCGTGCTTCCGGACACGGTCACTGCTCCCTCAGGATCCGCCCCCTCGCCGAAGGCATCCTCTATCATGTAATCCTTCAGATAATCAGCGAACTTTCTGTTCATCATCTGAGTACGCGCCGTGGAAGGGGTGTTGGCATAATAAGTCTCCGTGTAGATAAGAGCCTGCTCCAGAGCACTCTCCGATTCGCTTCTCAGTCCCTCGGCAATCTCGTTCACAGCAGTTTCCGCATCGTAGAAGTTCTCCCCGGATCTTTTGTCTGTGACCACCGAACGATAATTCAGATAGGTCGCTGACAGCAGAGCAGCTCCCAGTATCAGGATCACTGCGCTCATTATGATCACCGCCACCAGCGAAGAACCCCCGTCATCCCTGATGAAACGTCTGATCCCTCTATTCAGTTTTCCGCTCTCAGGGTTATACATCTCATTTGCCTTTCACTCTAGCCGAAGGAACCCTCCAGGGTTGCCAGCGGCTTTCCTTCAAACGCACCGGATGGATCAACCGAATGCTCAAATACCGAAACAGTCACCCGGTATATCACTTCTATATCCGGATCTGTCGTGGCAACGACCGACCTCGGATCCCCGCCGGATCCGTCCGCCACACCGCTGCCGGTCAGATTCAGATAGCCGGATATGTAATTCACGTGGACGGTGTTGGAAAAGCCGCTCCACTTGTCCGACAGATCCACAGCCATATGCTGCTGATCGTCATATTCCACCCTGCAGAAGTTCAGCTTCGGGGTGACATAATTTGTACTCTGAAGTTCCCGCACTCCGCTTTCCATCTTCGCAAGTCCGGTCTGAGGCACGATGTAGAGCTCCAGTTCCCTGTCTCTGAACTTCTTCAGTATGGATCCGTCTCCGGTTCCGCCGTCACTGATATATACGCAGATCAGATCGTCATTCTTCGCCCACTTGCTCAGGAGCAGCGGGTCATACATCAGATAGATCCGCTCAAGGTCATCCATGGAAGTGCTGTGACAGATGGTATACTGCAGCGTCAGTCCACCCTGATTTTCCGCGAGGAATGCGCTTAGTTCAGCAGAGGCTGCTCTGTACATGTCATTGACCAGAGTCTCCTTAAGGCTGCTGCTCAGATACTCTCCGTCATTTCTCAGGAGGTTGCCCGAAAGGTGATCCCGTATGGCAGCCTCCATGGAGGATTCCGTGCCGAAGCAGCTTCTGAAGTCGTTGACATCCAGGTTGAAGAGCAGGGATGAACGCACTTCCAGGTCACCCATTTCGCCGTCCACAAGGATTCCGGTTCTGCGATTCAGGGTTTTGGCTATCGTGGATTTCGCCTTCGACTGACTGTAGATCCCCAGATCCGAAGCGCTGATGAAATAGTCCGACGGAAGATTGTACTTATCCGTGGTCATAACATCGTTCATAGCTTCGCACATCCGCTGATACATGGCCACATATGTGGAATAGTATCCGTTGAGTGCGATCTCCTCGTATGACGTGGATCTGCTGCCGGCATACCTGTCATTATCAGTGTCGTATACGTAGTTTCCGCTGTGGGTATCATAGACCATGTACGTGCTTCCCGGATCTATCACCACGGTGGATGCATCTGAGAAGACTGAAGCGTCAGGATATGAATTGATGTCGAAGGATGTTGCTCCTGCGCCCACGATCCTGCCGTTTTCATCCGTTTCAGTCATGCTGTACTCAGTGGGATCATACGTGATCTGCACATCGTAAGCTCTCCCCCCGTCGGTGCCGCCCAGTACAACGTAACGCCTTATGTCTCCGGAGCTGAATTTTTCCGGGGAAGACTGGATTCGGAAAGAAGTATCAGCCACTCCCGTGGATGCTCCCGATGCGGTCCCAGTTATGTCAAATGTCTTCTCACCCCGGAACTGGCCGTCCACGGCGCTTGCGCCATATGATTTCAAGGTTTCGATCACCTGCTGCCCGTAATCCTGAGCATAGGCCTCCACCGAAGCATTCAGGTTTGTGTTGAATGCCACCCTGAAATTAAGCAGCAGCGGCGTCACCAGCAATCCGAGTATGAGCATGGAAACCAGGGCCTCCACCATTGTAAAGCCCCGGTTTCCCTCTTTCCTGTTAAGTTGTCTGCATCTGTTCAGGACTGCAAACATATCATTTCTCCATGTATTTTCACTTCCGGGAAGCCGGTGGATATTTACCCCGGTTTACCCGGCACTGTAACCCCATCAGGCAAACAGGTCAGTCTTGCCCAGCGGTGCTCCGCTGAGTGAAGGTTCCACATAGGTCTTTCCCGTTCCTGTCAGTCTGTACAGATTTAAGGTCATGCTCCCGGCAATGTCTCCGGTATCTTCCTGATAGGCTGAAGTAAATGCCTCCACACTCATCCGTTCTCCGTTGACGGCGATGTAATCCAGTGCAGCCTTCAGCCCCGGATATGATACGTTAAATGAGAAAGTCACCGGATACACGTAAAGCTCTCTTTCATCGTCTTTTCCATTATCGGAGGTTCCCTCAGCAGGCTTCGACTCATCTTCTTCGCCGCTGTAGGTTTCTCCCCTTTCAGCAGCTGCAGCTTCTGCTTCCAGCTCATCTCCGGTCTGTACGCCCTCGAGAACTCCCTTGTCGGACTGATCCTCATCAGAAGATTCCGAACGGCTGATCGCAGGATATTCCTGGCCGAATTCCACAGTATTGATGGACATGCCGCTGGCATTTGCCATCCTGTCCAGGAAGAGTATGGTCTTTTCCGGGGTGTTTCCTGCACTGAATCTGTCAAGTACAGCCCTGGTACTTCTGTTTAATTCCTCAGTATCACTGACCAGCTGGTCCCTCTGTTCCACCAGCCCCTTGTACTGCTGGACCCTGGTGCTGAGCTCGGGATTCTCCTTTATCAGCTCTCCGGATCGAGTTCCCAGAACGCCGTAGATCAGCATTCCCGTTATTAAAACCACCAGAACCACGAAAAGTATCTGGATCAGTCTCCCTGTTTTCGGATCCAGACCTGACAGCAGAGTCTTTTTTTCGTTCTGTCCGTCACGGCCGTTCATTTCTGTTCTGTCTGCCATTACTCTGCCGCCTCCTCTCCGTCATTTCCACCTTCAGTTTCATTTCCTGTATCAGATCCGTCTTCCGGAGTCGTATCTTCTTCAGCTTCACCTTCCGCATCCGTTCCCGGAAGCTCTCCGGACTGCTCAGCTATTTCAGCAGCATCCTGGAAGAAGAAAGCCGTCATTGTGGTTTCCACCATTCTCACGCCGGTGCGGCTGTCGATCTTCTCCTCGTAGTTGCTCACCGTCAGGCTGTCTCCATTGATATAACCCAGATTCTTGATCTGAAGGATCGTATCTGCCACAACTGGCCTGTTCGGTGCAGCTATACCTATGGTAACGATATTGTCCTCCACGTTCAGGGCTTTCACCACGCATGACGACGGCAGGTCGCCCTCAAGTTCCCTCAGCATCCGGAGTGTGATATCTCCGTCCGTTGTGGATAGCCTGTCGATCTGTTTCGCCTGCTGATTTGCTTCCTTCGCGTTCTCATACTCCTGCTGAACAGTCAGTATATAGGACAGGCGTTCTGCTTCGTCCTTCAAACTTCTGTTGTGGTAGCTCAGATATCCCCAGAACAGCAGATTCAGCAGAAGCACAGCCCCGCAGATGCCGCAGACGATCACGATCAATCGCTTTCCGGCACGTTTTCTGAACGCAGCCGACTCCTTTTCAACCTGTTCCTCTGTTATAAAACCTACCGGATCCGCAACCGCTCCCACGATGTAGAGATAATCCCGGACTTCCGCCCGGCCCGTACCCTTGTAAACTACTGCGCTCTCGCTTTCGCCGCCGATGACGGTCCTGATGCCCAGCTCGGTATCAAAGAGCTCCTTTAACCCCAGCAGTTTCGAGCCCTCTCCTATCAGCACGATTTCTTCTATGGAATAGGAAGCGTCTCTGCGCATGTTGTAGAAATAGTCGATAAATCTTGAAACGTTGCTCAGCAGATCCCTGGATGCATAAGCGATATCCGATCTGAGACGGGTAATGTCATCAGCTTCCTCCGGAACATCGTCCAGTGAAGATGCGATGTAATCGTCCCTGCTCATTATCTCAAAGGCGCCTTTCCTGTCCTGTGCCAGCCCCAGATCAACTGCCGCATCCAGAAGGTCGTTGGAACCGTAGTTCACATTTCTCTGCATCTCCAGCTGGTTCTTCGCCATGATGGTCAGCTGACTGCCGGAACCGTCTATCCGCACAGAGAGGACAGACTGGTTTCCAAAGGCCCGCTTCATCCACTGGTAAACCGCATTTCCGCAGTAATCGAGGCTCTGAACCTGTTTGCCCATAGCCTCTGCCAGCTCGTAATAACTGACCATCATCTCCTCCGGAATGGCATAGACGATGAGTTCCGTCATCTTTGTCACCCGGTCCACGCTGTTGATGCTGTATGAAAGCGCCTGGCCGTCAATTCCCATCGGGAACAGCTCTTCAGCCTGATTGCGCACGACAGCTCCCAGCTGAGACTTCTTTACAGTCGGGATAGTCATTTCCTTATTCATCACTTTGCCGGATACGATGGAGAAGATTATCCGGTCACTGCGGAAACCGGCCTCATCCAGCTTTGGCATGATATGTCCCGCCACCTTTTCGGCGTCCATGATCATGCCGTCCGACACATATTCCCCGGGAATGCTGAATTTTACCGCAGCAGTTATCTCAAACGTATTTCTGTTCAGACTCACCTCAGCGGCGCGGACGACGTCCTTTCCCAGTTCCAGGCAGATAACATTTTTACCAGCCATATTTTCCTCCGATTGTTACACATACAATACTATTTTCAGATTATTCTCTTCCTGTTTCCGAACACTATGTCCGTGACAAAGCGCGGATTGCTCCGTGTCCTGTTACCGGCACAGTCTTACAGACCCAGCAGATTCAGATACCAGTTCACCAGCGGGTTCCCCGCCCAAATAGCAATGATGCTGCCTGCGGCAAGATAAGGTCCCAGAGCCAGCCTGGACCCGGTTCCCTGAACCTTCATGCGGACGAGATGGATAACCACCCCCAGGAAGCACCCGATGATAAAAGCTGCCACCGTATTTCCCGTTCCGAGCACCAGACCCACAGCCGCCATCAGCTTCACGTCACCGCCGCCTATGGCATTGCCTCCGCTTATCAGGAACAGGATAAAAAGGGGCAGACTTATGATGAAAAATCCTCCCAGATGGGAAAGAAGTTCCGCCCTTCCCCCGAGGATCGTAACAGCCAGCCCGCAGGATCCGATAAAAACGTTGAGCCCGAAAGGGATCTCAAATGTCCGGATGTCGATCACGCTGATAACGATAAGCGCCGAGATTACCGGCAAAAGGATCAGGGTGCGGAGCTCCGGTCCGCAGACAGCCGCTGTCACAGTCCAGAGGACTGCGTTGGTCAGCTCGATCAGCGGATACTGGAAGGATATCTTCGCTCCGCACTTCCTGCATTTTCCTCCGTAGAACAGCCAGGAAAGCACCGGTATCATGTCATACCAGGTGAGAGTGTATCCGCAGCTCATGCAGTGGGAACGTCCCGTCACAAAATTCTCTCCTGCGGGAATGCGCAGGATCAGAACATTGAGGAAGCTCCCCGCGCAGGCTCCTGTCACGAATATGAATATCAGTATAAATATCTCCAGCATCATTTCCATTCAGGACTCCTGCCCGGGATCTCACCCTACGTTTTCATGGTCATTCAACCCTAAAAAGTGTCTGTTTTTCAGTAATATTATCGTCAAAAACAGCAATTTGATAATGTTCAAAGAGTCAGGCGGAGAGTTTCCCGCCCTTCGGGCAGGCTATTCTCCGCCTGACTCTCATTTTTTCGGTTCAGTTTACCATTCTCCGGTTATTCTGACCTTCATCATATTATTCTACGTCCTGAGCTCCGCACTTTACTGTGACTTTACCCTTGTCATTCAGGCTTACTTTAAAGCCATCCTTGTCATACTTTGTCGCAGGGTAATCGCCGCCGAGAACCTCATCGATCGCTTTCTTCAGCTCGGCTGTGCCCATGTTCTCTGTAGGCTGTGAACCATTGATCTCAACAGCATCGAATGTGGTTTCTTCTCCGCCGTTTGCGAGATAGTCTGCATAAGCTGTAGAGATAGCTGACTTCAGAGTTGCCGCATTGTTAACATCAGTTGCGATTCTGCTCTGGTTAACATACTTTACAACCTGCGGTGCCAGTGCAACTGCAATTATCGCGATGATCAGGATTACGACGATCAGCTCGATCATCGTAAAACCCTTGTTTCCGTTCTTCTTCATCTTAGCTCTCTGTGTGTTCATTAATTCAAACATTGGTCTTGTCTCCTTTTCCCTTTCCTAAATGTTTAAACGATTAAATGTTTTGAGATATTTCCAAACTCCGGTCCGTTCCTTACAACACCTTATAACGGACCGGAGTTTCAGACTGTTTTATCCGCAGCCCGGAGGGCCGCTTTGCCGGGATCACCCCAGCGCGCTCATATCCTGATAGTAACTTATCATCGGCATGTAGAGCGCCAGCACCACGAAGCCTACCGCTACGCCCAGTACCACGATTATCGCCGGCTCCATTGCCGCCGTCAGCGTGGCTGCTGCCATCTCGGATTCTTCTTCATAATACTCCGCTATCTTCATGAGCATTTCGTCCAGATTACCGGTCTCCTCACCGATGGCTATCATGTCTGCCACCATAGAAGGAATCACTTCACTGCCTTTCAGGGTCTGGGAGAGCAGGTTACCTCCCTCCACAGCCTCCTTGGCTTCCATCATGATATCCTTGTAAAGATCGTTGGTTAAGGATTCCGCCGTTATCTGCAGAGCCCTTGGCAGGCTCATACCGGAAGCTGACAGTGTAGCCAGCGTTCTGGCAAATGAAGCGCACTCCGTCTTCGTATTCAGACTTCCGAAAATCGGCAGCCGCAGTTTTATGCTGCCTATGGTCCTGCGCCCGCTGTCCGTGGATTTCCATCCCCGGTAGGCAAAGATCAGAACTGCCAGACCGATCAGGATAAAGGGCCATCCGTAAATAAACACGTTGCTCAGGCCAACCACCATCCGCGTGACCAGAGGGAGTTCCGCCCCAAGATCATCGAACATCTCTTTAAATTGCGGCACGACTACTATGGACATGATTATCATGACCGCCACCATTATCACTGCGATAAACGACGGATATACCATCGCCTTCCGGATCATTCCGTGTATTCTGGATCTCTTTTCGAAGAATATAGCCATTCTTTCGAAGATCTCATCCAATGCTCCCGATTCCTCTCCGGCTTCCACCAGACTTACGAGAATCTGCGGATACACGTCATCCTTGTGCCTCATGGCGTGGGAAAGGCTCTCGCCGCTTTCCACCCTGCCGCCGGTATCTGTCACCGCTTCCCGGAGCATCTTGTTCTGCACCTGACCGCTCATGATGGAAAGCGCCCTGGCCACCGGCACGCCGGAGTTCAGAAGACTGTGCATCTGTCTGCAGAAGACACTCATATCCCTCGCCTTCGGCTTCTTTAAAAAACCTATATGAATTTCCTGGTTGAGGACGCCGGCCTCATTCAGCTGAATGATGGTAAGCCCGCGGCTTCTGAGCAGCGATCTGGCTGTGCTCATGTCCACCGCCTCAATATTCGCCCTGACCCGGCGCCCACCCGGCTCTACCGCCAGGTATCTGTACTGTGCCATTGGTCTTTCCTCCATTCCATTCTGTCAAACTCGTATTTCAATTCAGACTATCCTTTCCGGGCGCCTCAGTCTCCGCCCCGAAGCCTGGAATTGAATCTTCCGGAACTCCTCGCAGGCTCTCCGCCGCCCTTCAGTTTCCGGGCAACCTCCTGCTTGTTCTGAGCGAATTCCAGAGCCTTTTCACCGCTGATCTTCCCCTCTGTCTCCAGCTGCACCAGTGCATCATCCATTGTGATCATGCCGCTCTGCCTGCTGGTCTGGATCATTGTGTCGATCTGATGAGTCTTCGCTTCTCTGATCAGATTCCTGATCGCCACATTGGAGAACATCACCTCGAAAGCCGCTATTCTCCCGCCCTGTTCGCAAGGGATCAGCTGCTGGGATATGACAGCCTCCAGCACGGATGCCACCTGTATCCTGATCTGCTGCTGCTGGTGAGGCGGGAACACATCGATTATCCTGTCGATGGTATTGGCCGCTCCTGTGGTATGCAATGTGGAGAAGACCAGATGACCCGTCTCCGCCGCTGTTATAGCAGTTGCTATGGTATCCAGGTCTCTCATCTCACCCACCAGGATCACATCCGGATCTTCTCTGAGGGCAGCCCTCAGGGCATCCGCGTAATTCATGGAGTCCACTCCGATCTCACGCTGGTTAACTATGGACATCTGATGCCTGTGCAGGTACTCGATAGGATCCTCCAGCGTGATTATGTGAAGATTCTTTTCTTCGTTTATGATATTAATGAGGGAAGCCAGCGTGGTGGATTTTCCGCTTCCGGTAGGTCCCGTAACCAGCACCAGTCCGCGCTTCTTATCCTTGAGATTTACCACAGCCTCCGGCAGATTGAGCTCCTTCGGCGTCGGTATTTTAGTATTTACCACTCTCATGACGCAGGCACAGGAACCGCGCTGCTTGAACACATTGACTCTGTATCGCCCCTGTCCCGGCACCACATAGGAGAAGTCAGCTTCACCCTGAAGTCTGAACTTTTCCCTGGCGTAGTCGGTCATGATGTCTTCAACTATCCGTTCTGTATCCTCAGGCATGAGCCTTTCCGTTCCCACACTCTCCAACACGCCGTCCACCCTGATCTTGGGCGGCACGCCGGTGGTGATGTGAAGATCCGAGGCTTTTCTCTCATAAGCAACTGCCAACAGATCGTTGATATTGTATTCAGTCATTTTACTGTATCCTCTTCAATTCTCTGCACACACCGGCCCTTCAGGCCATATCTCCGGCATCTCCCGGCACCACAGCATCAGAATCTGTAGTAAAGGTGATTCTTTCCATCTCATCGAGAGAAGTGATTCCCTCTCTCACAAGTCTCGCCGCTGACATCCTCAACGTATTCATTCCGTCTTCCATGGCCATCTGCTCCAGTTCATCAGCGGATTTTCCCGCCGCGATGGCACCCTTGATCCGGTTATTGATGGACATCATCTCGTATATACCCGTACGGCCGAGATAACCCGTATCGTTGCACTTCACACATCCGAACGGAGTATAGACCTCGAACTTGCTATCCACAGGAACTCCGATCATCTTCTTCTCTGCATCTGTCGCCTCTCTGCACTTCTTGCAGTCACAGAGCTTTCTGACGAGACGCTGTGCTATTACTCCCACGACCGTATCAGCAAGCAGATAAGGTTCGATTCCCATATCCATGAGACGGGTGACACTCGTAGCTGCATTGTTCGTATGGAGCGTGCTCACCACAAGATGGCCGGTGATGGAAGCGGAAACTGCCATTCCCGCAGTCTCTTCGTCACGGATCTCTCCGATCATGATTATGTCAGGGTCCTGTCTGAGGATTGCCCTGAGGGCATTCGCAAATGTGAGATCCGCCTTCGGATTAACCTGAACCTGGTTGATCCCGTCGATGTTGGCTTCCACCGGATCCTCAACAGTGATTATATTTACCTGCTCTCTGTTCAGTCCGCTGATCGCAGTGTAAAGAGTGGTGGATTTTCCTGAACCCGTAGGTCCTGTAACCAGGATGATCCCGTTTGAATTGGCGAGCATCCTGTCAAACAGCTCCGCCTCACCCTGATCCATGCCCAGCTCCTGCTTTGTTCTGGTCACCGCATTCTTTGCGGTGAGTCTCATAACGATCTTCTCGCCGTATGTGGTAGGCAGGGTTGAAACTCGGATATCGTATTCGATCTTATCCACTACCTGGGTGATTCTTCCGTCCTGAGGCTTTCGTTTCTCCGAAATGTCCATACCTCCCATGATCTTGACTCTCGTCACGATGGCCGGGAACATGGTCATAGGGTACTCACCCACAGTGATCAGAACGCCGTCGACACGGTTCCTGATCCTGACATCCTCATCCATAGGTTCTATGTGAATATCCGAAGATCTTCTTCTCACTGCCTGCTCGATCAGCGTCTTCACCATCTGCACGATAGGCGAATTCTGAACGTCTGCTGACTCCTGCGCATTTGCCGCATTCTCCTCAGCGATCTCGTCTTCCCGTTCCTTCTGGTAACGGGCTGCCACCGCTCTGGTCTCTTCATCACCGAAGTACCGGTCTATGGCCGCCAGGATGCTGCCTGTGGTGGTGATATACGGATTGATCTGAAGACCTGTAACTATGGCCATATCGTCGATAGCCATCAGATTCGTCGGATCAGCCATTGCCAGATTGAGTCCAAGACCGTTCTCCGAGAAAGAAAACGGTATGACCGTATATTTTTTCAGAAGTGAAGGTTCCGGCACAACCCTGAGCACTTCCCTTGGTATCTTGATCTCCTGCAGATCGACGCTTTCGATGGACAGCTGTTCCATCAGAGTCTGAACGATTTCCTCTTCATTGGTATAACCCAGGCTTATGAGGGTCTCGCCCAGCTTCGTCCCGTTTTCACGCTGTTTTTTCAACGCATACTGCAGCTGGGCCTCATCGATTATTCCACCCGCCGCAAGCAGGTCGCCCAGTCTCTTTTTTCTGAATCTTCTCATGACACACTCCCTGATTCTTTGTTTCAGAAAATATATCGGCACGAAACAACTTAAAATTAACCCATGTTTTCAAGGAAACCGAGCCGGATTCACATTTTCCTGCTGCGGTTGCAATCTCAACGCTATAATTCCCTTTCCTCAGACCGGCCAGGGGCATTTGTAACCGTTACATGTTTTACATAGTAACATTGCAAAGAGTTTTCATCAAGACAACATTCGCATTTTGTTACTTATATATTTTGTACGCGTTTCTTTTATGTAACTATAACCCTTCAGTTATAACTTTCTCCATTAAATTCCCGGATAATATAACCCGGTTCAAAAAAACGGGACGGACCGGAGCAGCGCTGATTCGCCGTCCCGGCCCGGTTAAGTTCCCGTCACACCGTTACAATGATGAATTTACAAGCTTTACACAAGCATATTGATAAAAGAACCGCCGGCGCGGCCTGTGCCGCTGAATCCCGAGAATGAGAAGCTGGAGCTGGCGGAGGAAGTGTCCTTCACCTGCTTCGCCTCTTCACTCACACTGTTGGCGTAGGATGTCTTTCCGTTAAACAGAGCCTTCACCGTGTCCATGTTCGCCGACTTCAGGGCGTCCTTGTCCAGTGAAAGGGAGTTATCAGAATTAAGGGTAATTCCCACACGGCCGAGAGCCTTTGAAAATACGCGGGTATTGTTCACAAGCTCAAGCTCGGCACCGACTTCTTTTGTGTTGCCCTCTTTGACAACTGTGGTCTTCAGAGCGTTGTAGTTGTCGACAAAGCTGGATACTGCAGAGGTTATAGCCTCCTTATCGTATTCACCGCTTTCATTCTTCCTGAAAACGGATCCGTCACCTGTTGCCGTCAGCTTGTTTGCTGACTTCATCAGTTCCGAAGCAGCTTTTCCGACCTTTGACATGTTCTTTTCTGCATCTCCCGCAGCAGATGCGGCGGAAGGAGTTCTAGACGTCGAGGAAGTTCTCGCTGCAGAACCTGAACCATACTGGCTCCTGAAGTATCTGTGGATGCTTCTCTGGTTGGCTTTGTAAGTGCCGTAATCCTTTGCGATATCGTACAGATCCGTGTTGGACACAGCCCCTGACCTGCCGTTTACAGGATTCATCAGTCCGTTCAGGGAACCGGCGCCCGAAGACGTTGAATTCATTGAATTCAACATCGAAAGAGCCGAATTGTTCCCATTTGAAGAACCGTGCTTCTGAATCATCTTGTAGGTGTTGTAATAATTTCTCATCATTGAATTTAGTGTAACAGCCATAGAACTCACCTCCCTTCTGAAGCTAATGCTCCTTAATATAATTTCGACAGAAAAATATTAATATAATAGCCCCCGGCAAAAAGAATCCATGATGCAGAATTATCTTCCAAACGGGCCGGATTATTATATAATTTATACATTAACGAACCGTACCCGGATGGCAGCCCTCAACCGGTCTTACCTCTGCCGGGTTCAAATACCGTTTGTCTTTCCTGCTGACGGATTACCGTGAAAGGAACTCTGCTATGCTGAACATATCCAAACGAAGTGCGTATATTCTTCTCATAATTTCCATAGTATTTGAGATTATCGGCTCCATTTGTCTCGAAGCCTGCGATGCTTTCCGCAACGAAAAGATCTCTGTGCTTCTGATACTGTGCTACTTTGTATCTTTTACCCTCTTTGCAAAGATACTCCGGATCATAGATCTGGCTGTTGCATATGCCACCTGGACAGCTCTGGGCAGCATAGCCCTTTCCATCGCAGGTGTTATATTCTTCCATCAGGATCTGACCATTGCAGGCTGGATATCCATAGTTACAATGGGCTTCGGCGTATTCATGCTGAATCTGTACGGCTCCCCGGAAGAAGAGGAAAAGCGCAAAGCAAAGAAGAACCGCAGAAAGGAACAGAACTCATGAATACGGGCGTGATACTTGCATATGTCATACTGGGTATATCCATCTTCTTTGAGGTGATTTCAACTTCTACGCTCCCTTACTCAAAGGGGTTTACAGTACCGAAGCAGACACTTATGTGCGTCGCAGGGTATTCCCTGTGCTACTATTTCTTTGCCAACTGCATCAGTCCCAATGAATTTTTCGGAATAACGCTGGTGCCCATCGACCTGGGAGTCGGCTATGCCACCTGGGGTGCGGTCGGCACAGTTGTTACCGCAGTGGTGGGGAACCGGATCTATCATGAGCCACTCACCCGGAAGGGCGTTCTGGCTCTGATCATAATCATTGTCAGCATCATCGTCCTGAACCTCTTCGGATCGGCATGATGCGCGTTACTGCCCAGTCAGGTTTTCCCGGTCAATGCTGTCAGCGATTTCCAGAAACTTCTTTTTCATTTCCTCAGTGTCCAGCACTCCGTATGCAAACCCCTTCCTCACCAGCTCATCCGGCAGAAACTCGTCGTATTTGTCAAACAGCGGTACCTCATTTTTGTAGACCAGCTCCATGGGATCCAGAGGTTCCTCCAGTTTTCTCCGGACTGTCTCCGCGAACATTTCCTTTGAAACTGCCATCGAGAACTGCATGAAGTAAGGTCTGGCTGACTCAAAAGAGCTGAGACCCAGTTCGCCTCCGCACTTTATCTTCAGAAACCGTTCCATGGCGAGGAATGTGTAGGTTCCGGCCCATGGGAACAGCGCCCACACCGAACCGCCCAGATTGATGAGCATCCGTTCCTTCAAACCTGCGTTGAATGCCGTGCGGCGCGCCTCCTGCAGTCTCGTGCCCGCATTGCGGAGCAGATAAGGATAGGATTCTTCCTCATACAGCACCCGGTGCATCCTTTCCAGAATTTTTGTATTGATATCCCCTGCCACTTCCCCGAAGTAAACAGATGCGTTTCCCTTTGTTCCGTGACAGTAGAGCAGCCTGCGCTTCCTGTCGATTTCGTCAACTATCCACACTTTTCCCGCCAGCACGATCTTTTCACCAACAGGGGGCGGCTGAACGATGGTTCCCAGCTCCTGGGTGTCGCTGCGACAGGTGTACTCCTCATTTTCCTTGAAGACAGCGTAGAATTTAAAGGAGTTTGTGACCCTTTCTCCCTCAAGCCCGACTATCAGTCCGCCACGTTCAGTCTTTTGTATATGACCGATGGCGATCAGATGACGCAGAAGCATCTTGTAATCCTCTGCAGACACGTTGCGGAAATATGTGAGAGTGAGGACCCTGCTGGCAAGAGCTGCCGGGATCATCTCACCCCCGGCGGACAATTCCGACATGGTCTGATGATACAGCAGGCTGTATGCCAGTCTGTTGAGCTTCGGCGGTTCAACCCATCGTTCCTCCACGTAGAGCTGCACCAGTGCGATTGCCTGCAGCATTTTCCATGGTACAGTCACAGGCAGCAGCGCTCTTGGCTCCGTCTTTTCCTCCCGGATAACAAACCACATTTCCTGAGGCTGTTCACGCCTTCCGGTGCGGCCCATTCTCTGGAGAAATGAAGACACTGTAAAAGGTGCGTTGATCTGAAAAGCACGCTCCAGCCTCCCTATATCGATTCCAAGCTCCAGAGTTGCCGTGGTCACGGTAGTCTGCATCTGTTCATCGTCCTTCATGACCTCTTCCGCCGTCTCTCTGTATGAGGTGGACAGGTTTCCGTGATGGATCATAAACCTGTCCGGCTCCCGCCGCTCCTCGCAGTAGCGGCGCAGAGTGTTTGTCACAGCCTCGCATTCTTCTCTGGAGTTCACAAAAACCAGACATTTCCGGTCCCTTGTATGCTGGAATATAAAACCGAGGCCGGGATCCGCGCTCTCCGGTGCCTCGTCAGCAGCCTCGATCCGCTCGTCGGAACCCACGTAGAAATGTTCCATGCAGAGTCTCCAGCGATTGCCGGGTGACTGGATCTGCGGCACGATGGTCCGTCTCCCGGTTCCCTCAGAGAGAAAGCGTCCTGCAGCCTCCGGATCTCCAATAGTGGCTGACAGGCCTATCCTCCGGGGATTCACGCCGGCAAGTCTGGAGAGTCGCTCCACCAGGCACAGGGTCTGTCCTCCACGATCCGCCCTAAGCAGCGAGTGCACCTCGTCGATCACCACAAACCTCAGATCTCCGAATAATCTCGCTATGTCAGCCCGCTTCCGCATCATCATAGCCTCCAGAGACTCCGGTGTTATCTGGAGGATTCCGGAAGGATTCTTCATCAGCTTCTGCTTTCTTGTCTGAGACACGTCCCCGTGCCAGTGCCAGATGGGAATTTCCGCCTCCCGGCACAGATCGTTCAGACGCTCAAACTGGTCATTTATCAGTGCTTTCAGCGGCGCTATGTACAATGCTCCCACTGACGCGGGCATTTCTTCCGACATTAAAGTGAGAATAGGAAAAAAAGCTGCCTCCGTCTTCCCCGAAGCAGTAGAAGCAGAAAGCAGCACATTGTCATCAGTATCAAATATTGCCTCTGCGGCGGCCACCTGAACCGCCCGAAGAGAACCCCACCCATTCTGGAAAATATAATCCCTTATGAATGGGGCATATCTGTCAAATGTATTCATATTTCAATCTCCGGCTTATCAAAAATCATGGAAAAACAGATCTTCGTGCAGCAGGTCTAGATCGTGAATTCCGCAAACTGCACGTCCACCTCGTCGTTGCCGTTTCCAAACTCCGGTTTTGAGTACTCGAACTTCTCAGATTCCAGAAGATCCCGAACCTTCAGCTGCGGTTCCTGATATACGATATCCAGAAGTTCTATGAAATCCCGGATGATCTCTCTCGGCGTGATCCCGGTCTCCGCGCCGACTCGGCCGTATTCTATCCTGATAAAATCCGCCAGATCATTCTCATCCACATGCCGTTCATATCCGTAGAGATCCGCATGAATATCAGCCAGCTTCTCCAGCAGTACCAGCATTTCTTCATGTGTCAGCGGACTCAGCTTGATCACAGGAGCCATCATGTCGTAGATCCCCTCTTCACGGCTGGCGAACCGGCCCTCGGAAAGCCTTGACCGCAGTGCCTCGTAGCTGTACACTCCCCTCCGGGTGTCCTCCACGCACTGAGGCGTCCCACTCATGATGATCCCCAGATACTGGGCCTTACCCTGAAGAGTGTCATTGTACATAGTCAGGATCTTCTCGTAGTTGTACTGTCTGGTAATTCGGTTCGGGATCTTGTAGATATTCACAAGTTCATCTATCAGCACCAGCATCCCCGCATATCCGGCCCGCTTCAGGAACATGGCGAACAGCTTGAGATACTCGTACCAGTTGTCATCAGTTATGAGAATATTGATACCCAGATCTCTCTTCACATCACTCTTAGTTGTGTATTCCCCGCGGAACCACTTCACAACCCTGCCTTTGTCATCTGCGTCACCTATCACAAAAGCCTTGTAATATCTAATGAGAAGCCTTGCGAAATCGTACCCGTAGACCATTTCATCCAGAGAATCGATCACTCCATAGATGCGCTTTTCCACCTGTCCGTCGAAGGCGGGATCTTCCCGTTCCAGTCCTGTCTCAGCGGAAACCTCAGTCATGATATTGTTCAGCCATCTGTCCAGGATCAGCGTGAGAGCAGCGCCCTCCGGCCTGGTTTTAGTGGACATGTTCCTGATGAGCTCCCTGTATGTTGCAAGTCCCTGGCCCTTGGTGCCGTGAAGCCTGCGCTCAGGCGAAAGATCCGCATCCACCACCACGAAATTCCTGTCCATCACATAATTCCTGATGGTCTGGAGCATGAAACTCTTTCCGCTGCCGTATTTTCCAACAATAAAGCGGAAAGACGCACCACCCTCCGAGATGATGTCCACGTCCCTCAGCAGTGCATCGCTCTCCCTGTCCCTTCCCACAGTAATGTAAGGAAGTCCCGTGCGCGGCACAACACCGCCCTTAAGCGAGTTGACTATCACCGTAGCGATCCTCTTTGGTACCTTCATATGCATAACCTCCGGCCTCTGCTCCGTTTCACAGAAGCGCCTCTATATCCTCCCTGTAATCCTCGATGATCACAGGCTCTTCCCCTTCAAATTCCAAGCCGGTGTCACCCAGCAGATCGTAAAACTTCTCGTTGATGCCGTCCACCAGGATCGACAGCATGACATGCTCCCGCTCCGGCAGGTCAGCGTAAGGCTCACCCCTGAGCAGTCTGCTCAGGAATTCCCGTTCCAGTGGACTGAATGCCGTCCCGGCACCGGCCCCACCGGCAGCCTCCCGGCCTGCCTCGGCATTCGGAATCTCTGTTCCTGAACTATCCCCATCAATTTCAATAGCTTTCGGAATCTCAGCACAGGAAACAGCACCGGCCTTGCCTTCTGTTTCAGCCTCGCCGTCTCCTTTAGCCCTGCCGGCATCCCCAGCCGGAGCCACAGTCCCGACTTCCATCAGAGGAATCTGCGCAGAGCCCTCTTCCTCAAAGTTCTCATCTTCCACTATCAGCTTCCTGGCAGTCTTTTCGGCAGCCGCCCGGATGCGGTCCAGCTTGGACAGATCTATCTCGATCCTCGGCCGGGCAGCTTCCCTCTTCGCATCAAGGATCTTCCCGATTTCCTCTCTGATTATGGAATCGTACAGTTTGGAAACTTTGACATCCTTTATCTGCGGTGTAAAATCGAACATTTCCCGCATGCGGAAATCAACACTCTTCAGGAACTTCTTCACCTCACGGCGATTCTTGTCTGTGGGCATGAGAGTCTCCATCACCCAGTTTCCCCGGCTGCAGATGTATCTGGTGAGGCCGTCCACATCGTATACTCCGTCCGGATGCCTCACCTTCTCAAAAAAAACATTGTATCCGAACATGCGATAAGGAATCCGTGACTTTGCTCCTGCAAATTTCTCCACCAGATCCACCTTGTGACCCCTGCCGTAGTAAGCGTAGAGCTGGTCAAAGGCTCCGTAGACCACAGCCTCCATGTCTTCTGGATTGGCCTTGTAAAATCTCGATTTGTTAATACTGTAGCTGGAAAGCTCGTCCAGTGCGCCCATCAGCTCATGGGGACTGCAGCTCCTGTGGTCGCTTATTATCCGCACCGAATCCGCATGCCTGATGGAATCGTCATCGTTAAGAAGCGCCGCCGGCAAGTCGTAATAAACCACAAAGTCATGGGCAATTTCCTTCATATCAAGATCAAAATACTTTCCGAAGCCCTTCTCTGCGCAGACCTGCCGCAGCTGCTGGATCAGCCGGTATCCCTCTTCAGGATCCCTCACGCCGATAAGATTGATCAGCTCGTTGGAATAGATCCGGGCAAAGGTCTTACTGATGCCATCCGGGTTTCCATGCCTGAAATTCCGCCTCCATGTGAAATACATCCGCAGTTCCCTGTCCGTAAGATCCTCGTAGCCCGGTCTGAAAATGTCCTCAATTTCAGCCCTGAGCTCCACCTGATCCTCGTAATCCTGCATGAACCGGGCCTCTTCGTAAAAGACCCTGCCTTCCATTTCAAGATAATTCCGATACTGACCGCCGCGGAACTTCCTGCCGATCATCCTCATCTCCCGGTACTTCGGCGGAGTGTAGTCCGCCATCTGCGCCGCCGTCATGAGAATCGGCTCATCCCTGTATGTCCTGCCATTCAGTTTTTCCGCCTTTGACCCGCCTGCTCCTTCAAGCAGCGAATCTATAAAATTCTTCATGTCAGCCACGACAAATCCCCCGGATCATATGATCATACTAATGCATCCAGCCTGCAACCTCGAAACTCCGTCTCCGCTATGCGTCCAGTTCTCTGGTCTTCAGTTCAGATGTGCAGTGCGGGCAGCGTGTAGCTTCAATATGTATCTCAGTCTTGCAGAACGGGCAGATCTTCTTTGTAGGATCTTCGCTCTTGTTCTCCTTGATCACGAGAGCCTCAGCCCTTGCCTTTGCCTTAGTGATGGCCTTGATAATGCAGAAAAGCACAAACGCGATGATGATGAAATTGACCACAGCCATAAGGAACGATCCGTAGCCCACCGTAACACCGGCAACCTCAAAAGTCTTGTCCGCAAAATTCTGACCGGTGATAGCGCCGATAAAAGGTGAAATAATATCTTCAACCAGCGAATTTACAATAGCTGAGAACGCACCTGCGATGATAACACCGACAGCCATATCGATGACATTGCCGCGCATTGCAAATTCCTTAAAACCTTTGAAAAATTCCTTCATTTGAAACACCTCCCTAAAAAAAACACACAGTAATATCTGCACCTTATATTTTATCACATAAATTTTACTTTACACCTTTTTCAAACAAAAAAGCACATTTGTTCACTAAAAAAGACGTCACCTATGGGACGCCTTTAATCTGCATCTGTTTTATACGAATAAATAAAATGATAATAGGACATCCAGAATATACAAAACACACCAGAATATTCCCGGAACTATGTTCTTGTTCGTCTTAGAAGCTCTGACAAATAAGTAAACCGGGACCAAAAGAAATCCGGTCCACATCCAGGCACGTGTTTTGATTCCGTTATGGCGTAAATGCCTTTCATCCAGGCAGACGAAAATCAGATTCAAGAACAAGACGATCGCAGTCAGGAATTTGTCGTCAATCATGGGATTAACAGCGGTCAGAACAAGATCCACCGATAAAGGAACCGTCGCCAACGACCATAGCCATTTGTCTGAAAGTGCGCTCATAGGTGTGGCAGGCACGAATTGTTGGGTAAGATTGCTAAAGATAGTGTTTTCTATTCTCGTCCAACCATTTAAGCCCTGTTTCCACACCATTGTATCTCTATTAATAATCCCATTTTTAATCAAATCCGCAACTTGTTTTTCACTGACAGGACCTGTGCGCTCTCCATCTTCTAAATAATACCAGGATTCATTCGATGCGGAATTAAAATCAGTTTCTTTATACTCTTCCTGTGGATTTTCCGTTCTAAACCTGTATCCACACGACGGACAGAAGAGCGCGCCATCGTTTGATTCATTTCCACAATTGGGACAAAACATTTGTAAAACCTCCTTTAACTCTCAAATATTACAGACTGTATAACAGCAATATCTAAAATGCTCTGTGGATTGTCATCCAATTCCATTGCATATATATCAAAATCCCCACTGGAAACGTTAACTTTAAATTGTACGACCATATGCGCAGGTTCTCCATCATATGTGCATTCTCCGTCAAATTGAACAATATCAAGTCCATCATCGGTTTTCAGGTATTTCCACTTCGGACTGTCAAAGAAACTATTATACGCTTCCTCGTATGTTATATCCGGATAGGCGACCGGGTGACCGCTTTTCACCACTTCCACATACTTCTCATCACCGTTAAAAACCCCTACTGCCCCCATAAAAACAACCACAAGCAGCACCAAAACTCCTATCATAACAAGAGCTTTTTTGCCTGACCGCTTTTTATAAACTGTGACTGTGGGATCCTGTGATACCGACATCTGTACTGGTGGGGGATTACTGTCAGTAAATCTGCTTATACTTGTGCCGCAATTGTCACAAAATATTGCTCCCTCAACCAGTTTTTTCCCACATTTCTCGCAAAACATATGCACTCCTCCATTCTCGAACACGCTCAAAACAACTAAGAACAAGTTACAATATACACTTGTAATACAAATATATATATAATTGTAGCATATCATCATATGCATAATCAATCTAAGCTTATTACAAAGTGAGGTGTTGATTATGAGCAAAGATCCTATCATTATCAAAAGAAAAGGCGAAGACGGAAGTAAGATTATTACAGTTAGAATTAAAGTGGATATCCTGAAAGACTTAGATGAAATCGCTGCAGAAACAAACTATTCCCGGAACGAACTTATAAACCTGATCCTTCGTCACGGAGTAGATAATATCGAGATCCAGTAAGGAAGCATCAAGCTTATCAGCTCTATGCTTCTTTTTATTTCTATTGTGATTATGTAAAAAAGGCTTCCTATGATCATTCATAGGAAGCCTGTATATAGAGCCTATTTCCCAAACAAATCACTATGCGTTACGGTGCGTGATAGTGCCCTGTCCAGATTACCTGTCGTTTCATTTCTTAAGCTCCGCCAATGCATCTTCAACGTCGTATCTCTTCACTGTTGGATCGTGCGCGATTCGCTCTGCCTCCAGCATTGCGGCCACAGTCTCCTTATTTGGCGTATTAAGACGCACATCAAAAGGAAATCCCCCTACCCGCAGAGATTCGCGTAAAAACACATTGATCGCGGTCGCGAGGGTCATCCCAAGTTCGTTGTATAATGCCTCGCTCTGAGACTTAACCGTACTATCTATTCTGCAAGTATAATTTGTTGTTTTAGAAGCCATAATTATACCTCCTTCTTTAATTGCATTATACGTCATTTGCAATGCAGGAGCAATAAGTATCAGTGCAAGTCATTTCCCATCTGCCAAATCAGTCCCCCGCAGGCTCATCCGGAATCGCAGTCTCACGGAAACTATAAAGACAGACACCCCGGAATCATTTGATCCTGAACGTCTGCCCTTCAATTCTGGTGCGGATAATGGGACTTGAACCCATACGCCGGAGCACAGGCACCTAAAACCTGCGTGTCTGCCGATTCCACCATATCCGCATACTATTAATGATATTTTCGCCGGGAAAAAAATCCCCGAAACAGTTCTCAGTTCCCAAACGTGACCTGAAACTCTGTGCCGGTGCCACATCACATGAGCCTGAGCACAGCACACCGTCACATTATATCACACGACCCCCACACATATCAATCACACAGACTAATCCTGATAAATGCCTGTCCGTCACTCAGTTCCATCCGGATCCTCGTCTGCTCATCACTCACCGTTTTCCTGATCTACGCCTGTCTGCCACTCAGTACTTTCCGGTTCCGTATCTTACACTCTCTCGCTCCCATCCAAAACCGAGCCTGATTCCCTCTCACTCTTATCCCTGGCCGCAACTGGCATCCTCTTCTTATACAATCCACCCTGTTTTTTCTGTTGCTTTTAACCTGTAATTATTTTACAGTATTGATGAGAGTAAACCCATGCCTCTCATGAAAAGATCCGGTTTTAACCCCCGCAAACAACTGACTATCTTCCGGTTATCAACGCTCTTTTTCCCCGGTCATCAGTGACAGAAGAATTCGTTATCCGGCATCCTGGCTATACTTTTACGGATACTTATGCTGCAAGCTCAAACAATTTTTCACATTAAGATATAAAGGATTGAATACATGAATAATACACATCTGTCTCGCATCCGTGAGATTACAGTCCTCTGTGCCCTCACAGATTTCGATACAAAGAAAATAAACAGTCAGCTGATCTGGACCGTCACCAACACCGGCTCCTACAGCGAGTTCCGGAAGACGCTCTCAGAGTGCCTGGGCACAGCCTGCTCCTCTGAAGAGACGTTCCGCATGATATCTGATGCAGAAACCCGGGCAGCTAAGATCCTGGACGACATAGAATCTCGCAACGCAGCTGCAGATGAGCTTCACAAGATCACTCTGCTGACGGAGCTCGACCCTGAATACCCTGCCATGCTCAACGACCTTGCAGACGACCGTCCCGTTCTCCTGTTTATGATGGGTTCACCTGCACTGCTCTCTGCAGATACCGTAGCAATAATAGGCAGCCGCTGGCCCACAGAAGCCGGTATAACAGCAGGAAATGCCCTGGCCGATGCCCTGATCACCCTGATGCGCAATCTCGACTTCTCAAGCCCGGATGAACCCACCATTCCGGCAGACCGGACGAAGCAGACAGATGTTTCTGCTGACTGCTCTTATAAAAATCCAGGACAGGATCAGTCACCGATCAGCATGCAGGACTCTGCGGTCCTGCACGACCACTCTAACCGGATTTCTGCCGCTTCCCAGGAAATATCCGGACCAACTCACACCCCGGTCGTCGTCAGCGGCCTCGCAAGCTGTAATGACCGGTCAGCCTCCGGCCCTGCCGCTTCCCCGGAAATATCCGGACTAACTCACACCCCGGTCATCGTCAGCGGCCTCGCCAACTCAGCCAACCAGACTGAAACCTGCCCTGCCGCTTTCATTCAGACCCCCGCCCAAACTCATGCCGGATTAACCATAAGCGGCTCAGCAAACGATAACAACCTGATAGTCCCTAACTGCGCCGCCTCCTCCCGCTTGCCGGTTTCAACACAGCTCCCGGTCATCGTCAGCGGCCTCGCCAACGGCTGTGATACCCTTGGCCACCGTGCCGCCCTGAAAAACGGAGTTCCCACTGTGGCCATCCTGCCCGGCGGCTTCGATCACATAGTCCCGGCAAACAATAAAGACCTGGCAGAAGAAATCCTTGCTTCCCGCGGCGCCCTGCTCACAGAGTACCTCCCGGAAACCAGGGTTGAAAACAACTCTTACCTGCGCCGCGACCGGCTGATCGCCGCCCTCTCGAAAGCCGTAGCCGTAATCCAGTGCGACCGGAAAAGCGGCACCATGTACACAGTAAACTGTGCCTCGCGCCTCGCACGGCCAATCTGCGCTCTCAGTGTACCTGCCGGCGCCGATCCCGGCACTTTTACCGGCAACACTCACATAATCGAAAACAACCTCGGCGCCCCGATCACCGACCCGACTTCCGACATCCCTGCCTTCCTGGAAACAGTCCGGCACACCTGGCACAAGCAGACCGAAACAACCGAACAGCTCCGCTTCCTGTAATTGTTTCGCAAACATAAATTAGCCGTTCTCCGCGTATCATGCCCCGCTTTTGAACAGCTGGGTCATTCTCCCTCTGTTTTATTCTTCTTCCTGCATTTACTTATATATTTTCAAAAAATCATATGACTTGTTTCAAAAAAATAAAAAAGACATCTAAACCAGATGTCTTTTAAATGGTGACCCCACCGAGAATCGAACTCGGGTTACCGCCGTGAAAGGGCGATGTCTTAACCGCTTGACCATGGGGCCATATTCAGGATTATTTCTAATCCTGAAGAAACCGGCAATGACCTATTTTCCCAGGCAGTCGCCCACCAAGTATCTTCGGCACTGTTGAGCTTAACTTCTGTGTTCGAGATGGGAACAGGTGGATCCTCAACGTCATTATCACCGGATTACGCATCCTAACCCCA